>SKOH01000037.1 GCA_007120165.1 Clostridiales bacterium
AGTTAAGAACCACTCTTTCAAAGAGTGATCAAATAAAGGCCCATGAGTTTTTCTCATGGGCCTTTTGTTGAGGTGAAAAGAATACTTAGGATCATTATCATTAGGTAAGAAGCTTTCTTAAGTTTTGATTGGGAAGGCACGCTGCTTACCGAGCAGTGGCCGGAAGAAGACCGCTTCGTGGAAGTTGACTACGCTGAGGACTGGGAAGTGCAGCGGGTTATCCGATCCGGTAGTGAAGCGGTTGCGGATATCCTTGGAGAATAACGTAGTTATAGCAGCAGAGGTCAAAGGGACGCATATGAGGATTTTAGCAACTACAGTAGATAGTTTAGTGCCACCAGCCGTAAGGCTGGTGGCTTTTTACTGCATCCTTGTTAATTTAGAAGGTTTTGGAGGGAGGTTAGCCTTTACTTTATGCGATTAATATACTATCATTATTTTTAATATAATTTTGAATGTCAGAGAACTCAATACAAAGGAGACGATAGAATGGAGAATTATCCGAACAACTCCAATAACCATTATTATTTTTCCGGGCATGATACCACCCGGTTGGCAAAGGAATATGGAACACCCCTTTATGTGATGTCCGAAGATTTAATCCGGAAGCGATTAAAAAACGTTAATGATGTATTTCTAAAGCCGTATCCGAAAAATAAGGCAGCCTATGCCAGTAAAGCCTATTTATCAATGCATATGTGTAAAATTATTGAGAGTGAGGGTTTTCATTTGGATGTGGTCTCCGGGGGAGAACTATACACCGCCATGCAGGCGGACTTTCCGATGGAGAAAATCATTTTTCACGGAAACAACAAAGGAATCGATGAAATTAAGATGGCCATCGAGGCCGGGGTTGGCAGAATAGTGGTGGATTATGAGGAAGAATTGGAGTTGATTCATCAGGAGGCAAAATCCCTCGGGAAAGTGGCTGACGTGCAGTTGCGGGTCGTACCGGAAGTGGAAGGCAAAACCCATAAACATATTATGACCGGGCAAAAAGATTCCAAATTCGGTCTTCCGATGAAGGAAGAGTCCATGCTCCGAATCGTTAAAAAAATTCAGGAAAGTTCCCATATTGAATTTAAAGGTTTTCATTTTCATATTGGTTCCAATCTTTATGAGAATGATATTTACCGGACAGCCATAGCAAAAGTGATGCACCTTATGAAATTAATTAAAGAAAAACTGAATGTAGAAACGAAAGAACTGAACAGCGGCGGAGGGTATGGAATCATTTATGATGACGTGACGAAGAGTAAGCCGCTGCATTACTTTACTGATGCTATTATGGACGAGGTAGAAAAGCAATCGAAAGCTCTCGGCTTTACTGTACCATCGATAATTATTGAACCCGGCCGCTGGATTGTTGGGGAAGCAGGAATTACTATTTACGAAATTGGTGCAATTAAAGAAATCCCTGGAGTTCGAACCTATGCAAGTGTAAATGGAGGGATTTCGGATAATATCCGACCGGCCCTTTATAATGCTAAATACAGTGGGATCATTGCCAATAAGTTTGGCGAGGAAAAAAATACACTACTGACCATAGCCGGCAAGTGTTGTGAGTCTGGAGATATTTTAATTCACGACTTAAAGACGCCGCCAGTGGAGCGTGGCGACTTATTAGTCGTTAACTCTACCGGCGCTTATAATGATTCCATGGCCAGCAACTATAACCGCCTTCCAAGACCTGCTGTGGTGTTTTTAAAAGGCAGCACCTCTAAACTGATCACTAAACGGGAAACCTACGAGGATATTTTACAAAGAGAACGCTTGGCAGAAACGGATTAATACGGATTAATAAGGATATAATGTAATAATTCTGGGTCCGGGGGGGAGCCATGGACCTTATTTATGTACTCTTGTTAAGTTTGATAAAGTAGAAAGGGGAGAGGGGTTATGAAGATTTATATATCTGCAGATATCGAAGGAATCTGGGGAGTGGTTTCACGAAAACACACCGGGGGAGACAGTCTGGACTATCAACGGGCGAGAAAGCTTATGACGGCGGAAGTGAATCTGGTTTGCGAGATTTTGTGGGAAAATGGTGTGAAGGAAATTCTGGTGAATGATTCCCACGGCCCGATGGATAATCTTTTAATTGAAGAATTGGATCCGAAAGTGAGCTTGATCAGCGGATATCCAAAAGCGGCCAGTATGATGGAAGGCCTCGACGAAAGTTTTGATGGTGCCATGCTGATCGGTTATCATCCTAAAGCGGGGACCGCAAAAGGGATCTTTGATCATACTTATGCGGGACGGGAGATTCGTTCACTAAAACTTAACGGATCGGAAGTAGGGGAGGCTGGACTAAACGCACGGGTAGCAGCTCACTTTAACGTTCCGGTAATTCTTGTATCGGGAGATGAAAGACTCTGTGAAGATGTAAAAGAGGAAATAGGAAACATTGAAACCGTAGCCGTAAAGGTTGCTTTATCCCGTTTTTGTGCAAAAAATATCCCCTTCGATACAATGAAAAAGACCTATAAGTCAGCAATTAAACGGGCAGTGGAGTCCATAGATTCATTTCCCGCTCTAAACGTATCGGAGGATCCGGTTTTGGAAATTACCTTTCATCAGAGTATCATGGCGGAAGTCGCAGAATCAATTCCGAACATAAAAAAAATGGGGAATAATACTATCTGTTATCAAGGAAAAGATATGATAGATTTATATAGAGTAATGCGAAGTGCAGTTACTCTAGCATCAACAGTCCGTTAAAAATATGAAAGTCTGAAAAAACGGTGACTTTTTAAAAGAATAATTATCGATTAAAGCAGGAATTTCTTAGGAGAATAGCGAATAATAAAGAAAATAAAGGAATGAGTACTTAAAGTAAAAAAAGGAAAGTTAATGTATGAAAAACCGAAACTAAGGAGCCTGCCGATGAAAACCCTGTTTGATTTGAGAGAAAGAAAAAATCCAGCGGCCTATGAAGCGATCAAAGACTTTTACTCGGAAGGAGTCCGGGTATTCGATTTTGAGGATCAAGCCATAACCCCCTGCATCGGCTGTTGGAGCTGCTGGCTAAGAACTCCGGGAAGCTGCATAATGAAAGACCGGATGAGTGAGAGTTACTGGGATTACGTCAATAGCGATACGGTAATTCTTCTGTTGGATACTAAACAGGGCTTTATCAATCATCGGGGAAAAGCCTTTATCGACCGGTCCATTCCCCATTATCATCCTTATATAAAACTGGTGGACGGAGAAGCCCAGCATCTTTCCCGGTATGATAAACTACCGGAGATGATTTTTTTCTTTGACCGGGAAGGCGTAACCGAAGGGGAAGCCCTGCGTATTGAGGATTATCTGTACCGGACGGCGTATCAGTTTCAAACTGCGGGTTACCTGATTGATGATTTGGATAACCCTTCCCTTAGACCTTTGCTTCCCCGACCGGCAAAAAGAGGTACCGTACCCGTTGATACCGCCAGTCCGATGAATAAACTGATCATTTATAACGGATCTCCAAGACAGCAAAATAGTAATACCGGGTTAATACTCGAGACCCTAAGAGAGCTGCTCCATGACCGGGTGGAAATTCGGGATCTGAAAACACGAAAACACTGGAAAAACTGGCAGCAGAAGTTTTCAGAGGATCCCCACGTCCTTTTTATGCTTCCGTTGTACGTTCACAGTATGCCCTCCCATGTGATGGATTTTATTGAGGGACTAGCCCCGTCCAAAGGCAGCCTTACATTTTTCATACAATCGGGCTTTCCCGAGAGCAGCCAATCCTATTACTTGGAAGCTTACTTCGAACAGCTGACGAAAAGACTGAAAAGAGTTTACCTAGGGACAATCATTAAAGGCGGAGTGGAAGGACTGCAGGCCCGGCCGATACAATCTCAACAGATTATGATCGAACCCATGGTAAAAATTATTATAGAACTGATCAACACCGGGGAGCTAAATAAAGACCAATTAAAGGAACTGGGAAAACCCGTGCGTCTGGGGACCATTGGAAAAGCTTTTTTAAAAACCGGACTCATCAACTTTTTCTGGGATAGGCAGTTAAAAGCCAACAATGCTTATGGATTGAAAAATCAGCGGCCCCATCAGAAAACAAGAATCATCATCGAAAAGGAGTGACCGGATGTCAAAGGAGCTGGACCACATTTATGAACTGGACGTGGAGGTTTCGGATTTAAACGAAAAAAGCATTCTAAAACCCTATGCTTATCAAAACCTGATTGCAAAGGTTGCGGAAAAACATTTAACGAAACACAATGTCCATGTACAAACCACAATGAAATACAATATGACCTGGGCTTTGGTATCAATTTCCTATAACATCCTTAAGCCGATTACCGGCTGTCAGAAACTGTTTGCCACCACCTGGTACTCGAAACGAAAGGGACCGTATTTTCGCAGGGAAGTGCAGTTTCGAAATGAAAAAGGCGAGATTCTTTTCGAAGGCTCAACCTTCTCGGTGATCCTCGATTTGGCAAAACGCACGGTGTACCGGAAAACCGAGGTTCCCTTTCTTCACTTTGAACCGACGGAAACCTTCACCATTGACGCCAAACCCACATTTAAATCCAAACTGAACTATCAAAAGATTGAACAGCGAAAAGTCCAAAACAGCCATATGGATCTTCTCGGACATGTCAATAACTCCCGGTATGGAGAGTTTGCCTACGACGGGTTTACCGAGGAAGAACGGGAAGCGCTTTTGGATTATAACCGAATGGAGTATTATTTTCAGTCAGAGCTTCGAAGGGGAGAGACTTTTTCAATTCATAAAGGGAAGGCCGAGGACCGATTGGTGATCCGGGGGTATAATGAAACTCGGGGCTGTGTGTCTTTTGAAATTGTATTTAATAAGACAGATAAAGATAAACGATAAAACCGCCCTGGGGCGGTTTTTTAATGGACAAAAACAGCTGATTTCTGAAAAACATCCAATAATCAATGCACTAAGGCTTTAACTATGTTAAAATAAACTGTGGTACATAAATAACAATCTATTCCAACGTTCGAAACCACAAATCTTTCTCATTCCTAAATATTGTAATTACGCAAATAAATATCCACCGGTTGGGTTGATAAATCAAAAAAAGAAACGGAGAAGAACTATGCATCTGGAAATTAAAGATTTACACAAAAGTTTTGGAAGTACCCAAGTGCTTCACGGCATATCCTTTGAAGTGGAAAGCGGCAAGGCCTTAGGATTTTTAGGGAGAAATGGGGCAGGCAAAACCACGACCCTTCGGATACTGATGAATTTATTTAAGCAAAACAAAGGGGAAATCCTGCTGGACGGCAAGAAATTCCGAGTAACGGATCATCAGGTGGGCTACCTGCCGGAAGAACGGGGACTCTATCCAAAGAAAAAAGTAGTTGACCAATTGGTGTATTTCGGCGAGCTTCGAGGCCTTAGCCCAAAAGAGGCAAAGAAAAACACCGACGCCTGGCTGGAACGCCTGGGGGTCATGGAGTACCGGGATAAAAAACTGGAATCCTTATCGAAGGGAAATCAGCAAAAGGTACAGCTTGCGGAAACCTTTGTCTGTAATCCTGATATCGTAGTCCTTGACGAACCCTTCAGTGGCTTGGATCCGGTCAATGCCCAGATTTTAAAGGAGATCATTCGAGAACAGATTCAAGCGAAAAAACTAGTGATTTTTTCCAGTCATCAAATGGGCTATATAGAAGAATTTTGTAAAGACATCGCGCTGATTCACCAGGGAAAGATTGTCCTAAAGGGAAGCTTAAAAGACATTAAACGGACCTATGGGATGAACCGACTGACACTGAGAGACGGAGTGCGAACGAAAGAAGAATTAAAAGAGATTCTTCAAAACAGTCTGTCTTCCATGCTTCGATCGGTGGAAATTCATAAGGAACAGTTAATTATTGAACTTCATCCTGGGAAAGAAAAGCGGGAGTTTTTACAGCGGGGCCTGGATCTGGGACTGGATATTGAAGGGTTTTCCGTATACGAACCCACATTAGAGGATATTTTTGTGGACAAGGCAGGTGACGTATCATGAAAAGCTTTTGGATCGTATTAAAATTTGAAATTCTAAATTTTGTCAAAAACAAAGCCTATATTATTGCCACCGGCATTATCTGTGCGCTGTTAATTATTGGAATTTCCATTCCGACCATCCGGGATACCTTTTTTTCCTCCTCCGACGACCCATCGGCAGAAGTGCCGGGACAGGAGCAGCAATTCGGCTACCTCAATGACGCCGGAGGGGAAGTGGATACCGAAACGTTGGAAAGCGTGTTTATCGGAGGAAAACTTGAAGAATTTCAGGACCGTGAAGAATTAGAAGAGGCTGTCAGTAATGGGGACCTGGTCGCGGGGTTTGTGATTACCTCACCTATTGAATACCAGCATATTTTACAGAACAATGAAATGTACGGCGCGAGCCACTTCGGTTTTGAAGAAGCTTTTCTCCAAACCTACCGGATGGCGGGCTTTGAGGACCTAGGCATGGAATACGAAGAAGTAGAGGGGTTAGTCAACGCTCCGATACAGCGGGAAACCGTCATTCTTGGCACCGACAGTGCAGCAAATTATCTATACACCTATATTCTGGTATTTGGTCTGTATTTTGTGATCATCGTCTATGGTCAGACCGTAGCCTCATCGGTGGCCAGTGAAAAAAGCAATCGTGCGATGGAAGTATTGGTTACCAGTACCAAAACCGAGTATTTAATTTTCGGAAAGGTAGTAGGCGGCGCTTTGGCCGGTGCCGGGCAGCTGGCCATTATTCTTACCACCGCCATGCTTGCCTATCAGGCAAATAGGGCTGCCTGGAATGATCAGCTGGACTTTTTATTCGACATCCCCCTCAGTGTTCTTGGCAGTTTTGCCGCATTTGGAATTCTCGGGTATCTGTTCTTCCTGTTTATCTTCGGAGCCCTTGGCGCTTTGGTTTCCCGAACCGAGGACGTCAGTACCAGTGCAACACCGATTACCATTATCTTTGTCGGCGTATTTATGGTATCGGTTATGGGAATGCAAAATACCGACGGAATGCTGCTTCGGGTGGCGTCCTTCGTACCGCTGAGCTCTTTTATGGCGATGTTTGTTCGGGTATCCATGGGTTCGGTGGCCAACTGGGAAGTGGCCCTGTCTCTGGGAATCCTTCTGGCCACCACCCTTTTTACCGGCTGGCTGGCATCGAAAATCTATCGTATGGGAACCTTAATGTATGGAAACCGGGTAAAGATTACCACGGTCATTAAATTGCTTTTTCAGTCCAATGAAAATTAGAAGAGAATAATAGGATTGAAATATACCTAAGAAATAAGCCTCCAAAAACAGGGGCTTATTTCTTTTTGTCAAATTCAAAGATTCGGCAATTGGAATAATCGGTTTAATTCCGGGGAAAAGGGGTAAAAAATTTCTAAGAGAAAATCCGATAAATCAAAAATCCGATAAAACAAAAGGAGGTTATTGAATGGTGCAGTATAATTCTATGCCAAAGGAAGAGGGATTGGAACAGGGACTTACCCTGCTTCGGGAAGGCTACAGCTACATTTCCAATCGTTGCCAAAGCTTTCAGTCCAATGTTTTTGAAACCCGGCTGCTGGGGGAAAAAGCCTACTGTATGAGGGGGCAGGAAGCGGCAAAGGTTTTTTATGACAATCAGAGATTTAACCGGGAAGGGGCGGCTCCGAAACGGGCCCAGAAAACCCTGTTGGGAGAAGGAGGCGTACAGGGACTTGACGGCGAAGCGCACCGTCACCGCAAAGCCATGTTTATGTCTTTGATGAATACCGAGGCTCTGGAAAATATGAGGAAGCTTTTGGACCAGAATTGGAAATTAGCGGTGGATCAGTGGATGGATATGGATGAAGTGGTACTGTATGAGGAGACGAAAAAAATCATTATGCGAGCCATATCAGCCTGGGCCGGGGTACCGCTGCGGGAAGAGGAAGTGGAAAAATGGGCAAATAATATGGCCGCCATGTTTGAAACTCCCGTAACCGTTGGATGGGAACAGCATCAGGGAAGAAAAGCAAGACGGGAGTCGGAAAAATGGATTGAAAAAATGGTAAAGGATATCCGGGAGAAAAAACTGTATGTACCGGAAGACAAAGCCCTTTATCAGTTTTCCTGGCATAGGGATCAGCAAGGGAATTTACTGGATCCCGAAATTGTTGCAGTGGAAATTGTCAATGTCCTAAGACCAGCGGTCGCCGTAGCGATTTACGTAAACTTTACTGCACTGGCCATCGTTCAGCATCCCGAGGAGCGCAAAAAACTTCACGGCGGGGACGATCAGGCACTGGACGCCTTTGTCCAGGAAGTGCGAAGGTTTTATCCCTTCTTTCCCTTTAACGGAGCCCGGGTAAAAGAGGACTTTGTGTGGCAGGGATATAAATTTGAAAAAGATACACTGACGTTACTGGATTTTTACGGCACAAACCATGATCCTGAATACTGGGAAAATCCGGAGCTGTTTCAGCCCGGCAGAAACATCGATTGGGAAAATCAGCCTTTTACCTTGATTCCTCAAGGGGGAGGAGACCATAATACCGGTCATCGATGTCCCGGGGAATGGATTACCGTTGACATTATGAAGATTTCCCTGGATTATTTGGCGAATAAAATAGAATTTGATCTGCCGAAACAGGATTTTAGCTATAGCTTAACGGAAATTCCAAGCCTGCCGAAAAGCCGGTTTATTATGAAAAATATTTCCCGAAAATAATCTTTTAAAAATAAGGAGGGTATATTATGCTTCGAAGACTGGATAGCAGTGAGGAAAACATCATTGAATATGAAGTAACCGATAAGCTTACCGAAGAAGAAAACGATCAGGTGCTCGGGGAATTAAGAAATCTGATTGAAATGTACGGAACGATAAAAGTATTTGTCCGGGCCCACTCCATTCCCACGCCGGAACTCTCTGCCGTCAGTGAACGGCTGTCCTTTGCCAAGGAACATTTGGACAAAATTGAGA
>SKOH01000075.1 GCA_007120165.1 Clostridiales bacterium
ATGTTCATGAAGATAGTTATTAATATATAATTATAAAACATTTACCAGCCTTTGTCAACACTTCTGTTTTTTTATAAATCATTTGCAATATTGAGATTTACAGTAACAGTACTTTATTGCCATCTACCATAGAAACAAAACCAATAAGGCCTGGAAAAGACCGATAATAAAACCAAGCACACCGCCAAGGACTTCAATATGTTTAAGCTCTTTTTTTGCTACCTCCTGGACAATGGTTTCAAGCTTGTAAATGGGAAAACGATTGATTTTCTCTTCTATCAGGGTGGCGAGCTGAAGATTTTGATTAGCATTGCGACTCATGTTATCAATCAGTTCCAGTATCATATTCTCCCCTTCTTCTTCCACCAGGTCCTCAATATAGGTATGAATTTTTTCTTTCATACTGCGGGGAAGAAAAGTGGGCATTTTCTTAGCAGTGATACTTCGAAGTTTTGCCTTTATATGATCCATAACATTTCCGCTCCGTTGTTTTTCCAGGACTTCATCAATAATTTCTTCAATCGATATAAAATCATTTTCGATGGTTCTTCCAATGATTTTTGCGATTTCCTTTTTTCTTTTCGGAATTAGCCCTTGCACTTCCACATGCACTAAAGGGATTCGATAGGATTTTAAGGGTCTAAACAGCAATTTTACCGCCAATCGATTGGTCCCCCACCCGATTAAAGCTCCTACAGTCGCTAATGCTAAAATATATAAGAAATTCATACCCTGTGCTCCTTTTACATCACACTTAATTGTCGGTGTTAATAGCTTCTTCTATTAAAGCTTCCAAATTCTCTTCGCTGAACTGATACTTTTTATTGCAAAAATGACATTGGAGTTCAGCTCCATGATCATCTTCTATTAAACTTCTTAGCTCTTGTGTGCCCAAGCTGATTAAAGCTTTTTCGAAACGTTCCCGATTACAATCACAGATGTAGTCTATTTCATACTCTTCTAAGACCTTTGGATGTAGACCTTCCAGCAACTGGTACATAATTTCTTTTCCGTCTTTGCTATTCTCGATAAGTTTAGAGACCGATCCCGCTTCTTTTATCCGTTCTTCGAGAATAAAAGCTACATTATCATCAGTCTCAGGAAGGATCTGTATAATAAACCCTCCTGCACTTTTTATTGTGTAGTCCTTATCTATGGTTACTCCTAAACCCACTGCGGAAGGTTGTTGCTCAGAGTACATAAAATATGCTGCGAAGTCCTCTCCTATTTCTCCGCTGACTAAAGGGTAGTTTCCAATATAAGGGTTTTTGAGACCGAGGTCTTTAATTACCGTGATTTCTCCGCTTTTTCCTACCGCCCCACCGACATTCAGTTTACCCGGTGTGGATGATTCTACCATTACTTGGGGATTTGTCACGTATCCTTTTACATTACCACTGGCATTACTGGTAGCGATCATGGTCCCGATTGGCCCTTGACCATGAATTCTGGTGGTGATTTTGTGCCGGTCTCCTTTTAACATCACTCCTAATATGCTTGTTGCAGTTAAAACTCGACCTAAAGCAGCAGTCGCCACCGGCGAACTTTGATGAATGTCCTTTGCTTTTTCAACCAGACTTGTGGTGTCTGCAATAAAAATTCTTATCTGTCCATCCAAGGCGGTGCCTCTTAATATTTTACTTTTCAATTGTTTTCCTCCTAGCGTTTAACAGTATAGCTATCTACTTCATCTAAAAAGACAGATTGGCATTCCAATCTGTCTTGGTTAATTGCTTTATAAGCTTTCTGACGTAACAAGGAATTATTCTTCGGTATCATCCTTCATAACATTTGTGGCCTGAGGACCCTTGTCACCTTCGACAATTTCAAATTTCACGGCTTGTCCTTCTTCTAAGGTTTTAAACCCGTCCATCTCGATGGCTGAAAAGTGTACAAATACATCATCTCCATCCTCCCGGGTGATGAAACCAAAACCTTTTTCTGCATTAAACCATTTTACTATTCCTTTTTCCATAAAAAATACCTCCTAATTTAATTCTTTAATTAAATGTATACCATAATACAGATTATACTATAAGCCTATTCTTTCTGTCAACGGTGTGTCCCGGGTTTTCGGCAAACAAAAAAAATGCGGTGACTTTCCTCCTTGGGTGGGCTGAGACTTAAATCATGATAAAAGTCAACTCTTTGAAAACCTACATCTGTCAATAAGGATATGAGGTCCTGATGGTGATAGGCTTTTTGCACATGAAATTCCTTATGTTTTTCATAGCCCCCCGACCGATTTAACTGAAAAAAAGTAAGGTCCATTTCCACGGTTTCTTCCTCATCGGAAAAGTAGTTCTCCCATAAATAGGTTACATCGCCTAAATCTTCTCCGTAAGTGTTGTCCCCTAAAACCTCTTTCAGTTTATAATAAGTACTGATGTCAAATATGAATACTCCATCTTCTGAAAGCAGGGAAAGAATCTTTTGAAAAAATGCCTTTAAATCTTTTGGTTCCAGGATATAGTTAATCCCGTCACATAAACAAAGGATCGTATTGTATTGCTTCTGTAGCTGTAAATTGAGCATATCCTGTTGCAAAAAATTGACATCCAGGTTTAAATCCCCGGCTTTCTGCTGGGCTTGGCTTAGCATTTCAACAGAACGGTCGATGGCGGTTATTTTATAGCCTTTCAGTGCCATAGGTATAGTAATGTTTCCGGTTCCACAGGCTAACTCCAGAACCTGAGAGTCCATCCTGCAGGATTTTTCTTTTATAAAATGTTCAATATAAGCTACCCATTTAGTATAATCCACATCTTCCATTAAATGGTCGTAGATTTTTGCTAAATATGCATATTCCATAACATACCCTCTCTTTTCTGTTTACAATCCAACGGCTGTCAGCACTTGATGAAGTTGAAAGCCGGTTAACACCATAAATAAAATAAAAATCGGAAGCACTGGCAAAAATTCTTTTAACTGATAGTTATTCTCTTCGGGGTTCTGATTCTCTAAATCAGCAGCCCTGGATAATGAAACTCCGGTATTATTCCCTAAAAGCAATGGGTCCTGATTTTGGTGATGTTTTCGTAGATGTTTGAGTAAAATGAGAGCTGCAAAACCGGTACCCAGAGCGATAAAACCAAAGATGCCGATTGCCATCAGTATTTCTTCGGTACTGATTACTTCTGCAGTACCCACTTCTGATCCCTCCGGCAACAGACCTTCAGAATACTGCTGGACTTGATTCATCAAAAAACCTAAGCTGACGGCTAATGCATTATTTGTGATATGACCAATAATCCCTGCCCAAAGAGAGCCGGTTAAGACCACTAAATAGCCGAAAATAATCCCGAAGAAGATGGTTGCGCCCAAATTATATATATTGAAGTGAAAAATGCCAAAAAGTAGAGCGGAAAAAACAATGGCAAATTTATAACTTACTTTTTCAAAGCTTCGCATAATAAATCCTCGAAACAATACTTCTTCACAGATACCTGCACTGATAGCGATGATAAATAAGTATAAAATATACTGCTGTGAAGTAGTGGCGGTCGGTATTTGCGGGATGTCCATGGAACCTAAAAGGCTAAGAAATAGCATTATCAGGGTATTGAGTAATACTGCGATCGGGTAGACCAACAGGGTGATTAAAATTATCATGAAAATTGATTTAACGGACAGTCCTTTTAGTCTAAGGATCCCTCCAAGGGATTTCTTTTTCAATAAAAGATATAATATGGGGGGAGAACCGATAATTAAGTATTGGGTGACGATAAGCTGTGTTTCAATAGCAGTATTTAAATTAGAAAGCGCTATGCTGACACTGACAAATAACATACCGATCACCAAATACATCATGCTTCCTTCAATTACTTTTAGATCCTTCATTATTTTCGATCTCTTTCCGTTACAGCAAAAACATAGGGAATATTTCGGTAGTAATCCCCAAAGTTTAATCCATATCCCACCACAAATTTATCGGGAATTGTAAATCCAATATAATCCGGGGTTAAATCAACTTTTCGGCGGTCCGGCTTATCCAATAAAACGCAACATTTCACGCTGTCAGGGTTTTTCGTTTGCAAATGCTCCATAACGCTTTTCATTGTCAGCCCTGAATCCGCAATGTCATCAGTTACTAAGACATCATAGCCTGAAAGATCTTCCTGTACGTCGGCGACAATTCGAACTTTACCACTGCTTTCCTGTCCGTGGCCATAACTGGAAGTTGTCATGAAATTGACCTTCACCGGAATATCCAGGGTTCTTACTAAATCCGCAGTAAAAATGAAGCTTCCCTTTAATAATGATACCACATAAAGCTTTTTATCTTTATAGTCTTTGGAAATCGTATCTCCCAGCACCCTTAAACGGTCCTCGATTTCTTTTTCCGAACACAGCACTTCCCATTCTTTTTTTTCTATATCCATTGAAAATCCTCCTTTTTTCATTCATATATTGCTACTATTCTATAATGAAAGGATATTTTTTGTCAAATCCACTTTTTTATATTGCTAAAGCCTTGGTTCGATAGTAAAATACTCTTAGTGTCTTTTGCAGCATTATTTTATCAAGAGGGGGTAATCCATTGCAACAATTAAAAAAAATTGAAGCGCTAAACAGCCATCCAGACTTTCAAAAAAGTCCGGAGGACGAAACATCAAAAATATCGCTGGAAACCTATGTTTTTCTGTTTGTAGTTTTAGGCTTCTTCTTTTATCTTTCCCGAGTAATGGGACTTGGAATTATGTTTAATGTATTTATGAGTACAGCCCATGATCTTCTATTGAATACGGTTTTTTTCATTATGGCTGTAGCGGTTTTGGCAGGCGCTTTATCCGCCCTATTATCTGAGTTTGGTGTTGTGGAACTAATCAACAAGGTAGTCTCTCCTATTATGAAGCCTCTATTCGGCATGCCCGGCGCAGCTTCCATTGGTGGAATTACCACCTATTTGTCTGATAATCCGGCAATTATTTCTTTAGCGAAAGACAAAAAATTTATCAAATACTTTTATAACTATCAAATACCGGCTTTATGTAATCTGGGGACTGCCTTTGGTATGGGCCTTATTTTAACGGCCTATATGATCAGTCTTGGTTCCGAATTCATTGCTCCTGCAATAATCGGGAATATCGGAGCGCTAATTGGATCCATTGTCAGCGTAAGAATTATGCTCCGCTATACTAAGGAATATTACGGGATAGATGGAAAAGGAATCGAACGTACCTCAATAGACCACAATTTCGAGGAAAGTATTGCCAGTACGGATCCTATAGACTTTATTCCTGCGAATCAGCCGAAAACAAGCAACTATTTTGAGCGGGTATTAAACTCCATATTAGAAGGCGGAAAGAATGGCGTGGAAATGGGCCTTGGGATTATTCCCGGCGTCCTTATTATTTGTACTATCATTATGATCTTAACATTTGGTCCCAGTGAAGTGGTTGACGGTGTAGCCCATTATCAAGGGGTTGCTTTTGAAGGCGTAGGCCTTCTTCCACGGTTGGGTGGGTATGTTTATCCTGTTCTAAAACCCCTTTTTGGTTTTGAAAATCCTGAAGCCATTGCCTTTCCTATAACCGCATTGGGTGCTGTTGGCGCAGCTATGGGACTGGTAAAGAACTTTTTAGACAATAACTTAATTTCGCCAAATGATATTGCTGTTTTTACAGCCATGGGGATGTGCTGGAGCGGTTACTTAAGTACTCATGTGGGAATGATGGACGTTTTAAACCTCCGGAATTTAGCCAACAAAGCAATTATTAGCCATACTATCGGAGGTTTGGTCGCCGGTATTTCTGCCAACTATCTATTTAAGTTATACTCATTGTTTTTCGGAGGTTAATCTCTATTTCGCAGCAAATATAAAATTTCTTTAATTTCCCGGAGCAATAGAATAATTTTGTTTATTGAATATTGAATACTGACGAGCACCAGGATAATAATAAAAACGGCTATGATATATGGTTCCAAAGTATCCCTCCTTACAATCTATTGAACGGTGATCAGTTCAGTTCCATTGAATAGTGATAAGAAAGAAACATATCATCGATATGTTTCTTTCTTTTATTGCATGTTTTGGTAATTAAAAGTCTCAGGATTACATCAAACTATTCTTTGGGTTCATAGGGTTGAAGCACTTTAGAATCAGATAGGCTGCTTCCTAGACGATCCTCTAAGTTCTTGGGAAAACTAAGGGTTTTCGAGGACCCGTCGCTGACATATGGAACCCGGGCACCGGATTCAAAATGTCCTAGCCAATCATACATTCCTACCCCGTCCACATCCATTTCACTTGCCCGTACTCTGCGAATTTTTAAAGGATCAAAATCTTGATGGAAGGGTGATAAATAAGGGTCCCATCCTACTTCTAAAATTGCGATATTTTCATAGCTTACTCCGTCGTATTCTCCCTGATGAAGGTACTTCATTAATTCTTCATCATGAGGTCTGGATCCAAAAGGAAGGGCTAAGGTATTTACTTCATAATCCGGTAAATACTCCAGGACCATGTTGTTCAGTCGTCCAAGCTGATACTGTAGCTCTTCGGCGGATAAATTATTGAAATTCTCGTGGGTGTAACTATGATTTCCAATATCCATCCCCTGTTCCACGATAAAATTAAGCTTATACTCTACTAATTCTTCCTGGCCGAAAGGGGTGCCACCATTGATAAAAAAGGTGGCTTCCAATGGAAAATCCGGATGATTCTCGTGAAAATCGATTAAAATCCCTACCGCGGAATCCGGATCTATTTCCCATTCCCCGTCACTGTTCTCAATCATATTAAAGTTATTCTGTCTGCCGTCATCAAAGGTAAAGACCACCGGTTTGTACCCTGCCTCTATTTCGATATTGCCCGATGCGTAATCCACTAAACTAACGGGGCGAAAACCTCTTTCATACAACTCTTCTAAATCCCGACGAAAATTCTCCGGTGTGCGAACCCATGTATCCTCCGGTTCGTTGATATGATGATACATAAGCACCATGACTTGTCCTAGTTCGTTTGCGCTAACCGTAGCAGGATCAATAAAGTCTTCCGTTTCTTCTGCTTCTGTTTCTTCATCAGCCTCCGTTTGATTTTCTTCTTCCATTGATTCTTCATCCTCAAGCCCTTCCACTTCTGCCTGGGATTGAGTCTGTTCAGTTCCTTCTTCTTCGGAATTGTCGCTGCACCCGATTGAAATCGTGATGATTAAAAGCATGATTCCGATAAATAAAAATCTTTTTTTGTTCATTACTGCACCCCTTTTAATGTTGTTTTTATTTTTTGTAGTCTTTTGTAATAATATAACTTATACCCTGTGAAAATACAACCAAAAGTATTCCGGGAAAATCTCTTTTCAAAAGCAGGAAAATCGATTACTATAGTATAGAAAGAAAAAATAATGAGGTGAGAAAATGTTTAGCAATGGTGAAAACCAAGCAGAAAATAAATTGCTTTTATTATACTTATTGTCCGAGGTTGAGGGTGAAGCTTACCAAAGACAAGTGATCGATTTAATACTTGATCATGAAATTATGAATTATTTTACCGTGCAACAATTGATATCGGAACTAAAGAAAGCCGACCTTATTGAAGAAAAAGCTGCTAAGGAGAAGAGCAAGAAACTTCTGTTAACCCCGGAGGGAGAAAACACTTTACGGTATTTTAAAAATCGAATACCGAACACCAAGCTTCAAAATTTTCAACAGTTGGTACAGGAACGAAAACAAGCCCTACAGGAAAATTTTAAGATTTTAACAAAAATGCAGCAACTGCAGGATGGATCTTATCTTGTGAAGCTGGGTATTATTAAAAACGGAGAGGAAGATCTGTTTTTAAAACTTCGGACTTCATCCCTGCAAGAATCACAGCAAATGGTTGATAGCTGGAATAAAAACCATCAACGGGTAGCAAAAGAACTATATTCTCTTTTACTAAACAGCTAAGTCAGGGCTTATCGCCCTGACTTTTGTCATGCTTCTATGAGCGGTTTTGGAGTTGAAGTAATCGATCTTCAATGGTTTTTAGCATTTTTTGGTATTTTTTTAATTTTTCCTCTTCTTCCTTTACTAAGCTTTCCGGAGCTTTACTGATAAACCCTTTATTTTTGAGTTTCCCCTCAGCCCGTTTTACTTCTCCAATAAGTTTCTTTTTTTCATCCCCTAATCGTTTTATTTCTTTTTCAATGTCTAATAGTTCCTCAAGGGGAATAAATAAATCAATCTCTTCCACCACTGCAGAAACCGCATCTTCCGGTACTGAGTCGGATTTGTCCAGGAAATTCATTTCTGAAACGCCGGCTAGAGATTTAAAATAAGGCAGGTGATCTTTTAGGATTTCCTTCTTTGCCTGATCCTTTGTATGAATCATTAACTTAGCTTTCTTTGAAGGAACCACATTCATATCGCTTCGAATATTCCGTAGGTTTTTAATGATCTCCATAATCAAGTTTACTTCCCCTTCTTCTTTAGGAAAATGGTTATTATTACTAAATGCCGGCCATGAGGACACTATTACGCTGGACTTATCCTCTTTGATATTTTGCCAAATTTCTTCTGTAATAAACGGCATAAAAGGATGAAGGATTTTCAAAATGTTTTCCAGTATATAGTTCAAGGTGTACTGGGCTGCCATTTTTTCTTCAGGATTTTCTCCATACAGGCGGGTTTTGGAAAACTCGATGTACCAATCACAATACTCATTCCACACAAAATCATAAATCTTTTGCAAGGCAATACCCAGCTCAAAACGATCCATATTCTCGGTAACCTCTTTAGCTACCTGATTAAACCGAGATACAATCCAGTAGTCTGTAGTATTTAAGTGACTTTTAACTTTTTCATAATCTATGATGGTGTCCTCACTGTTCATCAATACAAAACGGGTGGCATTCCATAATTTGTTGGCAAAATTC
>SKOH01000134.1 GCA_007120165.1 Clostridiales bacterium
CGACCTGGGGATTGATATCGAACAGGACATTACCTATTTATACAGTGGAGGGCATGATCAATCCCTTCAACTGCTGCTGAGCGGCGATGTGGATGCAGCAGTGACCTTTGTGGATGCAAGGGATCGGTACAAAGAGGATTTCCCGGAAGCTATGGAGAATACCCGAGTCCTCGGCTACACCAGAGATATCCCGAATATCAGTGTAACCATCAGTAATTCTATGGAAACAGAAATGGAAGAAAGGCTTCAGGAAGCTTTACTTAAAATTGCCGATACCGAAGAAGGGGCGGAACTGTTAGCGGAACTTTTCAACATTCACGGTTTTGTTATTGCAAATGATCAGGACTACGATATTATCAGAGATACGGCAAGAACCATGAATGTGGATCTCGACGATCAATAGAGGAAAAAATTTAGGAACCATCTAAAAATAATCTAGAGAAACAATCGAGAAAAGATCCAGAATAAAAATCTAGAAAAGATCTAGGGAAAAAATTTAGAAAAGATCTATAAAAAATCGTGAAAAAATCTAGCGAAAATTAAACAAAGTGCAGGTGAGAATATGATATCTGTTCAAGACTTATACGTTACCTATGATAAACGGACACCGGCGCTGCGGGGCGTGACCGTTGATTTCTATGACGGGGAGTTTGTGGGGATCATCGGTCTTAGCGGCAGCGGGAAATCCACATTGCTTAAAACCCTGAATGGTTTAGTGACTCCATCTAAAGGAAAGGTCTTGGTGGAAGGGAACAATTTGACTCAGTTAAAGGGCAAAGAACTTCGAAATCTCCGACGGGAAATCGGTTTTGTTTTCCAGGAATTTAATCTTGTGGACCGTTCTTCGGTATTGGAAAATGTGCTGATCGGCAGGCTGGGTTATCAGTCTCCGGTTAAATCTTTTTTCGGAATTTTTAAAGAGGAGGATTATCAATTGGCAGAGGAGTCTTTAGACACCGTCGGGCTAACAGCAAAAACCTTTGAACGGGGGGATCAGCTAAGCGGGGGACAAAAACAGCGGGTAGCGATTGCCAAAACCTTAGCCCAGGAGCCCAAAGTGATTTTGGCGGATGAACCCGTGGCCAGTTTGGATCAGAACTCGGGGAAGGTGGTTATGGATACCTTTAAACGAATCCAACAAATCCATGGGATCAGTATTATAGTCAATCTTCATGATGTGGACCTTGCCAGGAAGTACTGCGATCGATTAGTGGGCCTGAAGGATGGGAAAGTACTTTTTGATCAAAAGACAGAGGAGATTTCCGATGACGACATTACGGGATTATATAGTTAAGAAGAAAAAGAGAAATCGATTATGGATTTTGGGAAGCTTACTGATTTTCTCCCTAACAGCCTACGGGGTGAACTTTGATTTGTTTCGTATCGTCTCAGGCCTTCCCGATATGTTTGACTTAGTCCTTAGAATGCTCTCACCGGAGCTGTCTTATATCAGTGAGGCTTTGCCCAGGCTGTTGGAAACGATTGAAATGGCTTTGGTCTCCACCACGTTAGGGGTGCTGCTGGGAATTTCAGCAGCTCTTCTAACGGCGAGGAATACGACCCCTCACGTTATGATTCCAAGAATACTGGGCCCCTTACTTACGTTTTTCCGTACCATCCCCAATTTGATCTGGGCGGCGATTCTGGTGACGATTTTCAGTGTGGGAAAGTTTCCCGGAATGATAGCGCTGACCATTACCGCAGTCCTTATTACCGTGAAACTGCTGCGGGAATATATTGAGACCTTAAATAAGAACCTGTTATATGGAGTGGAGTCGGTTGGAGGCAGTAAAATCCAGGTATTAAGATTTGCTGTACTGCCCGCAATTTTTGAACATAGCCTCTCCGTCTATTTTATCGTCCTGGAAATCAACATCCGTTCCGCAACAATCCTGGGCCTGGTAGGTGCCGGGGGCATCGGCCAGATTTTGTGGCGGGACTTGAATCATTTACGTTATGATAATTTGGCGACCCTGATTATTTTATTATTCCTGACAATTCTGATGATCGACTTTATCAGTTTTTTTGTGCGAAGAAATTTGGGGAAATTCTATATTCCAAGAACATCCATCGCCTCCTTTAAAAGACAACAGCAACGGAAGTGGGCAGGGGTGATCATCCTCGTTACTGCTGGTACTCTTTGGCTATCCTTCAGCTTGGATATTACGTCGGACCGTCTGCTGCTGGGTCTGAGTTCCGGAAGGGAGATCATTGTTCGAATGGCTCAGCTGGAATTAACCTATATCCCGAGACTGATAGAAGGGCTGTTGGAAAGTGTGTACATCGCGCTGTTTGCAACTTTAACAGGAGGGGTAGGCGCCGTAATACTTTCTTATTTTACAGCTTATAATACATCGCCCTCTCCTATACTGTCGATGATTTTAAAAGCCTTCGTTAATTTACTCAGAACCTTTCCTCCGATTATTGTGGCCATCATTTTTTTTCGGGGAGTGGGGCCAGGGCCCTTAGCCGGCGCTATGGCCCTGGGGATTTACACTCTGGGGGTTATGACAAAGCTTTACAGCGAGGTCATAGAAAGCGCAGGTTCAAAAATTCAGCAGAGTATTATGACCACCGGAAGTACGAAACTCAACAGTTACCGCTACGGGATACTCCCCCAAACCTTTCCGAATTTCATCAGTTTAGTCCTTTACCGTTTGGAATCGAATATCCGGACCTCTACGATTCTGGGGATCATCGGTGCCGGGGGTATTGGAACGCTGCTTTCCACCAATATCACCTGGCGTAATTGGGAGCGGGTGGGTCTTCTGATTGTAGGGATCGCGCTGTTAATGATTATTATAGAAAAAACCAGTGAAAAAATTCGAAAAGATTTAATATAATTTATCCGGTGATCAATATAGCTTTTAAAGGTTACTTATTATCATTTCTTGAGGGAATAAACCTTGCAATTTCCATGGCCATATTCTGGGCCGGCATCGTTTGAATCCAGACCCTGCCCGGACCTTCAACGGTGGTAAGGAAAAGCCCTTCCCCACCGAGAAACATATTTTTGAAGCCTTTGACCCGGTCAATACTAAGGCTCATTCCCGCCTCATACATACCGAGGGCGCCGGTTTCCATACGAATCTTTTCCCCGGGAGCCAGCTCCTTTACTACATATTCTCCGTCCATTTCCACCCAGGCGGTCCCTTTTCCCGAAAGACGCTGCATAATGAAGCCCTCTCCGCCAAAGAACCCCATGCCGATTTTTTTCTGAAATTCGATGTCAAAATTCACATCCTCCGTGGCGCATAAAAAGGCGCGTTTTTGACAGATCATGGTCTTTTGACTGACATCAATTTCAATAATTTTCCCGGGAAAGGAATGTCCGAAGGCCACCCGGGCTCCACTCTGTTCTGCAGAGAAGTGGGCGAGGAAAATATTCTCTCCCGAAACCCCTCTTTTTAAAGCGCCGAAAACCCCGCCCCGCATATTGGTCTGCATATCAATGTCCTCCGACATCCACTGCATCGCTCCGGTCTGGGCATAGATCATTTCTCCCCGATCCAATTCGATTTCCACCATGGGCATTACCGTACCAAAGATTTGACTTTTCATAACATCCCTCCTAGTCTAATAAGTCTAATTTTATTATTTTTTGATAAAAAAGACAATCACTGTTTTTTCAACGGCAGAGGAATTTTCAAACATTTTTTATGAACCTAAAGGAAAGCCCCTCTAAAGGCTGGTATAAAGCGGTTATTTAAGCTATAATAGTAGAAAAGTAGTGAATAGTATTTGTCAAGGAAAGGGAGGGGCGGCTATGGATGATAACCATCGATTGATCGAAGACTACGTTCAGCGCTATAGGGGACGGACAAGGAAGGACTATAGACGGGAAATTCAAAGCTTTTATATATTCGTTGAAAAGGATTTACCGGAAGTGGAAAAACAGGACATTGAAGGGTATTTAACGGAACTTAAGAAAAAGAAAACCGCCACTACGGTCCAAAGAATTTATCATCAACTGGCTACCTTTTATCATGAACTGTATAAAAACGAAAAAATCAGCAGCAATCCCTTTTTCAAGGTACAAAAACCCAAGGCTTCAAAACAGGTAAAAAAAGATCGGGTCCCCAGCTTTCAGGAGCTTGAGAGACTTTTAAGGGTCCTTCGGGAAGAGTTTTCCCTTAGGGACTACGCAATGGTACTGCTGATTTCAACCACAGGAATTCGCCTGAAAGAGGCGCTTCATATCAAATGGAGTGATTTTTTCCTCGATGGCCGGGATAATCTGGGGCTGAGGGTACAAAAGGGTAGCTATGACCGCTACGTAAAAATCTACCCGGAAGTCTGGGAGGTCTTGGAACGTTATCGAAAAGAAGTATTAAAAGTGGGGGCCTCCTATTTAAAAGAGGACTATTATATCTTTATTTCCCGAAATGACCGGGAGGACTACCGAAGGTATGCGGATATTATCAAGCCCTTATCCGAAAGCTGGCTAAGGCCGGTGCTGGTTGCCGCCTGCAAAAAAGCGGAAATACCGCTGTATACAGCCAAGGATCTTCGCCACGCCAATGCGATGCATGCCCTGAAGCTCGGGGCCAGTACCGAAGAAATCCAACAGCAGTTAGGGTGGAACAATAAAAACTTTGTTAACCGATATAACGGTGTAATCGCAAGTTTAGAAAAGAGTGCCAACGATTATACCCACAGCTATTTTACAAGGATCATCAACGAAGAAACAGACAAGTCTTAAAGACCTGTCTGTTTTTTTATGAATAGAACTTTCAGATAATCCCCTTCCGGAAAAGATGGGTGCGTGGGGAAATCCTTCGGTAAGGAGTACTCTTCCAGGATATGAAATTTGATGGATTTTTCAGCAAAAGCTTTTGAAACGAAGCCTTTAAAGGTTTTCATATCAAAGGTGGCGCAGTTGGTGGAGGCAATAATCACCCCATCATCCTCCGTCAGGTCAATGGCATTTTCAAGCAGCTGGGTGTAGTCTTTTTTTGCACTGAAGGTATGCTTTTTGGACCGGGCGAAACTGGGGGGATCCAGCACCACAATATCGTATTTTAAGCCGTGTTTTATGCCGTAATCAAAGAAGTTAAACACATCCTCCACCCGGATTTCCTGGGTGTCGGGATCAATGCCATTGGCAAGAAACTGAGCTTTGGTAAGCTCTAAACTTCGTTTGGCCAGGTCCACACTGGCGGTTTTTTCGGCTCCGCCGAGAACCCCGAATACCGAAAATATCCCGGTATAGGAAAAGGTATTCAGTAAAGTTTTACCGTTGGCGTACTGATCCCGCAGTTTTTTTCGAACATCCCGCTGATCCAGAAATACTCCGACCATGGCACCGTCATTTAAATTCACCTCGATGTTTACGCCGTTTTCCTTTACCACAAGGGGGAAAACCGCCGGTCTACCGGCGGCAAAATCATCATCCGCTAGGTATTGGCCTTTTTTATCAAAGCGTTTTTTCTGATAAATTCCCCGGGGCTGAATTAAAAGGTTCAGAGCGGAGAGGATTTCCTTTCGGAACTGATAGATCCCAAGGCTGTACCAATTGATCAGATAATACTCCCCAAAGGCGTCGATGGTAAGCCCGCCGATACCGTCCCCTTCGCCGTTAAATATACGAAAGGCATCGGTATCCTCCTTATGATAAAAAGGGCTTCGTTTATTAATTGCTGCGGCGATTTTCTTTTGGAAGAACAGCGAATCGATCGTTTCCCTTTCCTTATGGGTAAGGATCCAGCCGATTCCTTTGTTCTGCAATCCGTAGTAGCCTCGAGCAATGAAATTTCCGCCCGGGTCCTGCAGCTGAAATATTGTCCCCTCTTCATATAGAGCGTCGGTATTTTCCACGGTATCCTTTGATAAAAGAGGGAAACCTTCTTTGTACATATCAGTATATCTATTTTGAACTCGCAGTATTATTTCCTCACTCATGGGATCCTCCTAGTTTTTTTCATTATTATATCATAATAAAACAGGATGCTTAAGGGATTCTTAGGAACCATGAGAAAGTCCCCTCCAGGGGATTCTTCGTTTTTCTTCCGATATTTGCTATAATAGAGGAAGCAGGCTGTTAAAAGCTTAGAAATGAAGGAAAGGGTAGCCTTTAATAAATTGAACCCTTGGCAGAACACTGCTAAAACCGTAAAAATAAATGACGGGAAAAAAAAGTATAAATGAGGAGCCGAAATCATGAGTAAAAAGCGAATTATCGTCGTCGGCGGCGGACCGGCAGGAATGTTCGCGGCCCTGCAGGCAGCCGGCGACGGTCACGAGGTATTATTACTGGAGAAAAACGAGATCCTTGGAAGGAAACTGAAAATCACCGGGGGCGGGCGTTGTAATCTGACCAACATCAAGGATAAGAAAGAGCATCAGCGGGCGACAATCCATAATCCCAAATTTTTGTATAAATCCTTTGACATGTTAAACCCCAAGGAACTGATGAAATACTTTGAGGACCGGGGCTGCGCTTTCAAACTGGAAAAGGAAGGTACCGTCTTTCCTAAGAGTGATGACAGTACGGAAATTATCAATATTTTATTGAAGGATCTGATCAATCACGGAGTGAAAATTTGGTATAACCATAAGGTAAAAAGCATTCTAACCACGGAACACCGGGTACGGGGCGTGGCCTTAACCGACGACAGAGAGGTCCCGGCGGAGGCCGTAATAATTACCACCGGAGGGGCCTCCTATCCCCAAACGGGAAGCACCGGGGACGGATATGAAATGGCCGTGGACCTGGGTCACAGCATTGAAAAAATCAAGCCGGCCCTGACTTCCTTTGAATTAAAGGAAACCTGGGTAAAGACCCTGGCCGGTATATCCTTTACTGAAACCTCTCTACGCATTTTATCAATGAAAAATCTGCAGCAATGGGGGGATCTGCTGTTGACCCATTACGGAATCTCCGGCCCCCCGGTATTAAAACTCAGCAGCTATATCAACGAAATCAACTTAAAGGAAGCTCCGGCAACCGTGGAAATCGACTTTTTCCCCGACAAAACCGAGGAGGAACTGAAGGATTGGTTTTTAAATCAAAGCAGCGGAAGGAAAAATCTCGGCAATATGCTTACGGAGTTCTGGCCGAAGAAATTTATCGAAGAAATCCTCCCCTTCCTGGGGATCCCTAAGGACCGTAAAATGAACGAGCTGAAAAAGAAAGAACGGAATAAAGTCATCAATGCGCTGAAAAAGCTTCAGCTTACAGTAATCGGTCTGCGTCCGGTAAAAGACGCTATTGTCACTGCCGGCGGGGTGAATGTTAAGGAAGTGAATCCTTCCACAATGGAGTCGAAAAAAGTATCCGGACTGTATTTTGCCGGGGAAGTTCTGGACCTGGACGCCATCACCGGAGGGTATAATCTGCAGATTGCGTTTTCCACCGGGTATGTAGCAGGCCTCTCGGCGAAGGAAAAACTGAAGCAGCAACATACCGGAAAAAGATTAGAAACAGAGTAGTAATAGTAACAGAGTAGTCACAAAGTAGTAATAGCAACAGAGTAGTAATAGCAACAGAGTAGCAACAGAGTAGCAACAGAGTAGTAATAGCAACAGAGTAGCAACAGAGTAGTAATAGAGTAGTAATAGTAACAGAGGAATATCTGAAAACATAATTATAAACAGAGGAGACCCTATGAGACGAAAGCTGATGGACCATCAAAATGAGCACCGGGAAAATATCGAAGCCTTTCAACGGGAATTACTTAAGTGGTACCGAAACAATAAGCGGTCCATGCCCTGGCGGGACATCGAAAACCCCTATTACACCTGGGTTTCGGAAATCATGCTGCAGCAGACCCGGGTGGATACGGTAATTCCGTACTTTTTAACATTCATTGCAAAATACCCCACCGTAAAGGATTTGGCCCGGGGTGAAGAGGAGGATCTTCTAAAGCTTTGGGAAGGTCTCGGATACTACAGTCGGGTCAAAAACATGAAAATTGCAGCAGCGGAAGTAGTAAAGGAGTACGGCGGAGTATTCCCGAAGGATCGTAAGACCCTGCAAACCCTTAAAGGAATTGGAGAGTATACCGCCGGCGCCATTGCCTCCATCGCCTATGAACAGAAAGAACCGGCAGTGGACGGGAATGTGCTGCGGGTGATGACCCGAATTACCGGGAACCATGGGGACATTAAACTGGGTAAAACGAAAAAAGAAATTACCGATCAGGTTCGAAGGCTGTTGCCGGAAAAAGATCTTGGGGATTTTAATCAGGGCCTGATTGAGCTGGGCGCGGTACTCTGTACCTCCGCTAAGGAGCCGGAATGCTTAATATGTCCCGTATCAGAGTTTTGTGCGGCCTTTGAGAAGAACCTGCAGGGCGTCCTGCCGGTGAAAAGGAAGGCGGTTAAAAAACGCCTGGAGAAAAAAACCGTAATCCTATTTACCCATCAGGATAAAGTATTTCTTCGAAAGCGGGAGGACCGGGGATTATTGGCGGGTCTTTGGGAATTTCCCAATGTAGAGGGCCATTTAAAGGGCCGGGCCCTGGAGAAGATTTTAACTGCTGAAGACCATTTACTGAAGGAAAATCTGCGGGTGCAGAAGATTACCAGGCTGGAGGATAGTAAAGCAGTGTTTAGTCATATTCAGTGGAACCTGATCGCTTATCAGGTGGATTTACAGAGAGTGGAATCAGGGCATTTAAAAATTAATGAAGACCGAATTAATGAAGACCGAATTGATAAAGAATCCGAAATTTTAGAAGTTCCCGGAGAAGAGCTGATGAAGGAGGGGCGCTGGATACCAAGGGGAATAATCCGACGGGACTATTCCATTGCCTCGGCCTTTAAGGCGTACCGGAAGGAAGTCATGTAATCAACGTTTAGGAGGCGGATAAATGAAACCGAACTTTGACCAAGTCGTTGACCGTAAAGGCAGCAAA
>SKOH01000006.1 GCA_007120165.1 Clostridiales bacterium
CGAAATCCCGATGGTATCCGTCGGGGCTTCCATCCCCTTTAACAGATGGGTCGGTTCCCATACCACCTCCCAGGGGTTTTCCCGATCCTCTCCCGAGGCCTCTTCCCCTTCAACCGTTTCCATATTTTTAATCAGTCTAACCTCGGTGGTGTAGCGGATGTCCCCGGCCATGGAGGGCATTGAGACCTCCACCGGATAGACTGCCTCCGCCAGCTCCTCCAGATCCAGATCTCCCTCATCAAAATCAATCCTTTCGTATTCAACGGTAATCCCGTCAATTTCCAGGTCCCCGTAAACTTTTTGATAACGCTCTGCAAAATCCCATTCCTGCTGATCAATAAGATCCTTTGACGCCTCTTCCAGCAGTTGGTACATCCCGTCGTAATTTCCCTGTTCCCAGTGACGAATATAGGTTTCAAAAGGCTCCTCGGGACTGAGGGGCTCCTCGGAACATCCGGATAATATCAGTGCACTAAAAATGAGTCCGAGCATAAACAGTCTTTTCATTCGGCAACACTCCCTTTAACAAATATTGACTTTATTATAACACTTCTCGAAATAATCTCTAGCATCTATGACCTATTTTTCGTATTTTCTCTTTCCCATTAAGTAAATACCTGCTAAAATAAAGAAGGCTCCGGGCTGAAGTGCCGGGCCGAACTGTAAGTGAATTTCCACCGGGAATTCAATACCGCCAAATACATAAAACCAAAGGAGCTATTATAATGTTTGATAATTTATCGAAAAAAGCCGCTGTTCTGTCCCTGTCCGCCGCCCTGCTGTTCTCCGCTGTACTCACCCCCTACGCCGACCCGGCCAGTGAAGAGGAACCGGAAGAGGTGGAAGTGGAAGAGGTGGAAGAAGCCTCCACCGTGGAGGAAGACGGTTATCCGTCAATCCGAGGAGAGATGGGTATTACCATTGATGTGGATACCGGAGAAATCCTGTATGCCAAAAGCATCGATCAGCGGGCCTATCCTGCCAGTACCAGTAAAATCATTACCGCCCTGCTGTTTTCGGAAAACCGCAGTAAAGATGATCTGCTCTCCTATACGGAAAGCGCCCACCAGCAGCCCTCCTACTCCCTTCATACCGACTACGGTCCGATTTCCCTGGACTACCAGCTGACTGGAAAGTCTGCCATGGAGGCGCTGATGATTTACTCCGCCAATGATGTGGCCTATATGATCGCCGATGACGTCGGAGGCGACGCCGATACCTTTGTCGGGATGATTAATGAGCGTTTCAGCGAAATGGGGCTGGAAAATACGAACTTTACCAATGCCAACGGCCTGCATGATGAGAATCATTACACCACTGCCTATGACCTTAGTGTCGTGACCCGGGAAGCCCTCTCGGACCCCTGGGTGGAAGAAGTGCTATCCACCGACAGTGTAATTATTCCTACCCCCAGAGGTACGCTGCCCTGGGACAACCCGAATCAAAAGGTATCCACCGAGGACAAAGTATTGATGAAAACCGGATACACCCCCGCCGGAGGACGTTCCCTGGTCGCCATCTACGAACGGGACGGCCGGAGAATTGCCGGGGTAGTGCTGAACTCCGAGTTTGATTTTGAAGATACCGTGGTATTTAATGATATGGACCGGATTATGGACTGGAGCTTTGAGGCAGCGGAAAAAACTCCGTACTTTGAAGCTGGAGAGACCATCGAGACGCTGGAACTGGAGTATCGTCCCCTTCGATTCTTCGGACCGGTGCATACCGCCGAGGTGCCGGTAACCATTAGCGAGGACGTACTGTACTACGAAAACGGCCTAAACCGAGAAGAAATCCGTGTGGAGGTTGCCATAAATGATGTTTCGGCGTTCTCTTTAGCCCCCGATAAGCCGGTGGGAACCGCAGTGATCTCCCAGAGAGAAACCACTGAAGAATATAAAGTCTACACCACCCTTACCCAGGGAGATATTCTCCGCAACCATATGGGACTTTATATCGGAACCGGGGTCGGAGCCCTGGCGGGCCTTCTGGCCATCGCCGGACTGCTGCTGCTGATGGTTCGATTTAATCAAAGAGTACGAAATAAACGACGGCGGTATCCAAGATTTTAACAGTATAACAAAAGAAAGGCCGGGTTTTCACTTGGAAAACCCGGCCTTATTTATTTTGGATGTACTCTATAGATGATAAATCCCGTCATTCTCTAGGGATGATTAGCGCTAATCCTCAGCATTATTGTCCCCATTACGGTCTTGGTTATTCTGATTGTCAGCATTTCCGCCGCTTTGATGCGCACCACCTTTAGGCTTTCCATCATTATTTTGTCTTCGGGCTTCCTTTAGTCGGCTGACCGCATCCGCCGCGCTGTTTTGGTTATTGGCGGCCTTTCCTTTGTTGTTCTGCTCTTTCCATTTTTTAAAGATTTCCGTCTCTTCAAAATCTTTTATTTTTCCGGACCCATGGGCCTCGGCTTTTTTCTCCCTCGGAGCTTTTTCAGCAGGCTTCGTTTTTTCATCAGACTTCGTTTTTTCAGCAGACTTCGTTTTTTCATCAGGCTCAGTTTTTTCACCGGTCTTCCTTTGTTTAGCGATTTTCTTTTTTGCCTCATCCCCGTTTTTTTCTCCGGTACTTTTCGGGGCTTCCCCGGAGGCTTCCTCCGCCTCCCGTTTCTTCTGTTTTTCCTCCTCCAGGCCCTCCTGAATCAGGATATACTGAAAGGAGCTGATGCCTTCCTTGGCCGGACGCTGAATCACCGTTGCCAGAAAGTAAAGGAAAATACCGGCAAAGGCTCCGGCACTGTCGATCATCACATCGGTTACCTCTCCGCTTCGCCCGGGTACAAAGGTCTGGTAATACTCATCAAATCCTGCATAAACCGTTGCCAGCAGCCATGCATAGAAAAATCCTTTTCCCCGGGTATAGCCGGAAAGCCGAAAAGCCCGAAGAGACAGAATCCCCAAAATTCCATAAACCATGAAATGGGCACCCTTTCTAAGGATAAAATGGAGTGCCTCTTCGTTGATTTCGAGGAAGGGAAAAACCGTAGTAATTCCCGTTGTAATCAGCTCTACAATTCGGCCGCTGGCCGCTCCGGAAGCATCCCCCGGCTGACTGGAAAACAGAAAAATAATCCCCATCCAAATAAGCACCGCTAACCATGCGTAAATTTTCGTTGATTTTTTTACCCTCATAATACTCTCTCCAATCCATGTAAAATCATTTTCCGAAACGGTACACCAATCCCAGACCCAGTCCAAAGGTAACCAGCGGGATAAAAGAAATTTCCGACGGCCAAACCATCCCCAGGGAGCCGATGATCAGACCGGTGAAAAAAAACAGGATCTCCGACATATACCGGGTAAATAAAGACTTTAACACCTTTGCCAATAGAAAAACCCCGGTAACCGCTCCGATGATAAAAATAAGGAGGGTTAGCATTTCAAAAAGCCGGACCGCTTCTAAAATCGATTCATAAAGCCCCAGGACAATGAGCACCGCACTGCCGGAAACTCCGGGCACCATCATCGTGGCACTGGAGACGAAACCGGCGAAAAAGGTCTGCCCCAGGGTAAGGGTCCCTCCGACGAATAAGGCGGGGAGTCTGAGCAGACTAAAAGAAATTAATATTCCAATGATCAGCAGCAGCGTCCGTTTCCCCGTAAACCCTTTGGTCCGTTTTAAAATAAAGGGGATGGACATCAACAGACAGCCCATGATAAAGGAATACGTGGGATTCGGATGATGATCAAACAGGAAGGACAAGAGGGCCCCTCCGGCAAATACCCCTACCACGGCCCCGATTGCCATGGCAATATAGGGCTTTAATCGAAACCTCAGTAAATCCTGAAGCATGGTTTCATACATGCCGAATATTACCATAATCGTCCCTCCGCTTACCCCCGGTACAATGACCCCGGCTCCGAGAATAATGCCCCGCACCCATAGTATAATTTGCACTTTGCTTTTTAAGTATCCTCTGTACAGCAGTTTCCCCAAAACCCACACCTCTGTCTATTTATTCTGTTCCTTATATTTTATTGCGCCTTGCCGTTATTCTTCTCTGTTCCAATGTTACCCAAAACGGGAGGAAATACCGTATCATTTTAACCACTTTTATGGTACAATATCTGACAGGATTCTAAAGGATAGGAATCCCTATGCCTGTCTCTATAGCCTAGCATACAATATTATTTAAGAAAAATAAAGAGAAACTGTTTAAAGGATGTGTCTGCTTGATTCAAGGGATCGACAAAACTATTTTTTTCAGAATTTTTCAGCTGTCAATAGAAAACCCTTCGGTTGGGGATATTATGGTTGTCATAACCAATGCCTCTTCCATCATTTTTGCTCTGCTTTATGGGCTTTTGCTGCTTTCGCTGTTTATCCGAAAAGACCGTAAAATTTTCCTCGCTCTTTTTGGCCCTATGACCGCTTTCCTGCTCGTCTATGGCATCCGATTATTCTATCAGCGACCTCGGCCTTTCATTGCCCTGGATATTGAAAGCCTGATCGTTCATGAAGCTTCCGCTTCAATGCCCAGTATGCACGCCGCCAGTGCTTTTGCCATAGCCATGGCCGTTTATTATACCAATAAGTCCCTGGGAATCATTGCCTTGGCCTTGGCTGCTCTTACCGGTCTGTCCCGGGTTATGGTGGGGGTTCATTTTCCTTTAGACATCTTTAGCGGAGCCCTTTTATCGGTGATGGTATCCTACGGGATGTACCGCCATTGGAGTTCAAGAAATAATACGGCAGGATTCAATAGATTCAATAGGAGGACTTTATGGAAGAATTAACAAAGAAAGAACTGCTCAGACGTTACCACTGTGCTTTGACGGATTTACAGAATGCGGAGGAGCTGAATCATAAGTATCAATTGATTTTGGAAGAGGTGAATGACGGTTATTGGGAGTTGAGTCTTCCCAAGGATGAGTTTACCCTCCGTTCCAAATATTACCGCAGCCACGGGGTCATTCCCACCCTAACGATACAGCGGAAAGAAAAATGGGAACAGCTGATTCATCCCGAGGACCGGAAAACCTTTCATCAAACCCTGGAGACATTCCTGGAGTCCAGTAAGAAAATATTCAAGTGTACCCATCGGTTAAAAACCCGGGATGATGATTACCAATGGGTTTTATCCACGGGCTTTGGCCTTCGGGATGAAATGGGCACCCCCAAACGGATTATCGGAACCCATATGACCCTGATTAAAAAAGATAACGAAAAAATTTAAAAAGAAAACTAAAAATACCGGGCTTTATTCCCATATAAAAAGACTTAGGATTAGAATCCTAAGTCTTTTGTTTTTATCGATGAAACTTTTTAATCGTCGTTGCTGTTTCCGTTCCCATTGTCATTTCCATTTCCATTGTCATTTCCATTTCCATTGTCATTTCCGTTGCCATTGCCGTTTCCGTTGCCATTGCCGTTTCCGTTGACGTCGTCATCGTCGTCATCGTCGTCATCGTCATCGTCGTCGTCACCGTCATCGTCATCGTCATCGTCGTCACCGTCGTCATCGTCGTCGTCGTCGTCATCGTCGTCACCCGGGTCCGGTTCAGGGTCCGGCTCGGGCTCAGGTTCAGGTTCCGGTTCTGGCTCCGGCTCCGCCGGCGGTGTTGGGTCCGGTGCCGGGGCCGGATCCGGTTCTACGGCCCGGTAGAAGTAGGTCACACGCTGCGTGCCGCTCTGAATCCTGCCTTCCCGGGTAGCGCCGGAGGAATCAATGCCGATGTATTCGTATCCGCTAAAGGATCGCTGACTGGTGGTGTATCGGTCTCCTACCTCTCCGGTGACCGCATTCCGGTCATCCCGCAGGGTCCTTACAACATTTCCGTTGCTGTCCACTTCCACATGGCGAACTCGAACACTGCCCGTGGCTGGAGGTCTTTCCGCTCCGTTTTCATCCTCATCGTCCAGATCCACGCCGTTTACCCGTTCATCCAGGTGCAGCGGTAAGCGGTACTGATAATCTCTCGGTCGGAGGCCCTCGTGATCCGCAGGGTCGAAAGGTTCCGGTGCTACAATATATACCCGGCCGTTAACCAGGCGATGGGCTTCGCATTCTTCGGTGGGTTCCGTACCTTCGATAAACAGTTCGGTGATTACCTGGGAGCCTCGCGGATCCCGTTCACAAAGTTCCGTCGGCAGCTGTCCCGAGGTGGCGCATACTTCCACTTCAATAATATTATCCGGGCGCTCAAAGTCTTTATCCTCAAATCCTTTTTCATCATGAATTCTAGTCATAATCTTTGACCAGAGATTTGCGGACACAATACTGCTTGAGCCTAAGGTTTCATTTAAGTCAAAGCCGATCCAGGTGGCTCCGGACAGATAAGGGGTATACCCCACAAACCAGGCATCCGTCTGTCCCTGGGAAGTTCCGGTTTTACCGGCAACCGGGATTCCTTCATTGTTTTCACGAATGGCCGCTTGCCAGCCGTATCCCCGGTTTTCCGGCGTTACTGCATGACGCATGATATCCGTTAATAAATACGCCACATCGGGATCCACGACCCGTTTGGTTGAGCGGCTGTTTTCCAGGATCACATTCCCCTGGGCATCTTCGATATGGGTAAAGGAAATAAGATCTCCATACACCCCTTCATTGGCGATCATATTATAGGCCCGGTTCATATCATAGGGAGACGTATCTCCGGTACCGAGGACTGTCGAGTAGTCATAGGTATGAAGATGAATGCCTACCTCATTTAAATAACGGGTCATCGTTGCAACCGAACCTGCCATACCGGGCTCCAGTTCATCCAGCAGCCGGGTGGCGGTTACGTTGCTGGATATTCGAATTCCTTCCCGAAGGTTAATCAGTCCTAAATAACCGGTATCCCCAACATTTCTTGGATGGGGCTCGTCGGGCTCTCCAAATCTGAAATAGATGGGTATATCATCAATCACACTTGCAACCGTATGGTTATTATCAAGTGCGGGAAGATAGGCCGCCAGGGGCTTCATACTGGAACCCGTCTGCCGTCCTCTTCCGCTGGCCCGGTTAAAGATCCGTCTTCCGGAAGTTTCCCGGCCCCCCATAAAGGCTTTGATTTCTCCGGTCTCCGGATCGGATATTACCATGGCCGCCTGGGGCTGCACATTTCCGAATTCATCCCTAAGGAGGTTTCCGTCGTCATCTAAAAGATTTGCCGGGAAATTATCCCGATCGTTGAACTCCTCTTCTGCAATCGTCTGCATCTGACGGTCCAGGGTACTGTAGATCCGAAGGCCGCCAAAGCCCAGCATTCTCTGAGCTTCCTGCTCGGTATAGCCCTCCGCAGTCAGCGCTTCGATTACCTCATCCTTGACCAGATCTGCAAAATGGGAGGAGATTCCCGAGTCCTCATATCGGCTGGGAACAATCCGGGCATGAATGTCTTCGGTTTCTGTTAAGGCCTCCTGATATTCATCATCGGTAATAAAACCGTATTCCCGCATCTGCGACAGTACCAGCCGAAGTCTTGGAAGGCTCCGCTCATCGAAGATGATCACATAGTCCCCGGTATCATCCAGAACGTCCATCTCGGCGGTAACATTATCTTCATGTACGTAGCGGATGGGGGAGTAAGTGGAAGGGTTTCTGGCAATCCCTGCAAGGATCGCCCCTTCTACCAGGTCAACCTCTTCAATGGATTTGGAAAAGTAGGCAAGGGATGCGGCCTGCACCCCGTGGTTTTGCCCTCCAAGGTTGATGGTGTTTAAATAAACTTCCAAAATCTGCTCCTTTGACAGCGCTTTTTCAATTTCCAAGGCGTAGTAAGCATCCTGAATTTTTCGGGTATAGGTCTGCTCGTGGGTAAGATAGAGGTTTTTCGCCAACTGCTGGGTAATGGTACTCCCCCCTTGCTGAGAGCCGGTTCTAAAATTGGTCCAGGCCGCTCCTGCAATTCTTCGGTAATCGAGGCCGTCATGTTCCCAGTAACGGGCATCCTCAATGGCGATAAAGGCGTTGATCATATGCTCGGGCATCTGCTCGTAGTCCACAATAATCCGCTGCTCTTCATCTTCTATTCTTTCCAGTTGCCTTCCTTCATTATCATAAATAAATGAGTTCTCGCCTAAGAGGCTGTACATATTTTCCGGCTCAATTTCCGGTGCTTCATCCAGGGCAGTCTGCATAAGGTTAAGGGCAAACCCTGCCACCAGGGTTCCTGCGATAAAAAGAATAATCAGCAGGACGCCGAAGCTTCGAAGGACGATCCTTCCTTTTTTATTTTTCTTTCCTTTTTTCGGTACTCTGGTGTTTTTTTCGTAGGACATATTCATCTTCCCCCTAGTATTACAATTAGATTAGATACTTAACATAATAAAACAATTATAACATTAATTCCCCGTTTTTTTTCACGTAATCAAAAACAAGTCAAAAATGACATAAATATGACCCAAAAGGCCCAATCCCCACTATTTTTTGTAAATTTCCACATAAATCCATTCATCCTTTTCCGTTTTTCTGAGTCTATAACCCACGTCTACCCCATCAAGCTCCTTACTGAGGGTATATTTAACCGAGGGATTATAAACGATGACTTCCTCCCCTTCGGCGTCAAAGTTCCATAGATGGGCTCCGCGGTACCCCTGGGAGTGCCCTTCATTTCTCCGATGCATTAATAGAGCATAAGATCCGGGTTTGATCAGCTCCACCATGTTTTTGATCCCTTTAATCGGGTCGTAACAGTGGTCCAAGGCATTTCTTGAAAAGGCAAAATCAAAGGTGTTCGCCTCGTAGAGTTCATTAACCTTTTCCGCTTCCGAGGTTTTCGTGACCACCGGGGGTGTCACCTGATGTCGCTCAAACAGCTCCCTATACAGCTCCCCATTGACATCCAGGGCCTCAATATGAATTTTTCGCTCTCCCCACCGATA
>SKOH01000128.1 GCA_007120165.1 Clostridiales bacterium
CTGCCTTCCACCGTCTCATACCATTCTTTTTCCGGGGTGAAATTCCAGGGATACTCTTTTGTCTCAAGCACTACCGTGCTTTCATCCTTCCACTGCAGATCTCCTTGAACAACTTCTCCGGTGTAGGGATCTTTAAAGACTCCTTCCAACAGCGATGCTGATAAAGCATCTCCGATAGATACCGCCTGGCTCTTAACCGATTCCGCTATAGGCACACCGGATTCATGAATCGTTACAGTAAATGCCTCTTCAAATCCTTCATATTCAATTGTTATCGTCTGGTCCACTGCTGGATCTTCGCTGTTAAATCCTTCTACATTCAGATCTTCCGATGGTATTACCCGTTCATTCCCGTTGCTGTAATGGGCTTTAACAATTAGTCCTTCATCTTCAAAGGATTGACCTACGTAATAGTCTGTTTGGTTCGGCAGAGATTCGATCTCAATTCTTTCCAGCTCTGGTGCTTCTTCATAACCTGCAACTGCTTGCAACCCTTCATATGCATTGATAAGTCCATGTCCATACTCCAACTGATTCTCTCCATTTGAATATGCGGAAGTCTCATGCAAAATATTTCGTATTTCCGCTACACTTAACCCAGGTTCTTCCGATCGCATCAAACCAATCATTCCCGCCACATGGGGAGCCGCCATGGAAGTTCCATGCTTGTATGCGTACTGATTACCGGGAACCGTACTGTAAATCCGTACCCCCGGGGCCATAACATCCAAACCGGTGCCGTAATTGGAAAAATAAGCTCGTTCTCCTTGAAGATCTGTCGCACCCACGGAAATTACCGACTCAAATCGGGCAGGATAGTTTAATTGACTCTTGTTTTGATTCCCAGCAGCAGCTACCACAGCCACTCCATTATCGACAGCAAAATTACAGGCGTCCTCAAAGGCTTGAGAATAAAAATCTCCGCCTAAAGACATATTAATGATCGTTGCCCCCATGGCAACTCCATGATAGATGCCCTGCTGCGCTTGATAATAAGTGCCGTTCCCGTCATCTCCAACCACTTTCACAGGGATCAGGGTAGCTTCCTTCATCATCCCGTCCACCTGATTATAACTGGCAATGGTTCCGGAAACATGGGTCCCGTGACCGTTGTAGTCCATCGTATTGTCTGCATCTCCATCGACAGAAAAGTTTTTTCCCAGACTCGGAGCAACAAGGTCCGACAAACTCTCATGGGTGTGGTCAATCCCGCTATCAAGTACGGCGATTCGAAGAGTATCAGTTCCTGTTGCAATCTCCCATGCCTGTTCTAAATGAACCATCTCATAATGCGGTTTTTGCTTTGGATTCAGCGTACTTACGGTCTCTATGACGTCTTCGAAAGAATTCCCATCAATAGTGATGCTATAATTCGGCTCTACATACTTCAGTGCTAAACCGGATGCTTCCAGTTCCTTCTTCAGCTCTTCCCGTAACACCTCAAGGGGGGTTTCCTGTTCTTTGTTGCGGACTAAATAAACATACCCTGAGTGTTTGAGTCTCTCCGTAACATTTCCCGAAGGATTAACTCCACTTAATGTAACTTTTTTCAAATCCTTGACATCGAAGGATGCCTCCTTGATATCCAAGCCTTGTTTATTCAAAAGTGCTTCATGAAGATCCACCGAATTTTCCATGCTTTTCAGTTGGATCTCCCCTCTATCATCATGGTATTCAATCGACACAATCAGTTCCTCATACTTCTCTTCGTCCCTATGTACTGTTGTTTCCTCTTTGTCTCCTTCAGCAAACAGCATTGCCGGATTCATTAGGGAAAATACCATCGTAACTATAATCAGTAAAGAAATCCATCTTTTTTTTATCATTTTCAGCACCCTCCCATAGTGGGACGCAGGGATAAATCTTTCGTCTCATCCAGCATCTATCCCTACGTCCTGTCAATTACACTTCTAGATATTCCCGTTATCCTTGCCAACTGCCTTGTTGTAATGCCTTTAGCAGATTTCACTCTTTTTATTATTTCATTCCTTTTACTTTTTTCCAACTGTTGCAGCGCACTCATATTATTCAACCCATACTCAGAAAAGCAACGCCGGACTTCATCATCGGACATTCGGATCTTCTCTTCATAGTCTAAACATTGATCTTCATTTTTTTCATGCATATATTTTTTACATAGTTCAATGGATTGTTTCTTACTCGGGGAATACAACTCCAGTACACAGTCTGTTTTCACGATCCTTGGTTTCTGAATATATTCATGATAGCTGCTCCATTTATATTCTGACAGGTCTTTTGTAAGTCCTGCCTTTAATGGATTTTGATGAATATATCTTAGGACCCTTAGCAAATATCCATCGTTTTCCACCACTTCACTCTTATACCGTTCTTGAAACAAATGTCCATATCGATCGTATTTGTTATTATACCAATGTACATAGCTGCCTGATATTTTCTTGATGATGCTGGCTATCGTCTCCCCTGTTTCTTTAATGATCAGGTGAATATGATTGTCCATGAAACAATAGCCGTAGATCTCGCATATTTGTTCATTTTTGTATCGTTCTAAGGTCGTTAATAACCTTTGTTTATCTTCCTCGTCTTCAAAAATATTTTGTCGATTGATGCCTCTGATCATTATGTGATAAATTCCGGTTTCGCTCTTTTTACGTGCAATCCTTGGCATTCCCTACACCTCCAGAGTAATTCCATCAATTAAAGATCTTCGGGACAGGTTCATTGTCCTCGGTTCCCGCCAAGCGAGAAACTGGGACAATGAACCTGTCCCTATGTCCCTTTAAGCTTCAAAAACTCTGATCTCTTTGATTTGTTGGGGCAAATGCAGTCCTATAAATCCTCCAATGGCAAAGCAAAAGATTAGCAGTCTAAACGAAAGGGCTTCCGCAAAAGCACTCAGTCCGGTGTTTATCATGCTTGTCATCAAAGGTATGAACTGCACAGTTCCCAGAATTAATAGAACATACACCAGAATTTTTATTCCTTTAACCATTGCTGCCGGGGAAAAATATTTTAACGTCCATACACCTAAGATGCCAAAGAACAGTGCCAGCAAGTATGAAAGTGAATAATTTAAAATTTTAGCTTTTCGAATATCTTCAACATAATCATCATAATAAGCGCCCTCCGACGGTTCGAATTTCGGCTTCAATAACGTGTCTTCTTCAATGGTTAGTATTTCCGTCTCCTCAAACTCATCTCCGCCCCAACCGACAAAACGGTATCCATCCCTTGGCTCCGCCTTAACTTCTATGGGTAATGACTTGAAATAATGCCCTTCCCATGGATTCTTATAGTCTACGGAATCGGAAAACATAAAAATATCCAAATCATTGACCAGCACCGTGCCTTGATCATGCTGTTCAAAATCGACGTTCAGCTGAAACTGCTCCCCCAGTTGGAAGTGCCGGTCTAAATGTTTCATGACATAGGCCGGACGGTCCTCAGCGAATTCTCTAAGAATGTCCACTTCGGCCTTCCAGTTATCGATGCTGCCATCCAACCGTCCCCATCGCATCAGCTGCAGCCCGATTTCATCGGCGTAGGTCTTTTGAAAACCATCGATCCGGCTTAGCACTCGATCGCTGTGAAAAAACGTATTTTGGTAATCCACGGATCTTTTGATAAATTCATTCTGAAATCCGGTATTTTTCATCATATTACGAAACAAAAAATTGGTTTCAACGTCTTCCCATCTTCCACCTTTTTCAGATAGTACCCATTCGATGGTGTCCTGGCGGATTCCGCTGAAGCGCTCATCGTCTCTGTGCCTGGTGTATCGGCCAAAGCCAAAGTCCGTGTCCACCATGATCCAGCGCCATCGGCCGTCCTCCCAATGTTTAGAATCCTCCGGGGTTTCTTCCGTATTATAACGCCAGAAACGAATATTATTCTGCGGCCAGTCTGTATTGGCAAAGTAAATTTGTGCAATAAAATAGTCGAGATAGTTGTCTACATCCATCAATTTTTCGATCTCTTGAAAGTGCTGTTCATCCCTTAAATCCACGTCCTCGATAAACTTCAGCATATCATGATAATGGGATTCCCCTTTAGGACTTCCCTTATCCAATATAACCTTTCTATTTTCCAGCACGGTTATGTTCTCCGGGTCTACACCAAAATGGGATTTAAAATAATACTCATCCTGTCTTTCTCGAAGGTTATAGATGCCCCAGTACTCCCCGTTGATAAAGACAACCGAAGGTCGGAATGCTTGGGTGGGAATGGTATCGATATCTTCCACCAGGCTTTGTATAAATGCATCCCTGAACATTGTGCTTGACCAGTCATTTCCGGAATTTCTGAGAATTAACCGGTGGAATTCTTGAATATCCCAATCTCCCCCCTTTGCCTTCAGTTCCGGAAAGAATTCATACTCCATGACGTCCGCATCATCGTATACTCCTCTTGCATACAGGCGAAGGGATTTTTGGGCGTAGGACCTGGTTGCCCCTCCATGAATCCGGATCCCCAAGTCCTGTCTCAGACCTAATGCTCCGTTGGGTTCATAGATTTCAAAGGCCACCGGCCTCTCCCACTCTCTTCCCCTCTTGTCATAGTTATTCTCGACATCGCTCCCGCTTTCTTCATCAAAAAGATGATTTTCGGCATAAATCCCGGTTTCCTCATCAAATAAATGATCCGCATCGGTATTTAAAGATATCACCGGAAAAGAAAACTGCTCAAAAACATCGGCCCCGACAAAATAAGATTGGGTTACCACTTTACTCGGCTCCCTATTTTCACTAAAGGCTTTAGCACGAATGACGGTTGCTCTAGGAAATTCTTCTGCTGCATCCATGGTTTCTAAAATTGGGATCGGTGCTTCATAAAGGATGGAATTCTCCGTTGGTGTCGAACCGTCCAGGGTATAATAAATTTGTTCATGCTCCTCGGAAGTCAGGGTCAAATCAAAAGGTTTTTGATAAAATCCGCCTTCCCGGGAGAACGTTGGAGGCCGGTTGATATAATAGGGCGCTGCAGGAAGATTCCTCGTTCCCGGTGTGGGATTTTCAAAATACTGCAGCTCCCCGGATCCGTCTTCCGCCCTGCCAAAGGATATATCCCTGGGCACTTCCCGTTTCGCAATAAAATCGATTATTTCTTCTCCGTCGGGTGCGGTCAGAATCAGAGGTTCTCCCTGTCGATCTATGGAAAAGTTGGTATGGGCCATTCCTTCATCGTCCACCCTGTCCTCTCCGGAGGCCCAGACTAAAATATGGCTTTTGGGGTCAATTTTCATATCGGGAAAAGCCCAGCGGGTAGGGTTTTCCAGGTCATCGGAAAGATAATAACCCTCTAACTGTACACTTTCTTCCTTCGGGTTATAGATCTCGATCCAATCGTTAAAGTTCCCATCGGCATCCCCAATGGTTTTTCCGTTGGAAGCCATGAATTCGTTTATATAAAGCTCCTGGGTTTTGGGCGTTAGCAGGTTCTCAGGTATCCGGTTCCTTACATTTGCCCAGTATTCCCGAATCGGTGCGTAGCCTCCCCTTTCCCCCTCTTTTTCCAAGGGAATGGGATTTTCCGCCAGATCCACCGTCGCCTCTTTGTCCAGCTCATTATGATCCTGTAGGGCTCCCTGTTCCATCAGCGCTGCCAGCACCGAGAGATCTTCGATCCCCGTATTACGAACATTCAGTCTCTGAAGCGCTGAAAGATCTCCGATGACCTCAATGTTTTCACCTAAATGAACATTGGGGATGATTAGGGTTTGAAGCTTGGTTAATCCCCCAATGGGTGAAACATCCTGTATATCCGGGTTCGAGTGCAGATTAAGATAGGTTAGCATTTCCATTGATTCCAAAAAGGCAATATCCCTTACCCCGGTTTCCCTCAAATTCAGTTCTTCAAGCTTTGTTAAGTTATCCAAAAAAAACAGTTCCCCATTTTTTATGGGGTTTTGACTGAGATCAAGATCCCTAAGGTGCACAAGATTTTCAAGCGGTGCTGCATCTTGAATATGGTTATCCCGAAGGCTTAGTTCTTCCAGCATGGTAAACTTTCCGAGGATTTCGATATCCTCAATACGGTATTGATAGCTTCTCTCCTCAGGGTCCGGTCGCCGTACATTATGGCGAAGACTCAGCACCCGTAAGTTCTCGAGGCTGCTTAGGGAATCCAAGTGAATCTCCTCCAGGGAGGTGATTTCATTGTTTCTAAGGTTAAGAACCTCCAGATTATCCAGATCCTTTAAGAGGCTGACGTCATCCACAAAGTTATCTTCCAGATCCAATACCCGAAGATTCCTCATGTACTGCATCCCTTCCAGAGAAGTAATGCCTTTATTCACGGCAGCAACCTCGGTAATCCCTCTCAGGTGGCTGACGGTCATATCCTCACCGGGTTTATCCAAAATCTCCCGTATGGCCGCTTCCAGATTCTCATCTTCAAAGGGCACGGGTCTGGACATCTGATAAGCATAGGAGTAGAGGATAAGAAAAATCATAGAAAATAATAAAAGTCCTGCGAATAACAATCCTGTCCGTTTCATTTTATCTTCTTCTCCCTCCCGTGGAATAAAAGGAACTGATCATGTGATCCGACATGGGCATGACTATATCTTTTCGGGTCAGTTCAATGCTCTGGCCGTATTTGCTGTTGGCTACGGCTTTTAGCCCGTATTGCCGGATAATTCTTTGTAACCAGGGAGGAATAACATCCAAGGTTTTCACTTCCAGGACGATCCCCTTGTGATGATCATGCCCTTTAAAATTGGGTTTTTGGGGAAAGAGGTCATAGGAACTTACGCTTTCCACTCCGTGATCAAAGGTTACTCTAAAATTTTCCCGACCCTTTGGAACCAACCCTTCCCTTTTGTAGCGCACCACGGTTTTCGGTTGAAGATGATTCAGATGCAAAAGCCGCTCAAATTCTATCAGCACCGGACTGTTTTCCGTGGAAAAATGCCGGGTTTTCATAAAGGTCCGGTATTCTTTTCCCGTAATGAAAATGCTGTATTTTTTCATATTCATTCCCCTGCGGGTTTTCAGCTCAATATTGATGGGCATATCATCATGATACATATCGTGGTAGGAGCGTATCCGACATTTGATTCGACTGTAATCTCCGTAACACTTATCCGTATAGGCCGCATAATCATGGGTATCAAAATAGAGGCTCTTCACCAAATATTTCTTTTCCTCATTCTTTAGTGTATAGGCATCCAGATCCATATAGGAACGAATCATATTTTTAATTTGATGATATTGGGTTTTCTCGACTCGGTATTTATACTCAAAACGTTCAATCGTTCGCATAGGAAAACTCCTAACTTTATAAAATGTTTTTACATGGGCAGCGCCAATTGCGGCGCAAGAAGGGAAACCTTTTCAACTCCCTCCAGGCTTTTAATTTCGCTTAAGAGATCCTGACTGGGATTATCCCGATTCTTTAAGAATTTCAGCTCAAAAATCACTTCCCAATGGGTATCCTGCACATCATGGGATCTGATTTGAGCATTTTCCGCGTATTTCTTTATGATTCTTTCAAGATCCTTGGAGCGCCCATCCAGATTTCCGCTGACCACCAGCACAAATTCCGCATGCAGAGGGGTTCCGTATTTGATCATAAACAAAAAAACCATCGCCAAGGCTACAAGGATGCTTGCCACGATACTCACGGTCCAGTTATAGGTTCCCGCACCCAGACCGACGGCGATGGACCAGAAAAGAAACACCATATCCCGGGTATCCTTGATGGGCGTACGGAATCGAATAATGGACAATGAGCCCACCAGTCCCAGGGATATTACCAAATCTCCCTGAATAAAATACATCACCATGGTTACAATAGGCGCGATCAGCACCAAGGTCGTAAGAAAAGAACGCTCATAATTCATTCCCCGATGGGTATACTTATAAACGATGGCAATTCCGATTCCTAAAAAAATCCCCAAACAGATTGAAATCACTAAATTTATTACTTGTTCCGGCTCGACAAAAAAAGTTCGTAAAATCTCATATAACATTCTGATTCTCCTCTTTTATGTAAATTTTGACTTTTATAGTTTCTAGTTTATTACAGAATCGGTAAAATATCAAACAAAAAGGGACATAGGGACAGGTTCTTTGTCCCCCTTGGAAAAGTTCAACGGATAAATCCTACCGGAAAAGCATATATGCTATAATTACCTATAAACTATAAAAAAACTAACGCAAAATCAAAAAACTACGGCAAAATAAAATACCTACCCCTAAAGGAGGCGATCTTATCCAAAAAAAAACGAAAAACACCATGTTTCCGGTCCTTTTCGGAGGGATCCTGTTTTTTCTGTTAATCGTGATCACCCAGGCGGTCCAAACCTATTATCTGCTCCTGGATATCAATCCTTTTCTCGCTTACAGTTTCCTAGTATTGGGACTGCTCCTTTTACTCTATGTAATAATCTTTCCGACTTTTAAGTTTTTTCTGCTTCCCAGGGCAGGGGTATTGCCGGCAAAAGAGGCCTACCGTCAGGATCCGGCCAAACGGAAAATCGTGCTGGATTTTCTGCAAAAGAACCAAGCCCTTGACGCTGCTTTACGGCGGGAGGAAAAAACCATTGCCTTTGATGAGCATACCACCATTGAAGAGATTGATTCCTCTTTAAAGCTCCTTCATACCGAAGGGGAAAAAATCATTCGGGAGAATGCATCCCGGGTATTCATCACCACGACGATTTCCCAAAACGGCAGTCTCGACGCCATTTTTATGCTGGTGCATATCACGAAAATGGTTTGGCAGGTGGCCACCCTTTATCATCAGCGCCCGGGAATCGGTAAGGTGATGAAAATTTACTTCAACGTCCTGGCCACCCTGTTTTTAACCCGAAGCCTGGAGGATCTGGAATTACTGGATGAGCAGCTGGA
>SKOH01000151.1 GCA_007120165.1 Clostridiales bacterium
TTCAATGGCCTGGTGAAGACCGTCGGAGTAGCGCCGGCCGAACATCAGCCGTCCGGTAAAGTCGTCGACGATGATAACTTCCCCGTCCTTTACCACATAATCCCGGTCCCGGCGCATAAGGGTTCTCGCCTTCAGGGCCTGATTGATATGGTGGGCTAAGGTCATATGTTCCGGATCCGACAAGTTGTCAATTCCAAAGGCTTTTTCCGCCTTTTCCACCCCTTCTTCGGTCAGTGTTACACTTTTGGCCTTTTCCTCAATGGTGTAGTCCTCTTCGTCCTTCAGCATCCGGGTAAACTGATCGGCGGTGCTGTAGATGCCCGTGGACTTGTCCCCTTTTCCGGAAATTATCAGCGGGGTTCTGGCCTCATCAATCAGGATCGAGTCCACCTCATCGATAATGGCAAAATGCTGTCCCCGCTGGACCATATCATCCTTATAAATCACCATATTATCCCGTAAATAGTCAAATCCGAATTCATTATTGGTACCATAAGTAACGTCACAGCTGTACTGTTCTTTTCGGGTCTTTTTGGACTGGCCGTGGATAATAACCCCTACGGTAAGGCCTAAATATTCATACAGTTTTCCCATCCAGTCCTTGTCACGCTCGGCTAAGTAATCATTGACGGTCACCACATGAACCCCTTTTCCTTCCAGGGCATTTAAATACACCGCAAGGGGCGCGACCAGGGTTTTACCTTCCCCGGTTTTCATCTCGGCAATCCGTCCTTCATGAAGAACCACCCCTCCGTAAAGCTGCACCTTGTAATGGGTAAGGCCTAAAATTCTGGTGGAGGCTTCCCGAACCGCAGCAAAGGCTTCCGGTAAAATATCCTCTAAGGTCTCCCCTGCGGCCAGGCGTTTTTTTAATTCTTCGGTTTTTCCCTTAAGCGCCTCTTCGCTTAGGGATTTATACTCCCCGGCAAGCTCCTCCACTTTGGCAACCTTGCCGTCCATTTTTTTCAGTTCCCGCTCACTTTGGCTTCCAAATATTTTCTCAAACATTTTTTTCATTATTTCACACCTCTCATTGTTTCTTCGCCTCATATAATTATTCATAGTCCCATCTATTTTATCATTAATCCCGCTGAGACACAAATTTTAGACCCGGTCCCTTCCGGGCTTTGGAGATTTATCCTACAAAAAAAGATCAAAGGAAAATCCTCTGATCTCGCGTTCTTGGGACCCGGCTTGAAGCCTACTGGAACCGGCCCTGCCGGTAATCGAAATCCACGGATCGAAAGCGGCTGGTGGCCTTGGTCATGGCCCGATGAATTAAAAAGAAGATACCCAGGGCAATAAATACATCCCCGGGGCTCAGGACCTGGCTGAAGGGGTAGAAGTCCGGCGTGGTTAAAAATTTTCCCAGATTGGCGCTAAACCCTTCCACCGCTTCGATACTGACGTAACTATGTAGGGTTCCCGCCCGGAGACTTGTTTCCATACTGACCATTCCCGCTTGCTGAAGGGCTCTCGGATCCAGGGGCATCCGTCCGTCATTGAGGACCACCGCGGTAAAGTTTGACAGCGTTCCGAAAAGAATCAGCCAGACAGAGCGGTACTGCAGATTGAAAAACAGCACGATAAACAGCATCAGATAAATCCCGATTTTTAAATAGAGTAAATTTCCCACAACAAAATCATTCCCGAAAAAGGCCATCAGAGACGTGGCCAGATAGCCTAAAAATCCGATGATTAAAATCATTGGAAGCTTTAATGAAAATCTCCCCAGATTCCGCAGGGTTCCCCCCCGGAGTTTTCCAAAAATCAAGCCTAATATTAACCCTTCAAGTACCACAGCATCGAACTTCCTTTCCTTTGTGATTTTCATAAGAGCGTTTTCCCTTATGGGCTTTTTTGTCATTAACCGGAATTTTTTCCGGGTTATCTTTCCGTTATTCTTATTTTACTACAATTTGGTCCATAACACTAATTCTTCATAACTTTTTTTATTCCTGCTTTTTTTCAAAGGTTTTTGCCGAAGATTTCTATGACACAAAAAAGAAGCCCTTTTACAGGCTTCCTTTGATCGTCTATTTAACCATATTCCGGTTCGATTAATCCGTAGTCTCCATCTTTTCTTTTATATACCACATTTACCTGGTCGGTTTCTCCATTGGCAAATACGAAAAAGTTATGGCCCAGAAGTTCCATTTGCAGTACGGCCTCTTCCGCATCCATGGGTTTTACCGCAAACCGCTTGGTTTTAACAATTTGACCTTCCTTTTCCTCTTCCAGAGGCTGATAGTCCGTGATATTTTCAAATCGGAATGCGCCTTTTTGGTGTTTTTCCTGTAATTTCCCTTTATGTTTTTTCAGTTGACGGGTGAGTTTATCCACCACTCCGTCAATGGATGCATACATATCATCAGTATCATCTACTGCCCGTAAAATGGATCCGCTTACCGGGATGGTGACCTCCACAATCTGTCTTTCCTTTTCTACCGATAAGGTTACTTGCGCTTCCATATTTTCGTGGAAAAACTTATCCAGCTTGGTCAGTTTATCTACGATGGTCTCTTTTAAGGCGTCGGTTACTCCTACATTTTTTCCGCTGATAATTGCTTTCATATACAGCTCCCCTTCCTGATTGTGATTCACGTTAAAAGAGTCTCCCCTTATAATGTGTTTAAACTGTAAGTGGTACCTGGTGTTATCATAATCTTTACCCAGGATTATAAAAGACAAACACCCTACCTTGGAAACCTTCAAAGAATTTATTGAGGTTTCCCTTTCGGGTGTTGTTTTTAGGACTGTATATTTATTACCCTCTGAAATATTTTTAAGACCAATTTTTTATCCCAAAAAATTTGTGGGTAAGGGGTAAAGATTTGTGGGCAATTCTTTGATTAACCTGTGGATACTGTGGATGGTTTTGTGTACAACTGTGTATTTCGGTTTTTTGCTGTGTATAACTCTGTGAAAAAGTCTTTTTTATTGTGCACAGTTTATAATCTTTCTGTGTATTGTTTCGTTTTTACCCGGTCCCTTTATCAAAAATGATTTTTCTGGCCGCTTTTTTATTAAAAACATACAGCTTTTATTCACAAAACGACATTTTTTAATCCGTCACCCGGCGGGCATGAACCACAAAGCGGGCATCGTCGTATTCGTAGGTGCAGGTGGACAGCGTCAGCAAATGATCCTCGGCGCTGACCGTTACCCCGGTATCATACATCTGCCGCTCGGTTATGGCCTCTAAAAAACCTTCAAAATCCTCATCTTCGGGGAAACGGGTTTCAATAAAGTAAAAGTCCGTGGTGGTGACGTATGCGGAAAAGACTTCGTAGGTATGGGTTTCGTATTGATCCGTCACCTCAAAGGTGGGGCTCTCCCGGAAGTATTCCTCCTCCTTATATTTTACCAGATTTTGAAACATTGAACCGTCCTGGCGGTGATGGCCATAGATTATCGTATGGGTCTTTCGCTCCCCCAGGGCTTCCGGGTCGTTTCGGTAATCCATAAAAATTGCTCCGGCGGAGTTGCTCTCTCCCAGCCAGTCTCTTTTAAGGTAGTAGTCGTTATCCTCTGCCTGAACGATGGGGTAATCAATTTCCGTTCCTTCCAGCTCGATCCAGCCAACCACCTGGGGGTTTCGCTGCTGAAGTTCCTGAATGAAGGGAAGGATTTGCCGGGGCTCCTCGGGTTTTTCCCCGGGGATATTCAGGGCATCCTCTAAATGCAGGCTTCCTTCGTACACCGACGGGGAGTTTTCCATTTCCCGGGATTCCCGGGCGATTTCCCGGGCCTCCTCCACGGCTCGTTCATTGTTGTATTGATCCCGCCATCGAAAGCCCAGGCCTACCGCGGAAAAGATTACCAGGGCCAGGGAAATTCCCAGCAGCAGTTTTCTTTTATAATCTCTTTGTTGTTTTTTTTCCATTTATCCACACCGTCCTTTACCCAGTAAGGATCTGTTATTAATATAATTTCTCTACTTTAAATTTCTACCCACCGGGGAGGGTTTCTAACATTGTGAGATTGGAAAAAACATGGCGAAATCCCGGAAGAAAACCGGCCTGAGAATTTTGAAGTTTATTTTTGCTTGGTAATTTGCTTGTTTTTTGCAGCGCTTAGAAAAACGCCTGCAGGATTTCGGTTAAAAATAAAGCCTATTACAACACCTGTAACTAAACCTGTGATATCACGAAAATTTTTTCCTATTTATTTTCGCCAAAAAGTCTCATGGCTTATCAATTTTTTCTATTTTTTTCAATTAAATGTTTTTTTCTTACAGTTATTTCTGTTTAGGCCCTCCTATACAGGGTATTAGTGAAATATGTTATCAATAATCAAACATCAGGGGTTCTGCAGATAAATCATCATCACCTGTACGTGTCGGCTTTCTATTCTAAAGGAGGAAAAGAAAATGAAAAGGAATCGATTATTATCCGGATTTTTAGTACTATTATTAATGGTTTTCAGTTTCGGCAGCATGGCTTTTGCGGAAGGGCACATGGCGGAAACCGTAGTGGATATTGCGGTGGATACCGAAGGGGAGTTCACGATTTTAGAGGCCGCCTTAACCGAAGCGGGCCTTGTAGAAACCCTGCAGGGGGAAGGTCCCTTTACCGTGTTTGCTCCAACCGATGCGGCTTTTGAAGCCCTTCTTGGAGAATTAGGGATTGAAGCGGAAGACCTGTTGGCTCACCCCCAATTGGAAGAAGTATTGTTATACCACGTAGTTTCCGGTAAAGTAATGTCCTCGGATCTGGAAAGCGGAGACGTGGAAACCTTACTGGGAGAAACCGTTGAAATCGACGCTTCTTTATTTACCGTTAACGACGCAGAGATTTTAGTAGACGAAGAATTATTTGACTTGGAAGCGGAAAACGGTGTGGTTCATGTAATCAATCAAGTACTGGTTCCCGATGTATTTGAATTGGACTACGACGAAAACGGTGACGATGACAACGGCGCCGAACAAAACATCGTTGAAATCGCCCAGGGCAACGAAGACTTCAGCATTCTTGTGGAAGCACTGGTTGCTGCAGACCTGGTAAGCGCCCTGGAAGGGGAAGGTCCTTTTACCGTATTTGCACCGACCAATGACGCCTTTGCAGCCTTATTGGAAGCATTGGATATTGAAAAAGAAGATCTGTTAGCCCATCCTGACTTAGAAGCGGTTCTTTTATACCACGTAGTAAGCGGAGAGGTATTCTCCACTGATCTGGAAGACGGTATGGAAGCGGAAACCCTTCAAGGGGAAATGGTAGTCATCAGTGTTGGAGACGACGGGGTATTTGTCAATGAATCCGAAGTCATCAACGCCGATATCGAAGCTTCAAACGGCGTAATTCACGCAATCGACCAAGTATTGGTACCGGAGGCTTTCGGTGCTGAAGATGAAGTGGATGACGTAGACGGCGAAGAGGAAGAAGAAGATACTCCTGCAACCGGAGATATTGGAATGCTTCCCTTTGTAATAGCCGGAGCCGCCGGATTATCCGGACTATGGATTGCGAAAAAGCGTAAGGCATAAACCATAACTGGATAACCGAAAGTTTCATTGAAGTTTTATTAAAGTTTTATTGATAGAGCTGAAAAACACCAAATCCGGACCTGAACCGTCGGAATTTGGTGTTTTTTTTTATTTTTTCATTTGAATAATACGGGTAAAGGCTGACCTGGTCTTTGCCCCCACACTCGCCTGCTGGGAAGTTCGCCAAGGGTTTGCCTTGACTACTGAACCTCTCGATTTCCTCGGCAGGACTTACTTCTAAGCCGCACCATGCTCAGCCGGGAAATTTTTTCCCGACCTTACGTGGATCCCTTTGCCTGCGACTGGCTTGGATTTTCAACCACAGCCCTTTACCCACCCATCATTATAAACCATTTGTTTTTCCTTCGCAATGGAAATTCCCAAGGGTCTGGATAAATACGGAAAAGAATTTATCAACCGGAAGATTTGTGATAGGATAATCTTATAATAAACGACAAAGGAGAATGAGCATGATAAAACTTACCGGAGAGTATTTATTTAAAAATGATCAGTTTATTAAAACCGATGAGTTCCGGCAGGATATTCCGGAAGACCAAAGGGTTTACGAGGTCCTTAGGGTGATTGAGGGTGCCCCGCTTTTTTTAACGGAACACCTTAACCGGCTGTTTGTTTCGCTAAAACTGCTGACCCTTGATAAGCCTGTGGATTTTTCCATTTTACGAGACCTGGAAGCGCGGATCGAAAGGCTGATCCGGAAAAATTCTCAAAAAAACTGCAACTTAAAAATTATCGTAACCCCTTTTGACAGTGACCGGGCCGTGGATTGTTACGGCTTTTTTATTCCCAGCTCCTATCCGCCAAGGGAGTACTACCAGACCGGTGTGGACACCATTCTTTATCAGGGCATACGGAACAATCCCAACGCCAAGGTCTATCAGTCTGACCTTCGGGAAGCGGTTGCCAAGAGGCTCCGGGAAGAGGGGGCCTATGAGGCGCTGCTGGTGGATTCCCGGGGAGAAATCTCTGAGGGGAGCCGTTCCAATGTCTTTTTTGTAAAAAACCAAACCGTATATACCTCCCCTCCGAAGCAGGTGCTGCTCGGGATCACCCGGGAGAAGATCTTAGGGCTTTTAGAGGAAAATGGGATTGAGTGCGAATTGAAAGAAATCCATCAGCGGGATCTGCCCCATATGACCGGCGCCTTTATGACCGGCACCTCCCCCAAAGTCCTGCCCCTTCGAAGCATTGGAGAGTATTCCTATAACTCCGCATCCGATCCGGTGATCCAAAGGATTATGGCGCTTTACCAAGCCCTGATTGAAAGAGAGATTCGGGACCATCAAGCAAAAAAACCTGTTAAATAAACAGCAATCCCTTAAAAAAACCGAGCGTTTTTATAACTTTTTCTCCGGGAAAATGTGGACAGCGGCGAATCTCATGTTATAATTGTATTGAATTTCCCTATACCGGCTGATGGCGGCTCTGCCGCGGAGTCAGATCGGCGGGGGTCTGCAAGGGATTTTCTATAATTTATCTGCATAATTTATTATTGATAAAATCGTTTGATAATTTTTTAATAAAGGGTGATTACGTTGTCCAAGTCCAATGAAGCACATTCCATTAGAGAAAATCTTACGGAAAAAAGAGAAGGGATCAAGGAAGAAGAGGATTTTGTCCTGGTTCCGGATAATACCAAGTATTTTATTATTCTAGGCTACGCCCTGGTGGTGATCCTGACCGGTTTTCTGTTTAATACCCCGCTGGAAATTTTCCAGGGGCTGCAGGACATACTGGCAGCCCCCAGTATTCTGGTTTCCGATTACTTCGCCGTCGGGAACATCGGCAGTGCTTTTGTAAACAGCGGTCTGTTAATGGTTATTGCCATTGGCATTGCCAGGAAAAGCCGGGTCAACATGAACGGCCCGTTAATCGCTGCCATCCTCACCATCGGAGGCTTTGCCCTCTTTGGAAAAAATCTTTACAACGTCTTTCCCATCCTCTTCGGCGTTTTTCTGTACAGCCGGGTACAAAAAGAAAAGTTCAATAAATTTATCCTTCCCGCGTTTTTCGGGACCGCCCTGGGGCCCATGGTCTCCCAGGTTTCCTTCGGGTATGATTTTCCCCTGCCCCAGGGAATCCTTCTGGGAATCCTCTTCGGTACGCTGGCAGGCTTTGTGCTTCCTTCCCTGGCCGCCCATTTCGTCCGTTTCCACCAGGGGTTTAACCTCTATAACATCGGTTTTACCGCCGGGATTACCGGGATGTTTTTTATGGCGGTTTTTCGGGCCTTCGGCTACAATCATGAGGCCGCAGCCATTGTCTCCTCGGGAAACAACGGAATTTTCTCCATCTACCTGGGACTTTTCTTTCTGTCCTTTGTGGTGGTGGGACTTTTCTACAACCGGTGGGGCTTGAAGGGCTACAAAAGTCTTTTGGACCGATCGGGACAGCTGGTTACCGACTTTGTTACACTGAACGGTTTTGGGGTAAGTATGATCAATATGGGAATCCTCGGACTGATCTCCACCCTGTATGTAATTATGGTCAACGGCGAGCTGAACGGGCCTATTATCGGCGGAATTTTCACCATCGTCGGCTTTGGCGCCTTCGGGAAGCATACGAAAAATGTTTTACCGATCTTTATCGGCATTTACCTGGCAACCCTGGTTAATATCTGGGATGTGAACTCCACCGGTGCGCTGCTCGGCGCCTTGTTCGGCACCACCTTAGCTCCGATTCCCGGACGCTTCGGCTGGCAGTACGGGGTCTTGGCAGGATTCCTGCACATGGCCATGGTCATGAACGTCGGGGGCCTCCATGGCGGGATGAACCTTTATAACAACGGTTTTTCCGGAGGTTTTGTGGCGGCTTTTCTGGTACCGATTATAACATCCCTAAAAAAGGAAGTGATTTAAGATGACGGAAGTACAGCAAAAACTGCTACGGGTATTGAATGAACTACTGCATTATTACTTTGATCTTCGTATGGAGGATATCTCCATCGAAATCCTCCAGGGAAAAACCGAATCTTCCATGATTCTGTCAGGCTACCCTTCCATCGTGGACCGGGAAGAGCTGCAGGAGCTTTCCAAGCAGCTGAACAAACCCCGCCAGGAGGAGTTGGAAGAGTATTACTGGAACCTGGTAGGCACCGTGGATTCCAGCGAACAGATGAATCTGGTCAGTATGCTGATCGACTCCGCCAATGTGGAGCTCGATGACGGAAAACTTACGATACAGGTGTATCGAAGACATTAAGCCCAGAAAAATTAAAGGGATGCATACACTGAA
>SKOH01000104.1 GCA_007120165.1 Clostridiales bacterium
ATGTAATGGTTCACCAAAGCCAACTGGACGCCCAGTACGACGCAGCCGAAGATCTGTATGATTTTAGTAATAATTTTCAGCATTTAAAGCCTTACTTAGACCAAAGCGATATCAATATCGCAAACCTGGAGACGACCTTTGCCGGTCCGGAACGGGGATATTCCAGCTTCCCAATGTTCAATTCCCCCGATGCCTTAGGGGAAGCGCTAGGGGATGCAGGTTTTCAGTTTATCAGCACCATCAACAACCACACCTATGATACCGGAGAACAGGGCTTTTACAGAACCCTGGATGTCCTGGAAGACCAGGGCCATACGGTTATCGGAACCCGTAGGGATGAGTCCGAGCCAAGATACGTGGTGGAAGAGTTTGAAAACATCAAAGTCGGCATGACCGCCTACACCTATGAAACGGAAAAGATGGGGGATGAAATCTCTCTAAACGGGATTCGAATTCCTTCCCATATGGAACCCCTGATGAATACTTTTCATGATCATTATCAGGAAGAGGATATTCAGGAAATGGAAGAGGTCGTAAACGCCATGAAGGATGACGGCGCTGAAATCATTGTGTTTTATCTTCACTGGGGAAATGAATACCACCGGGAACCCAGCACCTTTCAGACCCGATTGGCCAATGAACTGTCCGCTCTTGGCGTGGACGTAATCTTCGGCAGCCATCCCCATGTGGTACAGCCGATGGACATCATCGAAAATGACGGCCATGAAACCCTGGTGGTCTACTCGATGGGGAATCTGATTTCCAATCAGCGGGAGGAGACCCTTAGAAATTATACCGCCAATGCCCAATATACGGAAGACGGCTTAATGGTGCATGCCTCCTTCCAAAAGAGTTCCTTAACCGAAGAAATTGAGAGAACTACAGTAGAGTACACTCCCTTATGGGTATACCGATACTCCGAAGGCGGCGGCTTTGGCTATGAGGTTATTCCCGCAGCGGAGGCTATTAATGATTTCGACGCCTTTAATATCCAGTCCGAGGACTTGAGAAATCGAATTAAAAGATCCTTGGAAAGAACTGAGGAAATGGTACTGTTGAATAATGATACCTTTATCCTGAATGATGGAAATTTCCAGTAAGTAAAAAAAATGTTTAAGGACCCTTCTGAGTGACGGGTCCTTTTTTTATTTCCCCTTTATTTCCCTTTACATACGCAGGGTGTTCATCTCTCTTTGTTTCATTCCTGCTTTTTTTAGTTTCTTCTGCTATTGGAATTTAATGATTCAAATCTTTAAATAATGGTACAAGTATACTATAAAGATTTTTTCCGTGAGGGATCGTTCTCTGGAAAAACCAAGGGGGTGAAATAAATGGCGAAAGAAAAAGTGATGAAAAGATGTTGTCAAAGAAGACATGTAGTACTTATCCCTTCATTAACCTTCTTACTCGGAGTGATTTTGGGTTTTCTGCTTTCTCCGGTGAAACACGGCATGGGCAATAACAGCGGAAATGTAACCAATCATTATTACAGCGAGGAAGAACCCCTCGAAGTTTCTAATCAGGAAGCCTTTCAATAAGGCTTCTTTTTATATTAACCCTGCCGGGGTGGATTAAAAAAACACCTAAGGAGGTTTATGACCTTCTTAAGTGTTCCTTAAACAATCATTTCCAACTCAATATAGCCGTTTTCAGTTACAGCTGTCTATAAAGGACGCTCCCTAATTGTCGTTATCCATTACTTTTTTTCCTGATTGGAAGCTTCCTCTTCCTTAATCTCTTCTTGTGTATATCCCTCGGCTTTTTCTTTCGCTTCCTCATAGGAGATGCCGTATTTTTCCTGCAGTTTGGCTATAAGATTCTCCATTCGTCCCTGTTCTTCAGCCACTCCGCCCTCGGTGAGATTGCCCCGGTGTTTCTGAGCATCCCCCCTATTCTGCACCTGCTTGCCGTCGGCTTTTTCATTTTGGTATTTGTACTCATCGCTTTTTTTGTTATCCATAAATAACTCTCCTTTCGATTAAATTTACACTTATGTAACCTATACCCCACCCCAATATTTGCTAAACAGCCGCTGCCCTTTCCCTCGAAAAACAACAGAACACCATGCTTAAAGAAGAGGGTGTTCTGTTGATTGAGAATCAATTAAGCAATTTTTTTACATTCTTCTGCACACTTAAAACAAGCTTCGGCACACTTTTGACAGTGCTCATGGTCATGTTTTTTACATTCATTGCCGCAGTCTTCACAGACCTTTGCGCAAAGGGCGGCCAACTCGGAAATATTTGGACTGTTTCTGGAGATTGCCTGAGCCAAATACCCACAGATATCAGCGCATTCCCGGTCCAGCCGAATACACGCTGCCATCATTTTTACATCCTCTTCCTTCAAACATGCATCAAAACAGTGATTGCAGGCTTCCATACATTCATGAAGCACCTTCAGCAGATCCTGGTGTTTTTCATGGGCCATTTTATATCTCCTCCTTACTATATTATATAGATTAACTGTCAACAGATATTCTATTGTTTTTCTACCCGTTGGAAACGATTGTAAACGGAATAAATGCTTCTTTTCTCTGTTTATTTTTACCCCCGGCAATAACCAGAAATACCCCACAACAAAACACCGTATCGAATACAAATCCTTCGATACGGTGTTTTCTTTAACCCAATTCCTTTTAAACGTTTATAGTCATTTTCTATTTAGCCTGTTCCCATCGCTGTTCCACTCGGGACCAGTCCACTACATTCCAAAATGCGTCTACATAATCGGGTCTGCGGTTCTGATATTTCAGGTAATAGGCATGCTCCCAAACGTCCAGTCCAAGGAGTTCTACCTGTCCCTGGGAAATCGGGGAATTCTGGTTCGGGGTACTTGTAATTTTCAGTTGTCCGTTTTCCAGTACCAGCCAAGCCCAACCGCTTCCGAATTGCTTAAGAGCGGCGTCTTTAAACTGCTCTTTAAATTTCTCCATGGAACCGAAGGCATCTTCGATGGCTTTTTTAAAGTCATCACTGGGCTTTACCTCTTTTGGTGATAATATTGCCCAAAAAAGCGTATGGTTGTAATGTCCGCCTCCGTTATTCACCACGGCCTGTCGGATATCCTCTGGCAGATCGTCAAGATTTTTTAAGATCTCCTGAATATCCTTATCCTGGAATTTTTCCTGGCCTTCCAGTGCGGAGTTCAGTTTTTCCACATAGGTGTTATGATGCTTGTCGTGATGGATTTCCATTGTCTTTGCATCGATATGGGGTTCGTAGGCATCCTTTTCATGTCGCAGTTCCGGTAATTTAAATTTCATTTTTACATTCCTCCTATAGATTATATTCGACTTTATCCTTTGCATGCCATTTAGCGGCTACTCTCCGGTTAAAAAGAGCAGCCTCTTCCGGTATCCAAAAGATAATATTTGCTAACTATTACAATCTTACCCGTTATTGATACTGATAATCATTTTCTTTTAAATTTCTTTTAAAAAAATCTGTTTTTTGCAAAATAAGTTTTTTATTCTTTCCAGTTTTATTTCGATTTCTTGATATTTCGCCTCCCGAGGTATATAATACTACCATGAGTTATTTAAAATTAAACCCCATTATAAAAAAGTTCATATTAGTGGTCTTCCTCTATGGCCTTACCTCCTCCTCTTTCAACGGCTTTTTCGGAATCTATGTAGTCGAACTCGGCTATCCCGAAAGTCTGGTGGGGACGGTACTCTCCCTTCGGCGATTTTCCGTGGCGCTGTTTACCTTTCTGATCGCTTTTATTGCCGGTAAAATCGGACACAAACGGACGCTGATTATGGGACTGGTTACCGTAGGCCTCAGCAGTATTGCCATCGTCCTTGTGGAGGATATCTCGATGATCATGATGATAGCCGTGATTTTCGGCTTCGGCCAGGCGGCGATGCTGACGGTGGAGGCTCCGTTTATATATAATCAGGCCGGTCAGGAAGAACGGGTGCATGCTTTCAGTCTAACTTTCGCGACCCGAAACGCTGCATTTATGACCGGCTCGCTGCTTACCGGACTGCTTGCGGACTATTTTGCTGAATATGTAGGCGCAGGCCCGCTGTCCCTTCGCTACGCCATTATCATAATCAGTTTGACAAGTCTCGTAGCCATCATCCCGTTAGCCCTGTTAAAGCCGAAACCCCAGAGTAAATCCAAACCGCTCAGTGCCAAGGAATTTAGAGGATTTTTTACGAAACTGAATGTGTCGTTTTTATTTTACACCGGCCTGATCGGCCTCGGTGCAGGAATGGTTGTTCCTTTTTTCGGCGTTTATCTAAAATATATGCTCGAGACTACCGACAGTATCGTCGGCCTGATCCTCAGCTTTTCCCAGATGGGAACCGTCGTGGGAAGCCTCAGTGTGCCGCTGATCGGTAAACGCATCGGCAGTTATAAAACCATTGTGATGACCCAGATACTAAGCATTCCGCTGCTGATTGCCATCGGTTTTCCCCAGGGTCTGATTATTGTGGCCGTGGCGTTTTTCCTTCGAAGCTCCCTGATGAATATGGGACAGCCCCTGATCCGGAACATTTCGATGCATATCGTATCGGAACAGCACCGTCCGCTGATGGCCTCCATGCGGGCGATGATCAACAATCTGACCCGGGGTGTGGGAATTTTTATCGGCGGCGGATTGATGGAGAACTTTACTTATAATACCCCTTATCTCTTTACCATTCTACTTTACGCCATTGGTACCCTTATTTTTTACCGATTGTTTCGAAACCAGTTTTCCTCCGATGACCCGGCGTCCACAAAAAAAATCCCGACTTAGGGGAATTTGCGGTAAAGCATCAAGCAAAGGACCCTATACGGGTCCTCTGATCCATTGCTGCTTATCTTCCTCCGCTATTCCGCTCGTCCTTATCTTTCTTTTCCTCTTTAGACCCGGCAATCACCCGGGGACGGTCTTCTCTTATTTCGTATCGTCTTAGGGCTGTAAGAAGCCATCCTTTAGAGTACTGATCCCCAAGATAACCGAACAGTCCTGCTAGAGAAATCAGGATACCGTCCGCGACGGTGCCGATGCTCTCCAGCCCCAGGGCTGCGAGGTAGGCTAAAAAAGCGGAGGCGGCAATGTTGATGATCACTCTAAGTTCTAAGAGGTTCGATTCTTTTCTTACCCCTTCTCCAATTACAGCTCCAATAACCGCCATAATCAGTAGTTCTTTTTTCAGAGGTTATCCCTCCTCGCTTAACAAATTACCAGATTGCTTCATAAAAGGTTAAAAAAGAGGCGAACAGAAAATGTCCGCCCCATATCTGCCCCTACTCTACGGGCAGGTCAATGTCCTCGTAGGTGGTACGAACCAGCCTGGCCGATTGTGCCTGGGCAAAATCAAAGACGTTTTGCTCAATGATGGTGTCCATCGCACTTTTGACATCAAGTCCCGTAAGATCTTCCCGGGCGTCGTTCATCGACAGCCGGGTACGGGTTCCTTCGCCGTTGATAAAGTTCATTTCAAGTCTTGGCATAAGTTTTCCTCCTTTCCGTTAAATTTTCCCCTGTGATTTAATCACGATTTCCAATACACCTCTTTACAGCTCCACTTCTTCAATACGGGTCACTTGCCGGATCGGCGTGACAATCAGACTTCCCAGGGCACTGGCTGCCGTCATGATGTTTTCATCCTGGGCTTCAAACTTCAGGTTGCTGATGGTTCGGGACCGAAGAATATCATTTCCTTCCCCGTCCATACCGGCAATGACCTGTAGTCTCATTCGCTTTCGATTCATGTTCTCACCTCCTTTCAATATTTTTTCATACTACATACTATGGCTGCTCACTCAATTTATGCCTTTTCTCACCTCCCGTGGCTCCTTGCCCTTTGCCGACACCCGGGTTTTGGCCCCCCGATTGCTGGTTCGAAAATGACCGGCAATGGCTCGCTATTTCGTTACCTTACAAATCTTCAAGGTACCCTCCTCTCCATCATCCAATCTGATCAATAGTCACCACCCCTCCCCATGGCATTTCTCTTTCCCCCACGCTCCAGATAAGCGTTAATTTCCAGATCCTTTTTCCGGTTCACATCCACCTTTCTTGAACGCTTGTTCGATTAAGTTAATTATACCGCAAATAAAATAAATGTCTATACCCTTTGCAAATAAACGGACTGGTTAACGTTAGATAACACTGGATAACACTAGATAACACTATATAACACTAAATAACACTAAATATTACTAAACAACACTAAACAACATTCGACAATACTAGTCAACGCTAGATAGTACTCGTCAACCGGGCATACTGAATCTATCCACATTTTATCCACAACAATACCGGGACTTATCCACATCTTTATCCACAAAACCCTCCGTCTCATCCTGCAAAAAGCAAAATGTTCTCCTAAGAAAGTACATCGTCTGCACATCTTGAAGCTACAGAATGTGCCTCTGATGAAACTACACAAATTCACCCCTAATGATACTGATTTTAGTGATACTGACTTTAGTGATACTTACTTAACGAAACAAATAAAAAAAGCTTTTCCCTCCCCTCTCATTGAGTTTTGGAAAAACCTGATCTTCATTCACCGATTTAATATTTACGAGTGTTAAGTAACGTTGATTAGTATTGATTAGTATTGATTGGTGTTGATTAGTATTGATTGGTGTTGATTAGTATTGATTAGTGTTGATTAGTATTGATTAGTATTGATTGGTGTTGATTAGTGTTGATTAGCATTAACTAGCGCTTTTTGCAGTAAAAGGGGTGGTTATTCTTCGATAGATTTCGTATAATTAAGTCCATAAACAGCTGCGATTATGCGATTATTTGAAAGGGGAGTTGTAAATGTCAAAATCAAATGCAAAGTTAGAACCCGTTTACCCAACGAAAGAGGATGCCGCTTATCGTTTCTTCAAGACACCGAAAGTATTATTTTACAGTTCGGTCTACCGCACACTTTCCATTGGCGCGAAAACCCTATATTTTATTTTGTTGGACCGCATGGAGCTGAGTAAAAAAAATCAATGGGTTGATGAAAAGGGAGATTTTTTCGTGCTATTCAAGGGTAAACCGGCACAAAATGATGCCCGAAGCATCGCTGAGAAGCCCTGGGAAGCGTTAAGTCTTACAGAGGTGTTGAATGTGGATCAGCGCACCCTTCGAAAGTATAAAGATGAACTGATCCGCCATGAGCTGCTTATTGAAAAGCGCTCCGGCCTCGGAAGGTACAACCGTCTGTATGTAAAGCCACAAATAGAGTCAATAAAACCCCCTAGAAAAGAAGCCTCGGAGCCATCCGTGAGCTCCGGGAAACGTGAGAATTTTTCCCTCCATAAAATTCATAAACTCCTTGAAATTACTTATGGGAAAGAATCCTTAGAAAAAGCGCTGGCCTATACGGAAGGTCACCCCCTGCCGCTAAAAGGCTATTATTCCTCTATGGCAAATATTATTGAGGAGAGCCGTTAAGAAACACGGGACCTGGTACGAGGTTTCAGTAAAACAGGAGACATCGCTTTCCGATGCAACTGCGGGAAAGAGAGTTCTCCTGGTACGCTTTAAAAGATGTTTTAGTTATTGTATCGCTTAGTTTCATAGGGTTTTATTGTGTTCGATATAACTTTGCAGATCACTGTCGTGAATCCGGTACTGCTTTCCTACACGAAAGGACTGTAGTCTTCCTGTTCTAAGGAGTTCGTAAACCTTGCTTTTTCCGACAAACAGTTTTCCCATAACTTCCACTGGGGTATACACTTCCCGGGAATCCCGGACATTTATCGGGCTGCGTACTTGTTCCGAGTTTTCTATGTACCTCACCTCCTTTTCGTTTTTTTTGGTACTTTTACAGTTCTTTAAGGCGTCTCCCGTCTCGGTCGGTTATTTCCTGTATGGGAGTTTTAAAAAACATGTGTTTGGTAAAAGAATACATGTTCGCCTTCTAATTGTCAACCTATTTTGACATCTTTCTAAAAAAACCCTATAAAAATTGCTGTATACTTCCATAGAGCAGACCGTATTCAAACTTTTTACACCGAGAACCGTAACTTTTTTGTACTTCATTCGTTTATATAGTGAAAGGAGGTTTCCAATGAATCCCGATGCCATGGATCGCATTTACAAAGAATATCACAGTGAACTCTATTACTACGCCTTAAGTCTTTGTCAACAGGAGGATCTGGCAAAGGATCTGGTCAGTGAAACCTTCTATAAAGCTTTCATCACCTCCAACCTTCCTTCGGGAACTTTTAAGTACTGGCTGTTTCGGGTGTTGAAAAATCTTTTTATCGATGCCAAACGGAAAAACCGGGAGGTTTATCAACAGGATATAGACCGAAAACCTGCTTCCGATGGATTCCAGGAAAGCCCGCCGGGAAGATTGTTTTTAAAGGAGCGAAACCGTAGGCTGTATGCCCTTTTACTTAAGTTAGAACCGGTACGCTACCGGGAAGTCCTATACCTGTATTATTACGGGCAGCTGTCCATAAAAGAGATAGCAAAAACCATCCAACAGTCCGAGACTCATACCAAAACTTTACTGTATCGGGCGAGAAAGAAACTGGGAAAAAATCTAAAGGAGGATTCCTATGAATTTTAAAGAACTTTTAAAGCGTTACCGGGAAGGCACCGCTACCAAAGAAGAAGGGGAATTAGTGGAAAAAGAACTGGAAAAGCATGAATCCATCGAAGAATATTTCTCCGAGGACCTTTCCGATCGATTTTTACAGGATAATCTGTCAAATAAAGAGGACC
>SKOH01000118.1 GCA_007120165.1 Clostridiales bacterium
AGCCAGGATAAAGCCGTTGGTAATTCCTGCCTGTTCGAAACCGATATTGGACAGCTGGCCGATAATCAGCAGTCCGGCAAAGGTGCCGCAGGCAAACATGGACCAGATCATTTTAAACTGCTTGGTTTTCATCATTTCACCGGATTCAAATTCCTTTGAGGCGGTGGTGGAGAAGGATGGTTTTACTTTAATCGTTTCTCCGGCTTCCGGCTGCGGAGGAAGGTACCCCTCCGGCGGGTTTTTGATCAGTTGGGAGAGGGCCATAATTCCAATGAAAAAGGCGCCGCCCAGTACAAAAAACGTTGTTTCGATGCCGTAGTTTCCAATAAGATTCGTAGTAAGGGGGCCAATATATACGGGCGCCAGTCCGAAACCGCTGACCACAATCCCGGAAACTACACCCCGCTTGCTGGGATGAAACCATTTAACCGCCGCAGGCGTCGGTGCGGAATAACCGGTTCCCATGGCAATTCCGAAGATTATTCCAAAAGTAATCGTTAAGGTTACCGGAGTCAGCAGCATGCCGGAAAGCGTAAGTCCGATTCCTGCCAGTACCGCACTTCCCATAATGATCTTTTTCGGACCGAGCTTATCCTGCAGTTTTCCGCCGGGCACCATGGAGAATGCAAACATCGCGCAGGCTACCATGTAGGGAATCTGGGTCGCTGTTGCACTCCAGCCCCGATTCATCAGTGCTGCAGAAATCACTCCCCAGGCATAAAGGGTACCGAGCATTAAATTAACACCCAAACCTGCAAGTAATACAATAATACCTTTGTTAAACGTGGTTTTCATCCATTCAGCTCCTTTAAAATTTTCGAAAGATTTTACCGATCAATGATTCCTTTTACTATTATATGTATTATGTTATCCAAATACAATGAAATATTCGAATAAAATTAAATTTTATATATTGTTTCGTATTAAATAACAGGATCGCGTCAGCGGTAAATTGGGCAGACAAAAAGGGCAGGGATAATGGATAAGTCCGGGAACGGAACTTCCGGTACCTTACCCAATTTCCCTGCCCGATATTTTTCATTCATAAAACCTCTTCAGCCCCTGACTGAAGGGGGTTACTCAAAGGACCTTACAGGAGGCGCGGCATCGACATCTTCCAGCTGCATTCTCAGCGTTCGGTACCATTCAATAATCTCCTGATATTCTTCTGTTTCCCGGTCATGGCGGTTTCCTTCACCATCGATATAGTAGTCATTCAGAATTAACGGTGCACGGTCATGGATCTCTTTTGCAACCTGAAGATGCAGCGGTTTTTCTATACCTGCCTGTTCCAATACCAACAGGGGCAGGGCAGTAGCATTTTGCAGCGGCAGTTCCTGCTGATCCAGGGAGTAGTTTGCCCATAGGATATAGGGAACGGAGTACAGCCGCAAATCATCCTGAAGCTCCTCGGGACTTTCCTCCCCGATAAAGCCCATTTCCCGATAGATACTGTAGTTATTTCCAAGCATCGGCAGATGATCCCCGAAAAACAGCAGCAGCGTCGGTTCGTCGGAGGCTTCCAGATAATCAATCAGTCGCTGCAGGGCCTGATCGGAATAGTAAAGGCCGTCGGCAAAGGTTTGAAGCAAGGTCTCCTGACGTTCATCCAGGTTATGATTGAAATCAATTACCGGTTCATTTCGAAGTTCATGGTAAGGCCCGTGATTTTGCATCGTCACGGTAAAGTTGAAAATGGGTTCTTCCGATTCTTCAATCTGTTCAATAATCTGGTCCGTCACGTAATCATCGGATATAAAAGGGCCCAGGGTCTTACTGTCATCCATATCCCTCAGGGCCGTGAAGTCATTAAATCCAAGGAGGGGATATACTTCGTCCCGTCGGTAATACCAATGATGATAAGGATGCAGGGCCTCAGTTTGGTAACCCCGTTCTTTAAGTATTGATGCGAGGGAAGGCATGGGAGCCTCAATTTCATTACGGTAAACAATATGCCAATCCGCCGGATAGGTTTTGAGACTAAGCCCGGTTAACACTTCGAACTCCATATTGGCGGTCCCTCCGCCAAAGACCGGGGTATAGACTTCCCCGTGGATGCTTTCTTCCTTTAGACGTTCAAAGTTCGCTATGGGATTCGGGGAAAAATCCCCATCCAAAAGATTTACATCCCAAAAGGATTCACTCATAACAATGATGATATTCGGATCCTGATCTTTGAACTTGGTATTTTTCTGAATTTCCTCAGAGGCTTCATCGGTCAGCTCCCCTTTTACCTCTTCCCATTTCAGGGAAGTTTCCGGTTCGTTATCCACCACGGCTCTGGGAAGGGAGTAGATAAATCCCAGTTTCCAAGGGCCATGGGCCTCGGTATAAAGGCCTTCACCCACCATAAAAATCACTAAGCAGATTCCAACGGTGGTAAGGGCACTGATTTTAATATCTCGATTGGGACCGTCCCCAAATAATTTTCTCATCAGCCGGTAAATGCCGAAGAGGACCGGACCCACAAGAAGGACTGCGGCAATAGACATCGGTGTTAATAAATTCGGTGTTAAGACAAAAAATTCCCGGACCAAAAACACATCCCTGGGCTCGAAGGGAACATTTCTAAGGTTGACTTTATTACCGTTGACAATTCCAAGAATGACGCTGCCGACCAGGACAAACCAGACGCCGCGGTAAAGCTTTTTAAATAAAAATCCAAACAGCAAAGCAAGGGCCACCAGTAAGGTAAGGTTTACCAGAAAAATTAACGGGTTCTGTACCATCCACTGCAGGACCCCCCGGATACTGGTTCGAAATAAATATTCAATAAGTATGATCGGAACACTCATTAATAAAGCTAATTTAAGCAGATAACGATTGTTATTGTTCATAAGCACTCCCCGATTCATTATTTTGATCCTTTATTATAAAACATCGCTCGTTCACCAGGTTTTTTAACGTAAAAAAAGTATGGTTTGTGGGTATTATACCAATAAAATGTTTCATCTATGCATCATTGAAGTATGATCCACTTTAGGTAAGCACAATAAAACCAAGTTCGAGAATAAAAAAAGTTTCCAGCGGGAAGGACTTACCGATGGAAACTTTTTTCCTTAATCCATTTTATTTACTTTCCACGGGATAGCCTGCTTGCTTCCAGGCTTCAAAGCCTCCCTTTACCGCCCGGACTTTTTTAAAATCTTCATTAAACATTTTTACAGCAGCGCCGCTGCTGGAACCTTCCTCCGGTCAGGTACAATAGGTGACGACTTCAATTTCTTTATCCAGCTTACCCATCACTTCATCGAGGGTATCAAAGGTTGCGCGGATGGCTCCGGGGATTTTTTGATCGCTCTCTCCGTAGGCCTGATCATTTCGAATATCCACAATCTGAACCGGAGTAGCCTTTTCAATCAAATGGGCCAATGTTTCCGGTCGGATACGTTCCACATCTTCTTTTCTCATCATATTTCTCCTTTCCAAGTTGATTTAACTTTCCACAGCTGCCTGGCAAATCGATTTTACCAAAGGACTTCCTGAGTTCCTCTTAATTAATTTAATACCCAGCCCTGCTAATAAATAACCGTCTGATTAGTGCTCGGAGGTATAGGAGTGATTGAACATTAATTTCCAAAATATAAAGGATTTACAGACCTAAATAACGAAGTAATAGTATAGTAAGATTTAATTAGCAAGGGGGAGAAAAAATGTATAAAAAAGTAATCGTGGGAATTATCGCAGGGCTGATATTAATTTATGGAATCTATGCCCTGATAAATTTTACAAAAGAGACAGAAACCCATGGAATGTCGTTGGCTGTGCTTAGTTATGAGGAGGCACCGGAACGTGTACAGGAGGGTATCGATGAATTTCTTGCGTTGAGAGAACAACAGCAGGATTCGGAGGCTACGGGCCTTAGTATGAATTGGGGAAATGAAGAGTACTACGAGGTGATCATACCTTCCCAGGGGGAACAGGTGGAAATCCTGAAAATGGGGGATGATGAAGCCAAAGGCCGAGGAAAAGCCGTGGTTTATACCTTGATGGAAAAAGAGGACGAAGGGGATAATGGAGTTGAAGATATTGTAATTATTGAAGTGAAGAATTATGCTCCCGGCCACTTTAGTGTGATTTACAGAGGAAATTAATAATAAGGCTGTCTGTTGCGGCAAACAGGCCTCCCTTATGTTATAATAAACAGGTATGTTTAGAAGCGGGAGGAAACAGCATGAAAGAACACGTCAACATAAGTCAAATCACTGAGACCATAGCCGGCCTGATTGAGGATCATTTCCTGATTTGCAATGCCCACGGGGAAATTTTATTTTGCAACCCTTCGATGGCGTCCCACCTGGGATATAAAGAATCAGAGCTTACCTCTAAAAATTTTTTAGCCTTTATCGAGAAGACCCACAGCGAAAAGGCGGCATCTTTTTTTAACCACGCAACCAAAGAGCCCTCCGGCTGGGAGGGATTTTTAATGGTTGGAAAGAAGGGCCTCAAAAAACTGCATTTGAAGTTTTTGACAAAGGATAGCCTTACATATATTTACGGCAATGAGAAGTATGTGGAATATGAAAAAATACGGAGAAAGCTCGATAGAGAGGTTGCCAGTGCCAAGAAGATCCATCAGCAATCCCTGCCGGTGACCCTTCCCAATACGGAAAGTCTGTCCTTTTCCGCACTGTACCGGCCGGCAGAGGTCATCGGGGGGGATCTGTACGATGTGTTTAAAGTGGATAATGGTCTACTGGGAGAATATTTCAACCAGTACGTAGCATATATCGCCGATGTTTCCGGCCATGGACTGGACAGCGCCATGCTCTCTATTTTTGTAAAAGACACCATAAGAAGTTTCTTTAGCCTAAAACACATCCCGGGTCAGGTCCTATCCCCTAAGGAAATTGTACATTTTTTAGTAGAGCAGTACTTAAAGGAAGGCTACCCGGAGGAATACCTGGTCTGTCTGTTCCTTGTGGTGTTTGATTTAAATGCTAAGGATCTAACGTACTGCAGCGCCGGGTTCCATGAATCACCATTTTTGATAAAAGACCAGAATCATCTTCTGGAGCTCGACCGTGGAGGGATGCCGATTTCTGCAGCAATTGATGCGAAGTGGCTGACGTATCAGGACACTTCTGTTAAGCTCATACCCGGTATGACACTGTTTTTGATGTCCGACGGATTGCCGGAACAGCGCTCGGGGAAGGAGTTTTATCGGGAACGGTTCAAAACTCTTGCAACAAAACTTCATTCTCTTAACCCTAAACAGATTACCGATAAAATTAATTTGGATTTTACCGACTTTTTACACCATCAGGATGTGGAGGATGATATCACCCTGGTTGTGGCGAAAGTATCCGACCTGCAAGAGTAACACTATAACACCGGAAGATATGGTTACAATTTATATAATGATTACAATTTATATAAAGGGAGGAAATCACTATGCAACAGATATTGGACTGGATTTTAGAGGCGATCGAAGACGAAAAAGCCGCGCAAAAGCATTATGATATGCTTTCGAAGAAGGTGGAGGATCCCATGGCCAAGAAGTTTTTCGAACAGCTGAAAATGGATGAAATAGAGCATGAGCGGGTTCTGCGTTCCCGTTATGAGGCCTTCGCTAAAATGATGGAGAAGGAATAATAGCAGGAAAAAAGTCTCCGAGGATATGGAGACCAGGGACTTTGTCCGGTAAAGACCGGACAGGGTCTCTTGCTTTTTTTGTTGCAGAACTTAAAAAGCTTACAGGCTGCAATAAGCGTAAGTTAGTTGTTTAAAGGCATAATTTATGGTACATTTGTAGGAGAGAAAATTTCAGAATAAACAGCCAACTTTAGCTGAATGGAGATGTGGGGTAATGAAAAACAGCAAAATTATTGAAAACACAAGCAACTATGCAAACCTGCTGGATGATGCCTTGATCGGAATTTTTCACAGCAGCATTGACGGTAGACTGCTCTATGTCAACAAAACCTTCTCGGACATATTAAAATATGATTCGCCGGAGGAGATTATTTCCTCAATAAAAGACGTCCCTCGACAGCTGGTAGCCACAAGCCACAATCGCCAGGGGCTGCTGGAGATACTCCGGAGGGAAGGGAAAATATCCAATTATGAAATCCAGTATTACTGTAAAGACGGCAGCACGATTACCGCGCTATTAAATATTCAAATCAAATATGATGCCCAGGGAAATGAACTATTTTTGGAAGGTTTCATTAATGATATTACCTACATAAAAGAAAAGGAAGCGGCAATAAGGGAGCGGGAGCAGCGGTGGAGCTTTGCGCTGGAGGGCAGCGGGCACGGGGTATGGGACTGGGACGTTACCACCAACACCTTTTACTGTTCCAAGCAACATAACGCACTTCGCGGAGACAGAAAAAAAGGATTTGCCAAGACCTATGAAGATTGGATTGAAAGGATTCATTCTGAAGATCAGGAACGGGTAGTAAAGGAACTGCATAATCATGTGGAGGGAAGGACTGCAATTTACACCACCGAATATCGGCTGCGTCAAAATGACGGCAGTGATATCTGGGTAAGGGAGCGCGCAAAAGCAACCAAAAGGGATGAGCGAGGCAGAGCCGTGAGAATCGTGGGCACCCAGCGGGATGTTACCGCGGAAAAACGGAGTCAGGACGCCCTGCTGCTCCAGAAGAAATCCTTTGAATGTCTTTTTAACAATTCCCCGGAGGCCATCGTCCATTTTGATCAGAATGAAAACATTATTGCCATTAACCCCGCATTTACCAAACTCTTCGGCTATACCGAGAAGGAAGTTGCAGGTTTACATATTAACGATATTATCGATCCGATGAATAAGTTGAACACCTATTTTACCTTTGCTCAGATTGAGGAGAAGGACTTAGGCTTTAAAGATACCCTGCGCTATGATAAATTCGGAAATCCCATCAATGTCCTCGCCAAAGGGGTACCGATTGTACTGAACAACAAAATGATTGCAGGCTATTCGATTTATACCGATATACGATTTATGAAAAAAGCGGAAAAAGAGATTAAAAAGCAGAAAAAAATTCTCGAATCCTATTTCAAATATTCTCCCGATGCGATTATCCATTTGGACCTGGATCACAGGGTGATAAAATTCAACAAAACCTTTACGTACCTGTTCGGCTATACCTTAGAGGAGACCAGAGGTAAAACTATTGATGAACTGATCGCTCCTGTAAACCAGATCGAAGAGGCCAGAAAAATCAATGATCTGGCCCTGGGAAATAAAAAAATTGAAATTGAAACCGTCAGAAGAAATAAAAACGGGATGCTGATCGATGTCTGTATTCGGGGCGGCCCGACAATTGTGGATGGGAAAATCATCGGATATCATGGGATTTATACCGATATTCGGGACAGAAAAGCGGCGGAATCCAAAATACGTTTTTTAAGTTTCAATGACAAACTGACGGGGCTTTATAATCGGGCGTTCTTTGAGGAAGAGTTAAAACGTCTCGATACCCAGCGGCAACTCCCCTTAGCCCTCATTATCGGCGATGTGAATGGACTGAAGCTGACCAATGATGTGTTTGGTCATTTAGTCGGGGATCAGCTGCTGATCGAGACCGCGGGAATTATTAAGCAAGCCTGTCGAAAAGAAGATATTATCTGCAGATGGGGCGGCGACGAGTTTGCCATCCTGCTGCCCAATACCGGAAAAGAAGCTGTGGATCAAATCTGTCAGAGGATCAATGAACTGGCAAAAATCTCCACCGAGGGGCCTATCACCATCAGTATTTCTCTGGGTTATGCCATTAAGGAAAGCACCAGTCAGCCGATTATCGAGATCATTAAAAAAGCGGAAGAAAAGATGTATCGAAACAAGTTAATGGAAAGCAAAAGTACCAGAAGTCATATCATTGATTCTCTGAAGCAATCCCTTTATGAGCGGAGTCATGAAACCGAAGCTCATGGAGAGCGGATGAAGGAGATGAGCAATACCCTTGGTCGAGGCATGGACCTGGACAGCGACAAACTGAATGAACTGAGTCTGCTGGCACTTCTGCATGATATCGGTAAAATGGCCATTCCTGATGGTATATTGGAAAAGCCGGGCCCGCTGACAGAAGCAGAATGGGAAAAAATGAAAGGTCATTCGGAAATCGGATACCGCATCGCAGAAACCTCTCCGGAGCTGATTCATATATCGAAGTATATTTTGTATCATCATGAACGCTGGGACGGCACCGGCTATCCCCATGGTTTAAAAGGGGAGGAAATTCCGCTGCTCTCCCGAATTGTAGCGGTGGTCGATGTCTATGATGTAATAACCCAGGGCAGAGCCTATAAGGAGGCGGTTTCCCACGACGAAGCGATAAAAGAAATTCTTAGATGCTCCGGCACCCAGTTTGATCCAAAAATCGTCTCCAAGTTTGTGGAGATATTTGGTTAACTGTTCGACGGACTGCTCCACTATCAGCTGATTTGTTAACCTTACGGTAAGCGGGGTATAATTATTGAAAAGGATTTTGACGATTGTTAAGGGAAGGAGGGAGCAGGATGAACAAAGAGGTACTCCAAAAAGCCATTGAACTTCGGCGACACTTGCATCAGCACCCGGAGCCGTCGATGGAGGAAGAATGGACGAAAAAAACAATTATTGCCTTTTTAAAAAAACATACCAAGCTTGAGATCCAGGATCGGGGGCGATGGTTTTATGCGGTTTACCGGAAGGGAACGGGATATGGCAACCTTGC
>SKOH01000226.1 GCA_007120165.1 Clostridiales bacterium
ATGCCTCCGGTGGAGCAGATCTTCGGTGAAGGGGAAAGGATCTTTACCTTTGAAGATAAACTCCAAATCAGTGATCGGGGTATGAGTCGGGAGTGTCCGGCGAATTTAACGCCGGAACTTGAGGAAAAAGTAAAGGATTTAGCTATCCGTTCATTTAAAGCCCTGGAATGCTACGACACTGCCCGGGTGGACTTTAGAATTGATGAACAGGGAAATCCCTATGTATTGGAAGTGAACTGTCTTCCGAGTCTTGCTCCAACGGGTACTTATGTCTTCGCTGCGGAAAATATGGGACTGCCTTATAATAAATTGATGCAGCAGTTAATCGAAGTCGCCTCAACGAGATATTTCGGAGTTTCGGACAATGAGCCTGGGGATGGGATCCAGGACGAGCATACTACTGCTTTTTCTTATATCACCCAAAGCCGGGACAATATGGAAAATGAGCTTCGTTACTGGACCAATATTTACACCTCTACCGATGATGATGTTGCAAAGCAGGCATTTATCGGAAAGCTTGACCAGCGGCTTCGAAAACTGGGTATGAAAAAGCTCCCGGCTTACAGCGACGGCACAGCTTCCTGGCTGTGGACCGGGAAAAGCGGTTTCCATAACGGAACGGTTTTTGTGATACCGGTGGATATCCCAGGGAAACGAAAATCCTATCCCGTGCCTTTTAAGAGAGAACGGGAAAACCTGTATGGAGAAGGGGTTGCATCCAGCCGTGCAGGTCTGGTAGCGGTACTGAAAGCGCTGGACGCGTTAAAGCATATCGAACGGATAGAAGACCTGAATTACGGAGTCTTTGTTTACGCCGATGAAGGTATGGGGATGCGATACAGTTCCGAAAATTTGAAAAAAATAGGAAAAAAAGCAAGGGACATTCTGGTAATGAGTCCCGGTTATCATCAGAATAAAGGGGTATTTCAGCGCAGAGGAGTAATAAAGCTGGAAGTCAAAATAGAAAGAAACACGCTGCACATTGGGAGTCAGAGTATGAATTCCCAAGTGCTGGACTTCCTCCTGGAAAAAACTGCAGACATCAAACAGCTGGATAAGGAGAATAAAAACCTGACGGTTTCCATTCAGGATATTCACTCAAACCGATACAACATGCTGATTCCCCACCAGGTCAGTGCAAGCATTTTTATCACTTATCATAACGGGGAACAGGCAAAGGATGTGGAAAAACAAATACGCAGACTTTTCCAGACAAAGAAAAAAGAAATCAAAACCTATATCGGCAAACTGGAAGAGCGTCCGCCGATGGTTCCCTCCAATGCCGGCAGCAAACTGATCGAAGAGTTAAAGCAGCTCAGCGAAAAGTGGGAGATCCCCTTTGAAGTGGAGTCGGCCGTGCAGCCTTCCGCTGCCGGGGTGGTCAGTAAGGAATGCGCCGTGGTATGCGGTATGGCCCCCTGTTCGAAAAATCTTTATACCCCGGAAGAATCCATCAGCCGAACGGAACTGGTGCAAAAGACGTTATTGATCAGTCAGTATCTGTTAAATAAGTTGGAAAAGACCGGAGCGTTAGACCCGGAAAAGTTTTCTGAATCCATGGAGCATATGAAAGCGCTGTTAGGAATACCTCCGATGGTTTCTGAGGAGATAGAAGGGGGAAAGGAACGTGAAATATCATAAACTGCCGGTACTGATCTCGATTCCCCATGGGGGGACCGAGGTTCCCAAAGAAGTGCAGCACCTCTTTAGACTGGACCCCCAGGAAGTCCTAAGAGACGGTGATACCTGGACCCGTCAGGTATATGATTTTAAAAGCCGCGTTTTGGAGCTGGTCGATACTCGGATCCCCAGAGTGGTAATTGATTTGAATCGGGATACAACCGACCTGCCTCCTGAAAACTTTGACGGCGTGGTAAAAACCAGATCCGTTTTTCAAAATCAGGTCTGGGACAGCCCTCAGGGACTTAAAGAAGAGGTCCGAACAGAATTGATTGAAAAATATTATCAGCCCTATTATCAGAAGGTGCTGGAGGCTTTGAAAAATCCTTCAATTAAACTGGGCATTGACTGTCACAGTATGCTTCCGAAGGATCCTTTTAACGACAAGGCCGAAGAAAGACCGCTGTTTTGCATCAGCAATCGGGGAGGCACCCGGGGGGAAATGCTGGAAGAGCCCCTCAGTGCCCCGAAAGAATTACTGCAGGCTTTTAAAGGAGCTTTGGAACAGGAGTTCGGACATGGAAGCGTAGAGCTGAACAATCCCTTCAGCGGCGGCTATATTACCCGTTTTTTCGGACAGAAAAATGACGTCCCCTGGATTCAGCTGGAAGTCAACCGGAGCTTATATCTCCCGCCGGAAGGGCTCATTCCCCCAACTCCCGAAGGGGAAGACGAACAGAATGTAAAAAAATTGAACCGGAAAATTTTTAACGCAATCAAGAGCCTAAAACTCTAATTTAGGCTCGGTTTTTTGCAAAGAATAGGACCGCCCAGGACAGCGGGAGGGAGTTTTTGTCTTCTCATTCAAAAGAACTGTTCGGCAATGAACTTTTTGGCGGGGAATTCGTTATATTTAGGGAGAGGGTAATATGATGGAACGGGAACTGATTAAAAAAGCGCAGGCCGGCCATAACCCGGCCTTAAATCAGCTGCTTTTGGACAACTACTCCATCCTGATGGGTTATCTGGTTAAACTGACGCTGAACAAGGAACTCTCCGAGGATCTAACCCAGGAGACCTTATTAAGGGCGGTTACAAAAATCAGGGATTACCGGCCGGAGGGGAAGTTCAGCACCTGGCTAATTGCCATCGCCAAGAATCTTTATATCGATGATCTGCGAAAAAACAAAAAACTCAGGAACTATCAGGAGTACGACTCCTTGGAGAATACCCCCTCCCGGGAGAAAATACCAAGCCTGGAGGACCGGGTGCTCAGCGGTATTGCTTTTGATAAAATGAAAGAATGCTTATCAGCACTAAGTGCGGAAAAGCGCAGCGTATTTATTTTAAAGCATTATTATGGATATTCTTATAAGGAAATTGCAGCCATCGAACAGTGTCCCTTAGGCACTGTCCGTTCAAGGTTACATAACAGCATTGAAGAAATCCGAAAAGTCATGGAACAGGAGGGATTGGATGAGTTCTAAATGTAGACATACGCAGCTTCAAATGATGGACTGGTTTTATGACGAACAGGAACAGCAGAACTGGGATATGGACCATGCTCAACAGTGCAGGGAATGCAGGAACTATTATCAGCAGCTCCTGAAGACAGAAAAAAACCTGCCAAGGAGACCCTTGGAGTTTGAAGCATCGGAGGATTTTATCCGAAGCCTCGAAGATCACGTACGAAGGGAAGGGGTACGGTCCCAGGAACAGAAGGAAAAGGGCAGGATTTTTAAAGAACTGGGAGCTTTTCCGGCGGCAGCCATTATTTTACTGACGCTGATGGGCAGTCTTTTCTATAACGACATCGGCCCGTCGTTTATTCAGGTACAGCTGGCAGGGCTTTTCCTCTTTCCCTTCCTCATCCCAATACTGGGAATTGTTGAAAAGAGACGACGGCAGGGAAGTGATCCCTATGGCTCGTGAATTGGCGGAGCTGCCGGTAATCCTTTGGGTACTGTTAGGCGCAGTGCTGCTTGTGCAAGGATCCTGGATGTATTACGACGCAAAAAAAAGAAAGGAATTTCCCTGGATCTGGGGAATCTTCGGTCTGCTGAACACCCCCACCAATCTGCTGATTTATCTGGTGGTCACCCGAGTTATCCGGAAGAAAAAAAGCTGTCCCGCCTGCGGGGAAATGGTGGAGGATAGCGGGGTATACTGCAGTCACTGCGGCGGCCCCATGGATGAGAAGGTCTATAGAGAAAAAGAGCGCTAAAAGATACCCATTAATCGATCAATATCGATTTAATGGGTATCTATGGTTATATAGGAAAGAAGGTGAGAGCAGTGAAAATCGAAATGACGGAAAAGGCCAGAGCCTATGCCTTAACCATCGACAAGCCCGTCATCATCCGCTATGAAAAAAAAGGCTGATGTCACAGCGGCTTTCGCTATATTCCGGTTATTAATTTTAGCGACGGCAACGATAGTCTGGAAGACTATCAGAAATATGAGCTACAGGGGGTTACGGTCTATATCAGCAAAAAAGCGGAATGGGAAGATGAAAAAGCAACTATTGATATCGCTCAGTTATTTAAATGGAAGCAGCTTACCGTGGAAGGTTTGAAGGCGGTATAAGGCCGAAAACGCCGCCGGTATGGATAAAAAGGATTCTTTGATGGTGCTCAAAGGTTCCTTTTTTTATTTCCTCTGCCAAGCCATAGAGGGCTTTTCCTGTATACACCGGGTCCAGCAGGATGCCTTCGGTCCTTGCGGTCCGCTGCAAAAACTCCCACTCCTCTTTACGGCTCTTTCCGTAGCCCTCTCCCACGTACCCATCGATGATTTGAATGTTTTCCGGAGAAAAAAGCGGATTCGGGTCCGGTAAGGTTTTCGTATCCAGATACGTTACAGCCTCTTTAAGCAGTAACGAGATCCGATTTTGAAAGGTCTTGGCATCAGCGGCAATATTAATTCCAATGATTTCACCGGGATAATCGTAAAGGGCTTTTCCTAAAACAAGTCCTCCCAGGGTGGAGCCGGAACCTACGGCAACAACCACCGCGTCAAAGGAAAAACCTAAGTTGTTTTCCTGTTGCTGGATTTCCCTGAGGGCTTCTGAGTAGCCGAAGCATCCAAGCCCGTTGGATGCCCCTTCGGGAATAATATAAGGGGTTTTTCCCTCCTTTTTTAATTGACGTCCCAGGGACTCAAGAATTTCCCCCCGACGATGCTGGTATTCGGACTCGCTGATCAACTGGACGGTGGCGCCAAAAAGGCGGTCCAGTAAATAATTTCCGATCATCTCGGGAGGCCGGTTTTCCTTTAACACCAGATACACCGGAAGCCCCAGTTTGGCTCCGAGGGCTGCCGTTGCCCGGCAGTGATTGGACTGCACGGCGCCGCAGGTGATAAGGACATCGGCCCTCTTTTGAAGGGCATCCGTCATCAGGTATTCCAGTTTGCGGATTTTGTTGCCGGATAACTCGATTCCCGTCTGGTCATCTCTTTTAATATAGATTTCCGGGCCCTGTAAGGACCGGCTTAATCTTTCCAGTTTTTCAATTTTTGTCGGCAGTGCGGCATAAGACTGTTTTGTCAGCATAATAACCTCCTAGTTTTGTATTAAAGAATTTCCATGGTTTTTATCCGCCGAATGGTTCCAAACAGGCAGAGGGCGGTCAGGAAAACGGTACTCGCCAACACCGGCAGCAGCGAGGACCAGTCGAAGAAAAACTTAGCACTCTCCTGGATTAAACCATAGGGAAGAAAGTTCTGCAGGGCACTGAAATTATTCAGCAGAGGAAAGACCAGGAAAGAGACAAACAGGGTCAGCAGTGCCGCCGGTATTCCTTTTTGAATAATACTGATCAGCAAAAACAGCAGGGACAACAGAAAAATGAAATATAGGGCGAAGAGCAGACCGCTTTGGATGACTCCCGGGAGTTCAAGACCGGTGTATTCAAAAAGCACCCGCCCATAAAAATTATTTACCATAAAACCCACCAGGGTGGCCGCCACTAAACCGCTACTGTAGAGAAAAAATTTTGATAACACCATGGTTGCGGCACTGCCCCCTTTGCTTCGGGGGAGAATCCAGTATTTTCGCTGCAGTTCCTGGGCAAGGGTCCCCATAACCGTGAGGGTAACAATGATCAGTCCGATTTGGGAAAGGTTTCCCATATAACTTCGAAGCAGTCCCTGCTGGGAGGTATCCATCATTCCCATCATGGCGGGATCAAACCCTTCACTCTCCAGAATCATCGGGAGCATCCGATACATGATCGGTTCCATCAGTCCGAAAAGGATGTAAGCAACCACTATGATCAACAGTCGATAGGTTCGAAAATTCTCCAGCATTTCCTTTTTAAAGTATGGGGAAAAGTTTTTCATCTGCCATTCACCACCTTTACAAAGATATCTTCCAGACTGGATCGTTTCAGGGATAGGGAGATTATCGGCAATGGAAAACCGCTGAGGACTTCCAGTAATTTTCCCTGGGATTTTTTTCGATCATGGACATAGAGCGTCATCTGGTTGTTGTTGATATTGATTTTATCCACCCAGGAATGCTGCAGCAGCGGTTCTTTTAACGCCCTGCAGTCTCCCTCCCACTGGATTTCATAGATCGGCTGTAAATATTGTTCCTGGAGGGTTTCCAGATTTTCCTCGAGATGGATGGTGCCTTCATGGAGAATGGCAATCCGGTCACAGATTTTTTCCACATCACTTAATATATGGGTGGAAAGAAAAATGGTGGTATTTTCATCCTTCAGGCCGAGAATGATATCCAGCAGTTCCCTTCTTCCCTGGGGGTCCAGCGCCGAGGAGGGTTCATCGAGAAAGAGAATTTTCGGATGATTGTATACGGAAACCGCAAGGCCCAGTCTTTGGCGCATACCCCGGGAATAGCCCCCGATTCTCCGGGTGGAGGCTTCGGTCAGATTCACCAGTTGAAGCAGTTCCTGATTTCTTTTGTCAATGGCTTCCCGGGTGTAGCCGCTGATTTTTCCGATGTATTCCAGATACTCTATTCCTTTCATATAGGGATAAAACTGAGGATCCTCCGGCAAATAACCGATGACTTTCTGCAGCTTTTCAATGTTTCCCTGCAGGGGCAGTCCATCGATGATAATGTCTCCCTCCCGGTAGGCGGTAAGGCCGGTGAGAATATTCATCGTCGTGGTTTTACCGGCTCCGTTCTGTCCGAGAAATCCATAAATTTCCCCTGGATTAATGGTAAAATCGATGCCTTTTAAAACCTGATGTTTCCCAAACTGTTTTTGTAAATTCTTTACCGATATCATCTCTTCACTCCTTTCGTCCGAATATTAAAAAGGCAATAGGGCCCAGGGTATTGACCAGCAGCACAATGGCCGCCCACCAAAGCTCGGTCAGGTTGCGAACGCCCCGATTGCCGATGATGGAAAAGCATAAAACCTTTAAGGCCAGTTCCAGTACCACCAGGGGTACAATAATTAAAACGATCTCCAGGGTTTCCAGATTATTGAAAAATTCCTGAATCATATAAGCCACCTCCAGTTTCTTTATAAATAAAACGAAAAAAGTGGAAAGAAGTTCATTTTTTTTAAAAATTAATTATTCTTTTCACAAAAACTTATTCCGGCTGGGAAAAAATTAAAGCACCCCTTAATAAAAGGGATGCTTTGGTGGCAACACCGGACCTAATTTATTTTCTCTTATCGGTTTTAACCGGACTCTTCTCCGTATCGCCAATCCAGGCTCCGGCATTCAAATTGATTTTATTGTTCCATTTGGCCACCACACTGGTTACCGACAAGTCTCCGGCGATGTTGTTCATGGTTCTGAAGGCATCGAGGATCGGATCCACTCCGGCAACAAAGGCGACAACCCCTAAGGGAAGACCCAGTTGGGTAAGTACTAAGGACAGCATAATCAGACCTGCTCCGGGAACGCCGGCGGTACCGATACTGGCCAGCACCGTGGTGGTTACGATGGTCAGCTGCTGGGCAAGGGTTAAACTCTCTCCAATAAGATTGGCTGCAAAGATCGCTGCCACTCCCTGATACATTGCGGTACCATCCATGTTTATGGTAGCCCCAAGGGGCAGGGTGAAGGAATAAATGCTCTCATCAATTTTCAAATTATCCTCTGCAGCTTTCATTGATACCGGCAGCACTGCGGCACTGGAGCGGGTTGCAAAGGCCATTAACAGGGCTTCTTTGGTTCCGGCTATAAACCGAAGGGGGGATTTTTTTAAAATCAGCGTATTAAAGATCACGCCGTATACCAGAGTCATATGAATCGCTACCCCCAGTACAAAGGCCAGAATCAGGATGCCGAAATCGATCAATGCTTCCGGACCGGTGTTTCCAAAGGTGGTAGCAAGGAGTGCGAAAACCCCGATAACACCAAACTCCATTACCCCCCGAACAATTTTAAACATCACTTCAGAGGCGGTTTCCGTAATGGAAAAGATGGTATCCACACCAATCTGGATTTCCGGGCTGGCGGTTTCCCGAAGGAAGGCCAGTCCTACGCCGAAGATAATTGCAAAGATTAATACCTGAAGAATCTCCGCATCAGCCATGGCCCGGAATACGTTTTGAGGAACAAGATTTAAAAATACATCGATCATACCCGGTGCTTCCGATGGATCCATCGTGAACTCTCCCGGCAGGGACAGTCCGGTTCCGGGATCGAAGACATTTGCCATGATCAGTCCGATAACGATGGCCACGGCGGTGGTGGCGATATAAAGAACCAGGGTTTGGCCACCCACCCGTCCTAACTGATTGGGGGTAAGTTTTTTCATAGCCGTAATAAGAGTAAAGATAATGATCGGGATAACTACCATTTGAAGCAATCTTAGGAATAAGGTACCTATCGGCTGAATAACGGTGATCGGTTCCCCTACAATAAGTCCTGCGATAATACCTAAAACAAAGGC
>SKOH01000102.1 GCA_007120165.1 Clostridiales bacterium
ATACCCATTATACCCATTATACCCATTATACCCATTATACCCATTATACCCATTATACCGATTATATTAATTAGACGTAAAAAACTGTATTAAGTTCCCGGGATAATTAGGAAAATTCATCAAATTGGCGCTTCCTTTGGCGTCAGCAGCAGGGAAAACAACCCCTAGTGTCGAATAATAAGGGTACACTGAAAAAAGGGAGTGAGATCGATGCCTATAATTATTTCTCTTTTGCTTACGCTAATGATGAGCATTACCGCTTGGGCCAACGCCGGACCGCCCTCTATGAGTCCCGGGGATCAGCAGTTGGTGTTTATAGAGGAAACCGGGGTCGCTTTAACGGAAGAATGGATTCGGTTGGAAATATCGGATGAATACTTCAGCCGGGGACGGGTGGATGTTACTTATCATTTAGAAAACACTAGCGGAGAAGAGCGCTATATCGATTTACTGTTTATTACACCGAGATTTCCGGACCATTATGAAGATGCTGACTTTACCGCTACAGCGGGTGGAGTCGAGATCAGGGAATTTACCGAGGTAAGCGGTCGTGACCTTCCCGGAAATTGGCAGGCGGATATCAGGGATTTTAATATCGATCCCGTAGGAAATCGGAAACTTGCGTATTTTTATGAGGATCATGGAAGGTACGGCAGAGATCAGCAAATGGGATACGGTTTTGAAGTTTTCCTCAACGAAACTGGAACAACCGAGCTTCAAGTAAGCTACAATAGTTATTCAGGATATTATGACTTTCAGCAGGTCATCAATGTGATCAACACCCAGATCTACTATCTGAGTCCTGCGGCATTTTGGGAGGGGGATGTGACGGTTCATTATGAAGTGGTCCTTCCCAGTGATGATTTCGAAATCTATTCAAACCTCCCCTTGGTAAATGCCGGTGAGGGGCGGTATATGGGAAGTCTTGACGGGTTACCTGACGCTGAATGGATGATAAATTATGTATCCACATCGGGTCTGTATTTTGGAACCAATAATCCCTTAGTCCATAACGGAATGGCAGCCGCTTTGATGCTGCTGCTCCTTATTATAGGGCTGCTAACGTTAAAGAGTAATCGTCTCATCAGCAGAATCGTGATGATTTTTATACTCCCAATTATTCTGTTATTTCATATTCCCTATGGATTTGAATACCTGTTTGTTTATCTCTGGCCGGTGATATTGCTTATTGGATTAGTAGTCGCCATTTTCACTTACCGAAGGCGTTTTAAGAAGCAGAGATCTATTTAGCAGGAACCAAGCCTTGTGTATTTCCTACAAGGCTTTTTTTAGCGAACTGTGATATACTAATCCTTACAAATGAGCAACGACTCTTACAGGGAAAGGAGCACCACGATGAAAGTGATTAAAACCGAAGATGCGGTGGGGATGGTGCTGGGACATGATATTACAAAAATCGTTCCCGGAGAATTCAAAGGCGCGGCTTTTAAAAAAGGCCATGTGATAAAGGATTATGACATTCAAGAGCTGTTAAACATAGGAAAGGAACATATCTATATAATGGAGATTTCCCCCGAAGAGATGCATGAAGATGAAGCGGCGATTACCTTAGGAAATAATGCTGTAGGTCGCGGCGTTCGTCTGACGGCACCTTCCGAAGGGAAGGTGAACCTTCTCGCAGAAGAAGAAGGGCTGTTAAAGATTAACAAAGAGCTGCTCTTTGATCTGAATGATTTAGGCGAGATTTCCTTTGCGACGATTCATGGAAACCGTTTTATAAAAAAAGACGGATTGATCGCCGGGTGCCGGGTAATCCCCCTGGTGATCAACAAAGACAAAATTGAGCGGGCAGCAGAACTGCTGAAAGTCCTGCCCCCGATGATTGAGGTTAAACCCTTTCATTCATTAAAAACCGGAATTATCGTTACCGGAAGCGAAGTGTACAAAGGAAGAATTAAAGACCGGTTCGGACCGGTGATTGAACAAAAGCTCCAACAGTACCCGGGAGAGGTAATAGCAAAAACTATCGTGACCGATGAGACGGAAGAAATTCAAAAAGCGATTACCGCGTTAAAGTCCCAGGGTGCGGAGCTGATTATTGTCACCGGCGGCATGTCCGTGGACCCGGACGATAAGACGCCGGGGGGCATTAAGGCTACCGGTGCGGATATTGTAACCTATGGAACCCCGGTACTTCCCGGGGCAATGCTGATGCTTGCTTATCTTGAGGGAACACCGATTTTCGGTCTGCCCGGCTGTGTAATGTTTTCCCATACCACGGCATTTGATATTTTACTACCCAGGATTTTCGCAAAAGAGACAATCAAGCGCCGGGATATCGTAGCCCTGGGCTACGGCGGACAGTGTTTAAAGTGTGAAGTTTGCACCTTTCCCGATTGCCATTTTGGAAAGTGCTAGTAAAAAAACCTTCGTTGGATGGACGAAGGTTTTTTCTATCAGCGGTGCAGACTTATTTATCTTTTTGTTTGTCTTTTTTATTAAAATCATCCAGTTTCTTTTCTGCCTGTTCCTTGGTATAGCCGTATTTCTCTTTAAGCTTTCCTACCAGACGGTCCTTATCTCCGTCGATCTGTTTTAAGTCGTCATCCGTAAGCTTACCCCAGTTTTTCTTTATTTTCCCTCGTATCTGCTCCCATTTACCTTCCCACTTTTTATTCATCTATGTCACCTCCTTTTTATAGAAGTCCATCGATCCAAAGACAGATCTTTGTATATAATTATACCCCCAATCGGTTGGTGTGAAACAAAAGCTCCCTATATCGTACAGTTCACCATTGTGGCTAACAGGAAATTATCTGGTAGAACTGAAGAAAATAAGGTATATATAAAAAATAAACAGATTTTCTAAGGAGGATTCCCATGAATGAATATTTAGACATGGTGAGAGATAACCCATTAGTGGTACGGTTTATAGTGGTGCTGATTGGGATTATTGTTATACTTTCCATAAAGAATCTGATCCTGTCCAAGATCGGCCGATACATAAAAGATCATAACAATTCCTATCGGGGGAAAAAGGCCATCAACGGAATCGGATATTTTTTAATTATCCTGTTGATTACCATCATTTATCGGGAGAGTCTAGGCACCTTAACCGTCTTTTTCGGGATTACCGGAGCGGGGATCGCCTTTGCTTTAAAAGAGGTCATCGTAAGTATTGCCGGGTGGTTCACCATATTATTCAGCGATGTTTATAAAACCGGGGATCGGGTTTTACTTGGAGGGATTAAAGGGGATGTTATTGACGTAGGGGTTCTTCGAACCACCATAATGGAGATCGGCGGATGGGTGGAAGGTGATTTATACAACGGCAGAATTGTAAGAATCGCCAACAGTTTTATTTTTAAAGAACCGGTCTATAATTATTCTGCGGATTTTCCGTTTCTATGGGATGAAATTAAGGTGCCGATAAAATACGGAAGCAATTATAACCGGGCAAGGGAAATACTTTATGAAGCGGCGCAGGAAGTAGTAGGAAGCTACTCTAAGGAAGCCGAAGAGCAATGGGATTCGATGGTGCGGAAGTTTTTAATTGAAAATGCCAGCACCAAACCCATGGTTATGCTGATTGCCAACGACAACTGGGCGGAATTCACCCTGCGGTTTGTGGTGGACTATAAAAAACGGGTACGAATAAAAGATGAACTTTTTACCATTATTTTAGATAAAATTGAAAACAGTTCCGGAGAAGTGGAGCTGGCCTCGGCAACCTTTGAACTGGTCAATGCGCCGCCGATTGAGATTAAAAACAATCAACGATAAGGTTCTATCCCATCAGCTTTTGAACGTAGGATTTCATAAATGATAAGGACCCCTTAAATCAGTTTTTCTGCTGATTTAAGGGGCCTTTTTGATTTTAAAAGTCAGCCGGATTCTTCGGGAATTTACTGAAACAAATCCATCTTTTCGATTCGGTCAAAGGCTTCTTTCAACTTTTCAACACTTACGGTGCAGGCAATCCGGATATAGCCTTCTCCACATTTTCCAAAGGCATTCCCCGGCAGGGTAAGCACATGGGCCTCCTGTAAAATCCGGGCACTGACTTCCTTCGACGAAAGCCCCGTATCTTTGATGTTGGGAAAAAGGTAAAAGGTTCCTTTCGGGTTTAGTACCGACATGTTCTTCAACCCGTTAATTCTTTTCGCCGCATAAAATACCCGTTCCCGATACTCCTTGACCATCGGCGGCTGGATGGTTTTTCGCTGCTCCAGTGCATGGAGGGCCGCCCGCTGGGAAATGGACGGGGCGGTAAATACCACGTTTTCATTAATTTGCTGAATCGTGGCAATGATAAAGTCCGGAGCGATCACATGACCCACCCGCCATCCGGTCATCGTATAATCTTTGGAAAAACTGTTGATGGTAATGGTCCGCTCTTTCATACCGGGAATTGAAACCATTGGGATAAACTCCCGCTGATAGCTGTAGGCTCCGTAAATTTCATCGGCAATCACGATTAAATCATGTTTTTTGGCGACCTTTGCTACGGCCTCCATGGTTTTCCGGCTAAAGGAGGTCCCGGTGGGGTTGTTGGGCGTATTTACCACTAAGGCTTTGGTTCGCTGGGTAATCAGCGCTTCCAATCGGTTCGGATCAATTTCAAAGTCGTCCTCTTCATAGGTATCCAAGGAGATCGGAATTCCCCGGGCTAGTTGAATCTGTTGGGGGTACGGGGTGAAGCAGGGTTCATGGATAATCACCTCATCGCCGTCGTCCACTATTGCCTCCAGGGCAAGATACATACCAAGACAGGCACTGGCGGTTACCATTACTTCTTCATCGCTAAAGGAAAGGGTAAAGTCTTCCTGATACATTTTACGAATGGCCTGACGCAGTTCGGGATCGCCCCGAAAATCCGTATATTTGGTATGACCCGCCTTGGCGTCTTCGAAGGCGGCGGTTATGACGGACTCCGGGGTGGTCTGGTCCGGATCCCCGAGACTGAGATTAATCACATCCTCAAAGGCTTTTGCCAGCTCATCGGAGGCCCCCATGGGGGTTTTCTGATCTTTCCAGTAACGTTTTGCAATATATCGATGTTTCATCAAAGCACCTCATTTCTTTAAATTCAAATTATTCCTCTCTAACTATCCAAAGGGCAAACTCCTGCTTGAAAATGACAGCGGAGAGTTATTCGATGTTTTCAACTAAATGATAAGAAAAATTTAGTAAATAAAATGGGCAATCAATACGACGATGGGCAGCGTAATGATCGTACGCTGCAGGAAGATAATAAACAGATCCAACAGGTTCATCGGAATCTTGGACTTTAGAATTACCGCACCGGTTTCACTTAAATAGACCAACTGGGTAAAGGACATGGCTCCGATAATAAATCGTGTGATTTCAAACTCCAGGTTGGCAACTAAAATGGAGGGGAGAAACATGTCTGCAAAGCCTACGACTACCGCCGGGGCTGCAACTTCTGCTCCCGGAACCTGCATCAGATTCAGCACTGGAATTAAAGGATAGGAAATCCATGTGAAAATCGGGGTATGTTCCACAATGATTAGAGACAGTGTACCCCAAGCCATAACCAGCGGCATTAAACTTAAATAGATATCAAACACGGTTTTCGTGCCGTCCACCACAACCCCTGTGGCTCCGTTGGCATCTTTTGCCCGAAGGATTCCTTTTTCCACCGCCCAGTTGTGAAGGCTCCGGTCACCGGGAACTTCCTCATTGATGTTTTTCTCTCCTCCCTTAAAATAATCCTGGGATTTTCCTGTAAGCGGAGGTATTCGGGGAAGGATTAAGGCCGCCACCAGGCTGGCAAAGGAGATGGCAAAATAAAACTGTAAAAATACGTGCTGCAGTTCCAAAAACTGGGCCACCACCACGGCAAAGGGGAGAGATACGATAGAGAAACAAACGGAAATAATACTGGCTTCCTGATCCGTATAAAAACGCTTCTGATACTGCTTGTCCGTCAGCACGACCCCAACGGGTCCGCTTCCAATCCAGGAAGCGATACCGTCAATAGCCGATCTGCCCGGCACCCGGAATAAGGGCCGCATAAATTTTCGAATTAGGGTACCGAGGTAATCCATGGCCCCAAAGTCCAGCAGCAGCGGAAGCAGGAATCCGGCAAAAAAGAACCAGGTGGCAAGGGTGGGAAGCAGTTCATAAAGAATCGTTCCTCCCGTGGCGCCGGAGGTGATAAATTCCGGTCCGATTTCATAAAAGGTAAGAAAGATGAAAATTGCACCTAATACCCTAGAGATTAACCATAAGGGACCCACCACCAGCAGATCCTTCAGAAAGGGGCGGCTCATCACAAAATCCGGTTTTACGAGCACGGCGAGCAGCGACAGTAGGGCACTGAGAATCACCACCACGGTCATTAACCCCGGCAGCATTTCCCCAAAGGATTCCCTAAACAGATCCGCCATGCGGCCGACACCGATGGTAAAGTTTCCGTCGTAGGGGAGAGGGATCACGAACAGGATCAGTCCCAATAATGAGGGCAATGCGAATTTTAAAAAGGATTTTCGGTCATGCTGGACATTGCTGTTGGAACTATTGGAATTCGAAGACTTATTGGCCATATAATCACTCCTTCGTTTTCTGATGAACTGCGGCATTTGATAAGACAAGAATACCCATTAATCGAAAGAATAATCAACGCCAAAAATGTATGAACTCTATAAAAATAAGGGATTCCAACCAAGTGTGGTACTTAGTGAGAATCCCTTTTTCAGGTCAGTTATCGCTATTGTCAGACAGCATTGCAGTAGGCTTTCTTATAAACGATGGTTACTATACTTTAGCTGCTTGCTCAATATATTCTATCAGCTTTTGTTCATCGATTTTTCCGGAAAAGCGGGCACTTCCGTTGACAAAGGTGATGGGAAGCTGGTATCCCCGATCCACAAGTCTCAGCTGGTCCGGGTAGTTATCAGCGTCATCACTCATTAAATCAATAAATTTGGTTTCCGTCTTGTCGGCAACCGGGCTGTTTTTAATGGTCAGTACCATATTCTCATAAACTTCTTGCATGGTTGGTTCATTTGGATCCCCACTGGGATCGCAGCTTGTGCTCGGTCCTCAGCCGCAGGGTTCTGAAACCGGGTCGTCCTTCATACCCAACATCCATACCGTTACTTTTTCTTCCATAAGGGTTTGCCTCCTATTTTCATTTATAATATTTAAAGTTTGTATAAAATGCTTAAAGATTGTATATAATACTTAAAGTTTGTACTTTCTATTGTAAGCATAACTGTTACTGCTGTAAAGTGTGAAAAGCATCATTAGAAAAAGCATAATTAGAAAAAGCATAATTAGAAAAAGACAGCGTTATTACTTGAAAATACTTTTGCCGATCTCTCTTAACATCCTTAACCCTTTGATTTCCTCTCCATACATCGGTACTTCCAAGTGTGCAGCCTTAGGGAACGTTGCTTTCATTTCTGCTAAATATTTCAGCTGCATCTCCCGTCGATTCTTAAAGAAGGGGGTTACTGCGTGCTCTTCAGGAATGATGAGGTTTCCAACCGCCAACTGGGTTTCAATACCTAAGGTATTCAGTTCCTTAGAGGCTCGATGGGCCTCTACAATCGGAGTTTTTTCCGGATACATCACAAAGGAGAAGGTGGTTTTTTCCGGATCCTTCATCATGTCAATGACCCGGTCAAAACGATCTTTTTGGGCCTGGTCTTCTTTGCTGATCCCGGTGGATACACCGGCTTTCATTTGAATCTGCTTGCTCCAGTCCATGGGAAGCTCCAACAGTCGAAGGGTGTGACCGGTGGGGGCGGTGTCTACCACAATCACTTCAAAGTCCGCGCCGCCGGCGTAGTCCACAAACTTTTGAAACGATGCCATCTCTTCGGTGCAGGGGGAATCGAGTTCTTCTTCCATCGCCATAATCGTGGTTTTATCAAATTTTTCCCTGGCATCTTTCAGCACCTGTTCTTTGTATTCTTCGGTGGCTTTTTTCTGATCGATCTTTACCGCATAAAGATTGTCCTGACCTTCCACATTGGTAATATGGTCGGTGATCGGGCAGTCCAATACGCTTCCGATATGAGAGGCAGGATCCGTGGTAAGAAGCAGGGTTTTAAAACCTTTTGCTGCGGTTTCCACAGCGGTGATGCAGGCCATGGAAGTTTTTCCAACGCCGCCTTTTCCCGAGAAGAAAATATTCTTTTGTTGCCCCTTCACGGGGTAAAGAATCTTATGGTTGAGGTTCATAAGCCGCCTCCTTATAAAGTTTTTCTCCGCATTTTTCAAACATCGAAATTCCCTTTAATTCACGATCAAAAAGTTCCATGGTTTTAATCGGTACTTCGGAAAAAATGTTCCGGGTTTTTTCGATGATCTGTTGCTGACGATCGAATTTTCCTTTAAAGAATGGTACCACCGCCTCTTCTTCGGGGATCAAACCGTTTATGATCAGATGCCCGGTATAAATGCCGAGCTCTTCAAGATCCTTAGAGGAACGCTGGGTTTCTTCAAGGGAAGAAGACTCCGGCTGCATGACAAAGATAAAA
>SKOH01000146.1 GCA_007120165.1 Clostridiales bacterium
GGCTTACTCTATGTCCAGATACTACTCCTTTATTGCAAACTGCACAAACCTTAGCCATTATCTACACCTCCTCCAAGGGTTGTCTAAACCTTTAAAACACTATAATGTTATCATGAGAAACGGACTTTGGCAAGCTTTTTATTTTTGCGCCAAAGCTTTTCAGATCATCTCCGGTTGCACTATTGATGAGATTATTATAAAATAAAGGTTAGAAAACTTTTCATAGTTCCTTTAAAGACTTCTTCTTTAAGTCTCACTTTATAAAATACCATGAAATGAAAATAAGAGCAACTATTCTAAAGGAGGTTTTATGATGTCAGGGAAAATTATCAGTCAATACGGAGAAATCGTTATTGATGAGCATGTACTTGCAACAATCGCCGGTACCGCAGCGATGGAATGCTATGGTCTTGTGGGAATGGCTGCAAAATCTGCAGCGGGGGGAATTGTTGAACTGCTGAAACGGGAGCAGTCCAGTAAAGGTGTGAAAATCACCACCAAGGACAACCTTATTACTGTGGATCTTTTTATCATTGTGGAATTTGGAACAAAGATATCGGTCGTGGCCAATAACGTGATTGAAAAAGTGAAATACAATATTGAAAATCTGACGGGAATGAAAGTGGATAAGGTCAACATCCATGTTCAGGGAATTCGCGTTGAAAAATAGAGGATGGAGGGATCGCAGTTGGGAACAAAAGAAATTTCAGGTTCAATGCTAAAAGATATGATTATCTCCGGTGCTCATTCACTGGAAAAAAATAAAGCGATTGTGGATGATTTAAATGTTTTTCCTGTCCCCGACGGGGATACGGGAACAAATATGTCCCTGACCATGCAGTCAGCAATGAAGGAAGTCAAAGCCGTGAAAAATGACGATATCGAAGAGATCGCCGAGGCGGCAGCCAACGGTTCCCTAATGGGCGCCCGGGGAAATTCCGGGGTAATCCTCTCCCAGCTTTTAAGAGGGTTTGCCAAAGGGGTAAAGGGTAAAGAGGCCCTGAATACCGAAGATCTGGCCAACGCCCTTAAAATGGGTGCGGATACGGCCTACAAAGCGGTAATGAAACCGGTGGAAGGAACGATTCTGACCGTGGCCCGGGAAAGTGCGGAATATGCGGTAAAAATCGCTAAAAAAGAAACCGATATCGAAGATTTTCTGGAAAAAGTCATCTATCAGGGGGAGAACACCCTAAAGCGGACCCCGGATATGCTGGCGGTACTTAAGGAAGCCGGTGTTGTGGATTCCGGCGGAAAAGGGCTGATCTATATCTACCTGGGTATTCTGGGCGTCCTCAAGGGAGAAGTCGTCAGCACCGATGATATTGATATTATCCAAAAGAGTGTCGAGCACGTGCATGAAATGAATGTAAGCGGGGATATTGAATTTGCCTATTGTACCGAGTTTATTATCAATACCGATGGCGCGGATCCGGAAGCCTTTCGGGATAAAATCCAGCATCAGGGAGATTCCATGCTGGTGGTTGGAAATGAGAGTCTGATCAAAGTTCATCTTCACACCAATCATCCCGGGGAAGTAATGGAAGAGGCCATGGCCCTTGGCTACTTATCGGATATTAAAATTGATAATATGCGGATGCAGTTTAAAGAAAAGCATCCGGGAAAAGCCCCGGCAGAAGAAAAGGACTACGGATTCATAACGGTATCCATCGGTGAGGGCATTGAAAAAATCTTTAAGGATTTCAATGTGGATTATGTAATCAAGGGGGGCCAGACCATGAACCCCAGCACCGAGGATTTTATGAAAGCCATTGAGGAAATCCATGCGAAAAACATCTATATCCTGCCGAACAACAGCAACATTATTATGGCGGCGACCCAGGCCAAGGAGCTTTCCAAGAAAAATGTCATGGTCATTCCTACCAAAACCATACCCCAGGGCATTACCGCCATGATCGGTTTTAATCCGAGCCATTCTCCCGAAGAGAATCTTCAGGAGATGACCGGGATCATGGAAGAAATTGAAACCGGTCAGGTAACCTATGCGGTTAGGGATACGGTGTTTAATGATAAAAAGATCAAAAAAGGCAACATCATCGGAATCGGCAATGGAAGCATTGAAGCCGTTGGACGGAATGTGGAAAAGGTGTCAATGGAACTGCTGGAAAAACTGGTGACCAAAGACCACGAAATCATCACCCTTTTCCATGGAGAGGACATTGATGAAAAAGCCGCAGGAAAGCTTCAGACAAAGATTGAAAAAGCCTATCCCGACTGTGAAGTGGAAGTATATTATGGCGGTCAGCCCTTATATTATTATTTGTTTTCCGTAGAATAAGAAACAGTCTCTGTTTCTTATTCTGTTTGTAGAGAAGTAATTGAAAGCCTAAGGGCAGCAGTAATAAGCCTAAAGCCGCTTACAGGAAAGAGGGGACGGACGTGCAGGGTTTATACGAAAATATCAGTACATTAAAAGGGGTGGGTCCGAAAAAGCAGCAGCGGCTATTGAAGCTGAACATCGAAACCTTGGAAGATCTGCTGTATCATTTTCCCCGGGGCTACGAAGACCGCCGGGAAATAAAAAAAGTAAAGGAACTGAGGGAGGGCGAAAAAACCGCTCTGGAACTGCAGGTCCATCCGTTAAAAAAACGGAGAAGTTTCGGTCGGGGTCCTTCCCTGCTGCAGCTGGTGGGTCAGGACGATACCGGAAGAATCCTGATTACCTTTTTTAACCAGGCCTACCTCAGTCAGAAAATCACACCGGGAACCCGCCTTCGGATCTACGGCGAGGTAAAAAGAGGCCCCCGGGGCATGGAAGTTGCCAATCCCGACTTTTTACTGCTGGGGGATCCTCAAGGGTCCTCCTGGCAGGAAATTTTTCCGATTTATCCCTTAACAAAGGATCTCAGCCAAAAAGAGCTGGTAAAACTTATTAAAATGCTGCTGGACTCGTTGAAAGAAAAGGATGAAAATGAAGAGACCTTTGAGAACCTTCCCCGGAGTCTTATTAGGGAAAACAAGCTCTGTCAGCGGCTGACGGCCCTGGAACATATCCATTTTCCAAGGCATGCCCAGGGCCTTAAAGTGGCAAAGTACCGCCTGATTTATGAAGAGTTTTTTTATCTGGTCATTACACTGAACTATAAAAAAGCCAAAGTCTTAGTCGAGGAAGGCACCGTACTCGGGGGGGAAAGGGAAGTGCAGGGCTTTTTAAAATCCCTGCCCTTTGAAGCCACCGGGGCCCAAAAAACCGTTATCGGGGAAGTGCAGAGGGACCTGGGAAGAAAAGTACCGATGAGCCGCCTGGTGCAGGGGGATGTGGGTTCGGGGAAAACCGTTGTGGCCATGGCCGCATTGGTCGCGGCGGTGGCCAGCGGCACCCAGGGGGCCATGATGGCACCGACGGAAATCCTGGCGAAACAGCACTACGGGACCCTCCGGCAATTTTTAAATCCCCTGGGAATTTCCGTAGGTCTGCTGACCGGCAGTCTTACCGGGAAAAATAAAAAACGGATGCAGGAAAAAATTCAAGAAGGCCGGGTTGATGTGGTGGTGGGTACCCACGCAGTAATTTCGGAAAAAGTGGAGTTTCAGAATTTATCCCTGGTGATTACCGATGAGCAGCATCGTTTCGGGGTTCGGCAACGGAAAACCCTTTCAAAAAAAGGAAACAATCCCCACGTGCTGGTGATGAGCGCCACGCCGATTCCAAGAACCTTGGCCTATATCCTCTACGGGGATCTGGAGGTCTCGGTAATTGATCAGATGCCCAAGGGCAGAAAACCCATCGAGACGAAGGCCTGTCCCAACAGCCAGCGGGACACGGTCTACCAGGGGATCAAAGATGAGCTGAACCGGGGACGCCAAGCCTATGTGGTCTGTCCGTTAATCGATGAATCCGAGACCCTGGACTTGAATGCCGCCACGGAACTGCACAACCGTTTAAAGAAAAATATACTAAAAGACTATAAAGTTGGGCTTTTACATGGTAAAATGACCTATACGGAAAAAGAAGAAATAATGCAGCAATTTACCAATCAGGAACTTCAGGTTCTGGTTGCCACCACGGTGGTGGAAGTAGGGGTGGATGTGGCCAATGCCACCGTAATGGTCATTGAAAATGCCGAACGCTTCGGTCTGGCCCAGCTCCATCAGCTTCGGGGTCGAATCGGCCGGGGAGAGCATCAGTCCTATTGCTATTTACTGCATCATGAGGTAAAAGACCATACCCTGCAGCGGCTGGGAATTATGGAAAAGACCAATAACGGGTTTTTGATTTCCGAAAAGGATCTGGAAATCCGGGGTCCCGGAGAACTCTTCGGTCTACGCCAGCATGGGATTTACAATTTAAAAATTGCCAACTTTTTTCGCCATCAGAATATTTTAACAAAAGTACAGCGGGATGTAGCGGAACTGCTGCGGGAGGATCCGATGCTCTCCCTGGAGAAAAATCGTGACCTTCGAAGTCTGTTGGAGGATAAACTGCAGCGGTATCGGGATTAATTATAAAAAAACCATAAATTATTTATAGAGAGGATTATATCGGTTATGAGAGTTATCGGAGGAAGTGCAAAAGGACAGCGGCTGCATTCGCTGCCCGGAGAGAGTACCCGGCCAACCCTGGACCGGATCAAAGAATCCATATTCAATATGATCCAGCTGTATGTCTTGGATGCAAAAGTACTGGATCTCTTTGCCGGCAGCGGTGCCCTGGGGATTGAAGCTCTGTCCCGGGGTGCGGCGGAGTGCTGTTTCGTTGACGGACAGCGGGACAGCATTCAGGTGATCAGCGATAATTTAGCCAAAACAAAACTTACCGCCGGCAGCAGCGTTCTTTCCATGGATTACCAAAGGGCCCTTACAACCTTGAAGGGCCAGGGGAAAACCTTTGATTTGATTTTTCTCGACCCCCCCTATAAAAAAGGACTGGCCGGGGAGGCCCTGAGACTGATTGAAAAGGAAGACCTATTGAGTCCCCGGGGATTAATCATTGTTGAACAGGACCATAGGGAGACGTTAACAACATCCGAAGAGCAGTACCTGTTATGGAAAGAGAAAAAATACGGAAATACCATTATTCGAATCCTAAAGAAAAACCCGGAGTCGTCCCCAGGAGGTGGCAGCGTTGAAAAAAGGAATTTATCCCGGTAGTTTTGATCCGATCACCAATGGACACCTAGACATTATACATAGAGGTTCCAGGATTTGTGATAAACTCATTGTGTCGGTATTGAACAACCCCAACAAAAAATCGTTATTTACCGTAGAGGAACGGGTAAGAATGATCGAAGAGAGTGTAAAAGACTATGACAATGTGGAAGTGGATCATTTTTCCGGCCTGTTAATCAATTATGCGAAAGAGCAAAAGGCGGATGCGATTATTAAGGGGTTAAGGGCGGTCTCCGACTTTGAGTATGAATTTCAAATGGCTTTGATGAATAAGAAACTCGCCAAGGAAGTGGAAAAGGTTTTTTTAATGACCAGCAACAAAACCTCGTTTTTAAGTTCCAGTCTGTTAAAGGAAGTGGCAAAATTTGGAGGGTGTATTGAAGGACTCCTGCCCGATAGGGTGAAGGAAGCAGTCTATGATAAATTAAAGGAAAACGAAGGGGGAAGGTAAATGGATGTGTTAAAGCTTCTCGATATGCTGGAGGATGTAATTGAAGAGAGTTCTTCAATTCCCTTTGCGCAAAAAGCGATGGTGGATAAAGAGGAAGTCCTGGAAATTATCAGGGAAATGCGGGTTCAGATTCCCGATGAGCTGAAACAGGCCAAATGGATTAAAGAGGAACGCCAAAGGATCTTAGCCGAGGCCCAAAATGATGCGGATACCATCATTGAAGAAGCCCACAAACATATTAATTCCCTGGTGGATGACAATGAAATTGCAAGAATTGCAAAGGAACGGGGAGAAGATATTATTCAGCAGGCCCAGGAAAGTGCAAAGGAAATGCGCCTTGGTGCCCGGGATTATGCCGATGAAGTACTGGAAGGGGTGGAAGGTTCCCTTCGGGAGCTGCTGGAAACCCTGCAGAAAAATCGAAGCGAATTAAAGGGAATGGATGAATAATCCATTCCCTTTTTCCTTGGATTTTCCTTGGATTTTCCTTGGATTTTCCTGGGGTTTTGCCGGTTAATCAATGGCCGGTCCTTCCGTAATTTTCACGTAGCGGGGACGGGTTTTATATTCCAGGCCGTAAGTGCTGAACCGGGGATTCTTCATGCCCAGGGTATACAGATCCGTGGCTCGGATATCGTATTGAATCATGGATTTTTCCAAGGGGGTTTTCGGATCATAATGCTTCAGGTTGGTAATGATCGGAAGGCGGCTCCTCTTTTGCATTTTTTTTAGAAGCCCCCGGCCGTTATCATTAAAGGCCAGTACCCTGAGATACTTCGGGCCTCCCCTTTGGTTGTACAAGATCAGGTCTTCTCTTCGAAGGTCCAGCAGCAGATGGATCAAAATCCGCTGGATCCGGGTGTAGGTATACCGTTTGGTTTTGACCCGGTCCAACAGTTCATGGAGGGAGGAAGTATTCTTCCCCGCCTCGAAAAGGCGGTTTTCCATCCCTTCGGTAACGTCAAAAATCAGCTTAAGATCAGCGGGGCTGCTCCGTCTAAGGAGGCCGAGGAGAAGGGTCTGAAAGTGATGAAAAAAGACCGGAGCCCCCCCATCGGTTATTGCGGCGGTTAACAGGCTGTAGGATGCCTTGGGCAGTACCCCGGCAAGGGCATCGATACCCTTACCGGCCAGCAGATGCTCCCGAATGGCGGTGGCACTGGCGATGGAGCCCTGAATATGCCGGTCGTGATACTCGGCGCTCCTGCGCCGGAGGGTATGGGGTGTAATGGCGCTTTTAGTTCTAAGCAGAGTTTTTAAATATTCAATCGCCAAAATATTGTTGGGACTTTTTAAAACCCTGTCCAGCAGCAGGGTTTCCGACGCCTGCAGGTCTTTTGATTCGCTAAGATAACGGGACAGGGCTTCGGAACGGGCCACGGGAAACAGTTTTCCCATGGCTAAGGAGGCTTTAAGATAATTTTCGTAGGGCTTGGGGTTTGCCACAAGGACGGCGGCAATCTTTTGCAGCAGCGGCAGCGCCCCATGCTCGGAGCCGAAGGAAAGGTCTGTAACAATACCGGTACCCTCTAGAACCTGCAGGCTGCCGTAGCTGAAAAACTCCGCCGTGGCACAGGCATAGACCGTTGGAATTTCCAGTACCAAATCCACACCGGCGTGCACCGCCATTTCCGCCCGGCGCCATTTATCCAGAAGCGCCGGCTCTCCCCGCTGGAGAAAATGCCCGCTCATCACGGCCACCGTATGTTCGCAGCCGGTAATTTCCTTGGACTTTTCAATATGATATTTATGACCGTTATGAAACGGGTTATATTCCGTGACCACACCAAGAACTTTCATAAAATGCCTCCCGTAATTCATCATTTAAACCGTTCTAAAGAAATAGGATGGAAAAATTAAAGGGAATGATTTGAGGATTTCTTTATTCTTTTAGTGATTATATCACAGCGGTAAAAAAAACCATATAAAATCATGATAATCCTTGATAAAATCAGGAAAATCTATTATTATAATTAGTGTTAGATTAATAAATGGATAAATATTTATCAATAAAAATTATTTATAAACCGCTTCAATAACACCCTGCACTAAGAAAATTCTAAGGAGGCTGCAAGTTATGAAAATTTTAGTACTGAACTGTGGAAGTTCTTCGCTGAAGTATCAATTGATCAACATGGAAAATGAACATCTGATGGCGAAGGGGATTGCCGAAAGAATCGGGATCGAAGGGTCTTTCCTCAAGCACGAATCGGAAAGCAACGGAAAGGTAAAGATTGAAGAGGCAATGAAGGATCACAAGGATGCCATTAGGTATGTATTAGAGGCCTTAGTGGATAAAGAGCACGGAGCGATTGCATCGATGGAAGAGATCAGCGCGGTGGGTCACCGGGTGGTCCACGGCGGTGAAAAATTCTCCGGTTCCGTAATCATTAACCAGGATGTAATTGATGCGCTGGAAGAATGTTCAGAACTTGCACCGCTTCACAATCCTCCGAACCTAATGGGGATTTATGCATGCCAGGAAATTCTTCCGGGACTTCCAATGGTGGGTGTATTTGATACCGCCTTCCATCAAACCATGCCCGAGGATTCCTACATCTATGCCCTGCCCTATGAGTACTACGAAACCCATAAAATCCGACGATACGGTTTCCACGGAACTTCCCATAAGTATGTGGCGATGAAGGCGGCGGAAGTCCTCGGCAAGCCCATTGAAGACTTAAAGATCGTAACCTGTCACCTTGGAAACGGAGCCAGTATTGCAGCGGTGGACGGAGGAAAATCCATCGATACATCCATGGGCTTTACCCCATTGGAAGGCCTGGCTATGGGCACCCGGTGCGGAGATATGGACCCGGCCATCACCACCTTTTTAATGGAAAAAGAGGGGATGGATTATAAAGAACTGAATAATGTGATGAACAAAAAATCCGGCGTTCTGGGAATATCCGGAGTATCCAGCGATTTCAGAGATATCGAAGAGGCGGCGGATAAGGGCAATAAAAGAGCCCAGCTGGCCCTGGATGTCTATCATAAACGGGTGAAAAAATACATCGGCGCCTACGCTGCGGAAATGGGCGGATTGGACGCGGTGGTATTTACTGCGGGTCTTGGGGAGAACTCTCCGGAGTCCCGGGAAGCGATTTGTCAAGGCCTGGAATTCTTAGGAATCAAAGTGGATCCGGACAAAAACAACGTGCGGGGCAAAGAAACCGTCATCACCACGGAGGATTCCACCACAAAGGTGATCTTAGTGCCTACCAACGAAGAGCTGGCCATTGCACGGGAAACCTTAAGCCTGGTATAAAAATGACTGAAACTGCAAGGTAAGCTGTGGAACGAAGTCCTTAACCAAAAAGGGCTTCGTTCTTTTAGAGCCTGTCAAATATAAGTACTTGACAAAACCTTAATTGGTTTGTATAATCAAATTTGTCAATGCTCAAGAGGTGGGTTATAATGAGAATAAATCTTAGAAAAGCAAAAGAAGAAAATGATCAGTACCTGGATCTCGAGGTCCGTATTGATTTGGAGTCGATTGAAGGGGTTCACAGCCTGAAAATCAAAGCGCCGATTCTGGGAAAAGGCAGAATTTACTTCACCCGGGACGGAATGTTTTTAAATTTCACGGCTAACGCTCTGATAGAAAGCAGCTGCAGCCGGTGTCTGAAAGATTTTGAAGAGCCCTTACAGCTGAAACTGAATTATGAAATTGTAACCTCTAAGGAAGCCGAAGAGATGGACGAGGAAGAAGACATTTTAGTGGTGGATGGAGATGTGATGGATTTAGAGGAAGTCATCATTGAAGAGCTTATAATGAAAGCGCCCATGAAACCTCTTTGCAGGGAAAACTGCAAGGGGATTTGTAATAGTTGTGGTCAAAACCTGGAAGAGGGAAGTTGTAACTGTACGCCCCGTGAGGAACCTGAACAAACCATTGATCCAAGACTTGCAAAGCTCAAGGGCTTATTGAATGAAGATTAAGGAGGTGTAAGTCAATGGCAGTACCAAAGCGCAAAACCAGTAAATCAAAGAAAAACATGAGAAGAGCTGCTAACTCGAAGTTCTCAGCACCAGGATTTGTTAATTGTCCAAATTGTGGAGAAACCAAATTATCTCATAGAGTATGTCCGGATTGCGGACACTACAAGGGTAAAGAAGTGGTTGAAACTGAATAGTCAAAAACCTTAAGAAGATAGTAATGTAGCCATACATTGCTATTTTTTTATGAAGATTATCAGGCAGCGATTTTTGGACGGACAGGAGCTGCAGAAAAATAAAAAAATCATTGATTTTTAGATTGGGATACTATATACTGTCTTTATGACTAGGTACTAATTATTAGTGCTAAAAGCGGGGGAGCTGTTGGAATGAGTAACAAAAAACGTGTTTCTAAAAAGGTGCGGCAGGAAAAATTAAAGGAAATGATCAAAGAGGATCCCTTTCAGAATGATGAAGAATTGGCATCCGCCTTTGGCGTCAGCATACAGACCCTTCGCCTGGACCGGATGGAACTTGGCATTCCCGAACTTCGGGAACGTTTTCGAAACGTGGCCGAGGGAAATTACGAAAAGGTCCGGAGCATGGTGGGGGCCGAGATCGTGGGAGAGCTGATCGATTTAACCCTGGGAAAACAGGGAATCTCTATTCTGGAGACCACGGAGGGGATGGCTTTTAAAAAAACCAATATCGTCCGGGGCCATCACATCTTTGCCCATGCGGAGTCCCTGGCCATGGCCGTGATCGACGCCGATGTGGCCCTGACCGGTGTGGCGAACATAAAATACTTAAAACCCATATACTTAGGCGACAAATTAGTCGCAAAAGCGGAACTTGTACGAATTCGCGGAAACAAACACTTCGTTCATGTGAAAATCACGGTCAATCAACAGCAGGTTTTCCGGGGTAAATTCATTTTCGTATCCTTAAGCATGGATGTAGACGAAGAATAAAACAAGTAATAATCCCTAAGGAACCATTAACGATAGAAAAAGCAGGAGGGGTTTACATGATACTGGCTATTGACGGCATGGGAGGAGACCATGCGCCGCAGTCCACTGTAAAGGGTGCCCTGGAGGCCATAAAAGAGCTCGGCGTCACCGTTTTGATTACAGGAGACCGGGAAGTACTCTCAAAGGAACTTATGCAGTATGAATACGAAAAAGATAAAATTGAAATCATTCACTGTACGGAAAAAATTGAAAATGACGATGCACCGGTAAAAGCCGTCAGAAGGAAAAAAGATTCTTCCATGGTGGTGGCCCTGAATCTGGTAAAGGAAGGGCGGGCGGAAGCTGTGATTTCCGCAGGCAATACCGGAGCGCTGCTGGCCGGAGGGCTCTTTATCCTCGGCCGGATCAAAGGGATTGACCGCCCTGCCCTGGCCCCGGTTTTTCCCCATCAGCAGGGAGCATCGGTCCTGATTGACGGAGGGGCCAATACCGAGTGTAAGGCCGCTCATCTGCTGCAGTTCGGAATCATGGGAAGCCTTTATGCCAAGCATATCCTCGGCATTGAAAATCCCAAGATATCCCTGGCCAATGTGGGGGAAGAAAAGGGAAAAGGAAACGAACTTACCAAAGCGGCTTACGAGCTTTTAGAGGAAAGTTCCCTGAACTTTACCGGAAACATTGAAGCCCGGGATCTGCCCCGGGGAAAAACCGACGTGATCGTATGCGACGGCTTTACCGGAAATATTATTCTGAAGCTTACCGAAGGGGTCTTTATGACGGTGTTTGATTTACTAAAAGAGAAATTTACCAAGTCCTTTTTAACGAAAATAGCGGCGGGAATTCTAAAGCCGGAACTTCGAAAAATTAAGAAGGACTATGACTATACAGAACATGGCGGCGCCCCGTTTTTAGGGGTTCAGGGGGTCCTGATTAAAGCCCATGGCAGCTCCGACGGAAAGGCCATTAAAAATGCCCTGCGTCAGGGAAAAGGATTTGCCGATGAAAAAATCGTTGAGAAAATCGAAGCAGCCCTTATAAATTAGGAGATGATGAATTGAACCATAAAATGAGTATTGGCATTACCGGTACCGGCAAGGCCTTACCGGAGAAGATTCTGACCAACAAAGATTTAGAGACCATGGTGGATACCACCGACGAATGGATCCGTTCCCGTACCGGAATCGGCAGTCGACATATTGCCGATGAAAATACGGCCACATCGGACCTGGCCACCGAGGCCGCAGTAAAAGCCTTAGCCGACTGCGGACTGCAGGCGGAGGATGTGGATCTGATTATTGTAGCCACGGTGACGCCGGATATGGCCTTTCCATCGACGGCCTGCATTGTGCAAAAAAATCTGGGGGCCTCCAAGGCCATCGCCTTTGATATTGAAGCCGCCTGTTCCGGTTTTGTCTACGCCATGTCCGTGGCGGAGAACATGATCCGGGGAGGCATGGCGAAAAATGCGCTGATCATCGGCGCCGAGACCCTCAGTAAGATCATGAACTGGGAAGACCGGAATACCTGTGTGCTTTTCGGAGACGGGGCGGGAGCCGCTGTGCTTCAGGAAGTGGAAGCGGGCTATGGAATTCAGGGCATTACCCTTGGGGCGAACGGTGCTAAGGGAGAAGTATTAAAACAGCCCGCCGGAGGTTCAAGAATTCCCGCCACCCATCAAAGCGTGGAAGATAAACTGCATTATATCGCAATGGACGGCAATGAAGTATTCAAGTTTGCCGTTAGGATTATGGGGCAGTCCTCCCTGGAAGTGCTGAAAAAAAGCGGTATGAATATTGACGATGTGGACTTTTTAGTACCCCATCAGGCGAATATCAGAATCATCGATGCCGCGGCAAAACGGCTGAAGCTGTCAAAGGATAAAGTATACGTCAATCTCCATAAATACGGAAATCTATCCGCAGGATCCATTCCCGTAGCCCTCGATGAGGCGGCAAAGGAAGGGAAACTGATCAAGGGCGAGAATATTTTACTGGTGGCCTTTGGCGGCGGACTCACCTGGGGATCGAGCTTAATAAAATGGTCAAAAGAGGTGTAGATAATGAAAACAAGAATTACTGAAATACTGAATATAACCTATCCGATTATCCAGGGAGGCATGGCCTGGGTTTCCAATGCGGACCTGGCAGCCGCGGTATCCGAGGCCGGCGGCCTTGGAATCATCGCCGGAGGGAACGCGCCAAGGGAAATCATTGAAAAGGAAATCCACCGGGCAAGAACCTTAACCGATAAGGATTTTGGAGTAAACGTAATGCTTCTCTCCCCCTTTGTGGATGATATTATCGATTTAGTAATAGAAGAAAAAATACCGGTGATTACCACCGGAGCCGGAAACCCCGGAAAATACATGGAACGTCTAAAAGCCGCGGGTACAAAAGTTTTGCCGGTGATCCCCTCTGTGGCTCTGGCCCAGCGGATGGAAAAAATCGGTGCTGCCGCGGTAATTATTGAAGGAACCGAAGCCGGAGGACATATCGGAGAGCTTACCACAATGTCTCTGACCCCCCAGGTGGTGGACGCGCTGAACATCCCGGTGATCGCCGCCGGCGGCATCGCCGACGGAAGAGGAATGCTTGCAGCCCTCAGCCTCGGTGCAGAAGGGGTGCAGATCGGTACCCGGTTTATCTGCTCTACGGAATGCACCGTCCATGATAAGTACAAACAAAAGATTCTAAGCGCTAAGGATCGGGACGCGGTGGTCACCGCAAGGAGCACCGGTCATCCCGTAAGAGTACTTAGAAACAACTTTACAAAAGAATTCATCAGACTGGAAAAACTGAACACTTCAAAGGAAGCCCTGGAAGAGGCGGGGATTGGAAAACTGAGACTTGCGGTGGTCGACGGCGATGTGGACAGCGGCTCGGTAATGGCAGGCCAGGTAGCAGGGCTTATAAAAGACATTAAACCCTGTAAAGAGATCATCGAAGAAATTATCAGCGATGTCGCCGTATACAGTCAGCGAAACGCAAACATCATTAAGGAGGGGTAATTATGGGTAAAGTAGCTTTTGTATTTCCGGGGCAGGGTGCGCAGTACTCCGGTATGGGAAAAGAATTTTATGAGGCATTTCCCGCGGCACGGGACATTTTTGATCAGGCCGGTGACCGTTTAGGAATGGATATGAAAAAACTATGTTTTGAGGGCTCCGAGGAAGATCTGAAAAAGACCGAAAACACCCAGCCCGCCATCTTAACGACGTCGGCGGCAATGCTGGAAGTATTGGAATTAGAAGGCATTCAGTGCGATATGACCGCAGGCCTCAGCCTGGGAGAATACACCTCCCTGGTGGCTTCCAAGGTCCTGGACTTTGAAGATGCGGTGGCAATTGTTCAAAAGAGAGGACGCTATATGCAGGAAGCCGTACCGGAAGGGGTAGGCGCTATGGCGGCAATTTTAGGCCTTTCCAAGGAACTTTTGCTGGGATGTATTCAGCAGGCATCTGCCCATGGTATAGTGGAAGTGGCAAATTACAACAGCCCTGCCCAAATAGTAATCTCCGGTGAAATTAAAGGCGTCAAAGCGGCGGCGGAACTTGCCAAGGCCGAGGGTGCCAGAAAAGCTGTAATTCTGCCGGTCAGTGCGCCTTTTCACAGCAGTCTGTTAAAGCCTGCGGGAATGAAACTGGAAAAAGAACTTCTGAAAGCCCGACTGGGCAGCCCCCAGGTACCGGTAATTACCAATACCGAAGCCCGGATGCTGACCCATGAAAGTCAGGTGATTCCCAACCTTGTAAACCAGGTAAGCCAATCGGTTAAATGGCAGGAGTCCGTGGAATACATGATGGCTGAAGGGGTGGATACCTTTATTGAAATCGGTCCGGGAAAAACCTTAAGCGGTTTTATCAAGCGGATTGCAAAGGATAACAATCGGTCGGTAAATATGATGAATATTGAAAATGTCCAGGACTTAAAAGGACTCACCCAAAGAATTCGAGTATAAGGAGGCATTCATTTGAGACTAAAAGGCAAAAATGCACTGGTAACCGGCGGCTCCAGAGGAATTGGAAAAGCCATTGCGCTGGAGTTGGCAAAACAGGGAGCCAATGTGGCAATCAACTTTACCAGCAATGAAAGTAAAGCCATGGAAGTGGTAAAAGAAATTGAAGGCTGCGGGGTCAAGGCTTTATCGATCAAAGGCAATGTGACCGCCGCCGCCGATGTGGAAAATCTGATCACTACCTTTAACGACAACTTTGATACGCTGGATATTTTAGTAAACAACGCCGGTATTACCAAGGACAATCTTTTAATCCGCATGAAGGAAGAGGATTGGGACGGGGTAATGGATGTCAACCTTAAAGGGGTTTTCATGATGACCAAGGCCGTGGCCAGAAAAATGATCAAGCAAAAGTATGGAAAAATCATAAACCTGTCCTCCGTGGTGGGGGTAATGGGTAATCCCGGACAGGGCAATTACTGCGCATCCAAAGCCGGGGTCATCGGATTTACCAAATCCATAGCCAAGGAACTCGGCGGAAAAAACATCTCCGTCAACGCCATTGCACCGGGCTTTATCGAAACCGATATGACCGATGTCCTCTCCGATAAGGCCAAGGAGGAAATGCTTCGAAATGTACCGCTGAAGCGTCCCGGAAAGCCTGAGGATGTGGCAAGACTGGTAAGCTTTTTAAGCAGTGAAGACGCCGACTATATCACCGGACAGGTCATCCATGTGGATGGCGGCATGGTGATGTAGCCCCGGCTTAATCAATAAAAATAAAACACAAAAAATATTAGGAGGAATACAACATGACATTTGAAAAAGTAAAAGAAATTATCGTAGAGCAGTTAGGACTAGAGGAAAGCCAGGAAATTAAAAGAGAAACTTCACTGATTAACGATCTGGAAGCGGATTCCCTGGACGCAGTGGAAATTATTATGGCCATTGAAGACGAATTTGGCATTGAAATTCCCGATGAGGAAGCGGAAGGATTTAAAAATATCGGAGATATCGTAGACTACGTAGAAAACAACAAATAAATCCTTGGACAGGGGAGCCCCGGAGGGGGCTCCTTATCTGATAAAAGACATACCATAAAAGGGATCGGATTCCTAGTCGATCTGCACCGGGAATTACCGGTTCCCGGTAAAGGAGGTTTTTATATGAAAAAGCGAGTAGTAGTAACAGGTCTTGGCTGTATTACCCCTGTAGGCCATGGGAAAGAAGCCTTTTGGAAAGCCATTACCGAGGGTCAGTCGGGAGTGGGAGAAATTACGAAATTTGATGCAGCGGAGTATCCCACAAAGATTGCAGCGGAAGTGAAAGATTTCAACGTGGAAGAATATATTGAAAAAAAAGAAGCGAAAAAAATGGATTTATTTGTACAATATGCGGTAGCCGGAGCAAAACTTGCGATGGAGGACAGTAAGATTGATACGGAAAAAATTGATCATGAGGACTTCGGTGTGGTTCTCGGTTCCGGTATCGGCGGAATCGCCACCTTTGAAGATCAGCATAAGAAGATGCTGGAAAAAGGACCCCGAAGAATCAGTCCGTTTTTCATCCCGATGATGATTGTCAATATGGCCTCGGGACAGGTGTCCATGAGCCTTGGGGCAAAGGGACCGAATACCACCGTGGTTACCGCCTGTGCCTCGGCGACCAATGCCATTGGCGAAGCCTATAAAATCATTGAACGGGGGGATGCGAAACTGATGATCACCGGAGGTACCGAAGCTTCCATTACGCCGGTATCCATTGGAGGATTCTGCTCCATGAAGGCGATGTCCACCGCCAATGAGGAACCCCAAAAGGCCAGCCGGCCCTTTGATAAGAACCGGGACGGCTTTGTAATGGGCGAGGGCAGCGGGATTTTACTGCTGGAAGAGCTGGACCACGCCCTCGAGCGGGGAGCCGAGATTTACGGAGAAGTGGTAGGTTACGGCATGAGTGCCGATGCCTATCATATTACGGCGCCGGCGCCGGAAGGAGAGGGCGGTAAACGGGCAATGCTTAAAGCCCTTGGGGACCGGGATACCCCGATGGAATCCATAGACTACATCAATGCCCACGGAACCAGTACCCCGTATAACGATCAGTTTGAAACTATGGCGATCAAAAGTGTATTTAAGGACCATGCCAAAAACCTGTCGATCAGCTCGACCAAGTCCATGACCGGTCACCTGCTGGGGGCTGCCGGAGGTATTGAAGCCATTGCCTCGGTACTGGCCATTAAGCATGGGATTGTACCGCCGACGATCAATTATGAAACCCCCGATGAAGAATGCGATCTGGACTACACCCCGAATCAGGCAAAAGAACGGACCGTAAATTATGCACTGTCCAATTCCTTAGGCTTTGGCGGGCACAATGCCACGATCGTATTTAAAAAGTATCAGGACTCATAAGCCCTTGTTAACTCTCGGCAATGGATTCTGATGCCGTTAAAAAACTATGGAAGGCCTCCCTTAAGGAGGATTTCATAGTTTTTTTATAGGCAATTCCCTTTAGGAGCTATGGCCTTTTATGGTATACTAAGGGTTGAAGTTGTTTAGAAACATAAAAAATTATGTAAGGAGCCCACAGGATGTCACCACTGAAAATCGGAGTCAATCGAAAGAAAAAATTACAGAAAATTCAACGGGAAACCGGTTATATTTTTAATGATGAGACGATTTTGAATCAGGCACTGATCCACCGCTCCTATGCCAATGAATGGAAACGGAGCAAGGTTGAGGATAATGAACGGCTGGAATTTCTGGGAGATTCGGTCCTGGGTCTGGTGGTCAGCAACTTTCTGTTCAATGAATACCGGCATCTGAGCGAAGGAGAACTGAGCAAATACCGGGCAAATCTGGTATGTGAAGAATCCTTAAGTAAAATCGCAGATTCCCTGGAACTTGGGGACTACCTGCTGCTGGGCAAAGGGGAGGCGGCCAACGGCGGTAAAAAACGGCCGTCCATTTTAGCCGATGCCTTAGAAGCCTTTATCGGAGGGATTTACCTTGATGGCGGGCTGACCGCGGCTCAGCGCTTCATTGTTCTTCGTTTTTTTAATGAAGATACCTTCGAGCAGGAGGAGGTTTCAAAAAAGGATTTTAAGACCACTTTCCAGGAAACGATACAAAAGCTGGGCTACGGCGAGATAGAGTACCGGATTACCCGGGAATGGGGTCCGGATCATGATAAAAATTTCGAAGTGGAAATTAACGTGGGGCCGCGGACCTTTGCCAAGGGATCGGGAAAAACAAAAAAAGAAGCCGAACAGCAGGCAGCCCATAACAGTATTCAAAAAATCCAACAGCGGTAAAAAGGGGGGGACAAGGTGCATCTGAAACGATTAGAATTAAAAGGATTTAAGTCCTTCGCCAGTAAAATAACCATGGATCTGGAAACCGGGGTCACCGGGGTGGTAGGACCCAACGGAAGCGGAAAAAGCAATATATCCGACGGCATTAAATGGGTGCTGGGGGAACAGAGCGCGAAAACCCTCAGGGGTGCGAAAATGGAAGATGTGATCTTCTCCGGAACCGAAAAGCAAAAGCCCTTAGGGATGGCCGAGGTATCCCTGGTGCTGGATAATGAAGACGGTGGAATCCCCATCGATTACTCGGAAGTGAAAATTACCCGACGGGCCTATCGTTCGGGAGAAAATGAGTATTTGATCAATCAAAGCCCCTGTCGGCTAAAAGACATTCGGGAACTTTTCATGGATACCGGCATTGGTAAGGACGGCTACTCCATAGTGGGTCAGGGGAAGATCGATGAAATTCTCAGTCATAAAGCGGAAGACCGCAGAAAAGTGATCGAAGAAGCCGTAGGGATTGTGAAATACAAGAGCCGTAAGGAAGAGGCCCAAAGAAAACTGAAGGGCACCGAGGAAAATCTGCAGCGCTTATCGGATATCTTAAAGGAACTGGGTTCCAGGATCGGTCCGCTGAAGGAACAGAAAGAGAAGGCGGAGAAGTATCTCACGCTTTACGAAACATTGAAAAAAGGGGAAGTAAAACATATCCTCGATGAGTTATCGGGAATTGATCAGAAAATACAGCAGCTGGAGGGGCAAAAGGAAAGAACCGCTGAAGAAATCCAGCAGGGGCAAGAGGATAACAAGCGGGTGGAAGGGGAAATCCTATCCCTGGAAGAAGCAATCCGGGCTTACCAGGAACAGTATGAACAAAAAGAGGCCGCCTACTATCAGAAAAAGGACGGAATCCAGGAAATTGAAAGTTTAAAACGGATGAACCAAAGTGAAATTCAGCATCTGAACGTAAGGGATCAGGAGCTTCAAAAAAGAATCAAGGAAAGTGCCCAGCGAAAAAAAGAGATTGAACAGGAGCTGGCCCTGAACCAGCGGGAAAGAGAGAAAATGGAAACCGGGCTGACGTCCATTAAAGAGGATCTGCAGTCCAAGGAAAGCCTCTATGAAAAGAATCACGGGAAAAATCGGGACCGGAAAGAGGCTGTGGAAAAAGTCAAAGGAGAGATCATAGAACAGATGAATCAGCTCTCGGACTGGAAAGTGGACCTTGCCAATCTGGGAAGCATGAAAAATTCCATTGATCAGCGAAAATCCCGGATAAAAGAGGATCTTGAAAAAAATCTCAACCTTCAGGGGGAGCAAAAAGAGTTGATGGAAAAACTCTTTGGGGAGGTTGAAGAAAACCGTAAACACCGGCAAGACCTTCAGGAACAGTTAAAAACCCTGGAAATCGAGCTTCAAAAAATGGAAGAGGCCTTTCAGCGGCACCTGGACAGGATCCGGGAAAAGGACCGGCTTTTGGAGAATAAGAAGTCCAAAGTGCAGCTGCTGAAAAACCTGGAAGCCTCCAAGGAAGGTTTTAACCGCAGTGTAAAAGAGGTGCTGAAAAAAGCCGGCAGGGACCCGGAATTCAAACAGGGTCTTTACGGAGCCGTGGCGGATCTGATCAAAGTACCCAAGGGTTATGAACTGGCCATTGAGACCGCCCTGGGATACGCCATGCAAAACCTGATTGTGGCCGATGAGGAAAAGGGTAAAGAGCTGATTGCCTACTGTAAAGATCATAAGCTTGGACGAATTACCGTGCTGCCGAAAACCACCATTGGGCAAAAGTCCCTGCAGCACCGGGAAATAGAGAAAATTCAACAGGAGGTCAAGGCCTCCATTGCGCTGGATATTATTCAGTACCCCAAGGAACTGGAAGCCATCTTTTCCAGTCTGCTGGCAAAAGTGGTAATCGTACCGGATCTCAGTTTCGGAGTGCCAATGGCAAAGGCCTTAAACCACCGGATAAAAATCGTCACCCTGGATGGGGATCTGATGAACCCCGGAGGGTCCATGACCGGGGGATCTTTGCAGCAGAAGAGTCAGGGGCTCTTAGCCCGGAAGCGGGAGCTGAAAGTCCTTGCCGGGGAAGTAATGGAAGAGGAAAAACAATTGGAAGAACTCCGGTTAAAAAGCGAAGGCTTTCACCGGGAAAAAGAGACCGGGGAAGATAAAAAACTTCAGCTGAACCAGAAAATGCAGCGCCTGGCCATTGAAAAAGCTACCCAAAAAGAGCAGCTGCTGCAGCAAGAGCAGCGCCTGGAGGAATCCCGTCGGGAGATTCTCGACCGAAAAAAAGAACTTTCTCAGCTGGAACGTACCGAAGGGGATTACAGCAAAGAGCACCAGGCCCTGGAGGAAAAAATTACTGCCCTGAAAGAATCCTTATCGGAAAACCGGGGGTTTATTCAGGTGGAGGAAAAAAAGTTATCCCATAAACTCCGGGAAATGGAAGGCCTTAAAGAAGAAATCCAGCAGCTCCAAGTCCGCAGAGCCTCTATGGAAGAGCAAATCAAAGCCCTGGAGAGTAAAATACAGGGACTGGAACAGGAAATCCATCGTCAGAACGGGGCGATAAAGCAGGATAAAAAAGAGATCGCCAAAGGGGAGCAGCAGCGAACTGAAACCGAACAGAAAATTCAGCACCAATCCCTGCAGATTACCGGGGGAGAAGCTTCCCTGAAAAAACTGAAAGCGGAAGCCGACGCCCTCAAAGAAAAAGAACAGGCGGATTTTCAACGGAAAAAGGAGTCCGAAAAAACCTACAGGGAGCAGACCGGGAAGCTCAAGGAGCGGGAAGAAGCCCTGTACAAACTGGAAATGAAGAAAACCAAATTTGATACCCAGCGGGAAAACCTCCATCAGAACCTTTGGGAAAAATACGAAATGAGCTACGAGCAGGGGGTTCAGTGGCTGGATTCCCGGGAAGTAAACCTTACCCCGGGAGAAATCCAGTCCCTGAAAAACCGGATCAGAGCCCTGGGCCATGTCAATGTGGAAGCGGTGGAGGAATACAAGGAAACCAAAGAGCGCTACGACTTTTTAGACCAGCAGCAAAAGGACCTGCTGGAGGCGAAAAAGAGTCTGAACCGGATTATTGATGAGATGGAAAGTACCATGGAGGTTCAGTTCCTTCAGCAGCTGAAAATCATCAAAAAAGAGTTCAACCATACCTTCTCCCGGCTCTTCGGCGGGGGAACGGCGGACCTGGTTCTGGAAGACGAAGAACAGCCCCTGGAGACGGGAATTAATATTCTGGCAAGGCCCCCGGGGAAAAAACTCCAAAGCCTTTCGCTGCTCTCGGGAGGGGAGCGGGCTTTAACGGCCATCGCCCTGCTGTTTGCGATACTAAAGATCAAGCCCAGCCCTTTTTGCGTGCTGGATGAAATTGAAGCGGCCCTGGATGAAAGCAATGTCTACCGGTTTGCCGGATTCCTAAAGGAGCTTGCCAGGGAGACCCAGTTTATTGTCGTAACCCACCGCAAAGGCACCATGGAGTCGGCGGATATGCTGTATGGAGTCACCATGGAAACCGAAGGAATATCCAAGCTGATTTCCGTTAAAATGAAGGACTACGAAATAAATGAAAAAGCCATTTAGGAGGAAAATAAATGCTGAAAAACTTATTTAGAAGAAACGAAGAAGAAAAACACCGGGACCAGGAAAACCCGCAGGATAAGGAACAAAAGGACAAGGAAAATCCACAGGAACCGGAAGCCCCGAAGGAAACGGAAACTCCCAAGGAACAGGAGTCCCAGCAGGCGCCGGAAGCTTCGAAGGAAGCGCCCCTTCCTTCGGGAGAATCCACGGAACCGGCCCCGGAGGAACCCCAGGAGGAGATCATGTCCTTCGGCGGACTGTTCGGCCGGTTAAAGGAAGGCCTTACCAAAACCAAAAAAGGCATTACCGACCGGGTGGACGATTTGATCAGTTCCTATACAAAGATCGATGAGGACTTATTTGAAGAACTGGAGGAAATATTAATCTCTGCAGACCTTGGGGTAAACACCACGATGGAAATTATTGACCAGCTGCGGGACCGGGTGCGGCAAAATAGAGCCACGGATCCGAAGGTGGTAAAGGGGCTGTTAAAGGAACTGCTGACCGAGGCTTTGGAGGAAGTGGCAAATCCGACACTGAACCTGGAGACCACCCCTTCGATCATTATGGTGGTAGGCGTTAACGGAGTGGGAAAGACCACCTCCATCGGAAAAATCGCCCATAAATTGAAGGCGGAGGGAAAAAACGTCCTTCTTGCTGCGGGGGATACCTTCCGGGCAGGGGCCATTGATCAGCTGAGGATTTGGGGAGAGCGCTCGGGAATTGACGTGATTTCCCATCAGGAAGGCTCGGATCCGGCGGCGGTGATTTACGATGCCATTCAGGCGGCAAAGTCCAGAAAAGTGGACGTTCTGATCTGCGACACCGCGGGCAGGCTTCATAATAAGAAAAATTTAATGAATGAGCTGGGAAAAGTATTTAAAATCGTAAAACGGGAATGCGACGGACTGTCCCGGGAATCCCTGCTGGTTCTGGACGCCACCACCGGGCAGAATGCCATTCAGCAGGCAAAAATCTTTAAGGAAGTAACGGATCTTAGCGGATTGGTCCTGACAAAGCTTGACGGCACCGCCAAGGGGGGAATTGTGATTTCTGTCAGCAAAGAGCTGAAGGTCCCGGTAAAACTGATCGGAGTGGGGGAAAAACTGGAAGACCTGCAGAGCTTTGACCCGAAAACCTTTGTGGATGCCTTGTTTGATTAACGAAAGGGTTTTGAAGAATCCTAAAAAGTTCCGGAAAAATCCCGAAAGTCTATTGACAGCCCTTTGGGGATAGGTTATACTTTCACTTGTAAAGCATTGAAGCTTTACGCAAAGTTAGGAAGATGCCGATGATTGAAAAAAAAGTGGAAGTCTCCGTACTCTATGATTATTACCAGGAGCTTCTGACAAAAACCCAGCAAAATATTATTGAACTGTATTTTAATTACGATCTGTCCCTGTCGGAAATCGCAGAGGAAATCGGAATTTCAAGACAAGCGGTATATGACCATATAAAGCGGACAGAAAAACTGCTTTATGAATACGAAAACAAACTGCAGCTGGTCCAAAACGATAAATCCCGAAGACAAAAGATTCAGTCCCTGATCGGTGAAATTGAAAAGCTTAGCCTTCAGGATGGGAATCCCGAGACCTTAAAGACGTTAAAGAAAATCCGGGATACCCTGGAGCAATTATAAATAATAAAAAACCCGAGGTGTTTATATGATATTTGAAGGATTAGCAGAAAAACTGCAAAATACCTTTAGCAAACTAAAGGGTAAAGGAAAACTCAATGAGCAGGACGTAATCGCCGCAATGAGAGAGGTTAAAATGGCTCTGTTGGAGGCCGATGTAAACTTTAAAGTTGTAAAGGACTTTATCGCCAAGGTAAAGGAGCGGGCCGTAGGGGACGAAGTCCTGGAAAGCCTGACGCCCGGCCAGCACGTTATTAAAATCGTAAAAGACGAACTGACCCATATCATGGGGGATACCCAAAGCAAAATCGATTTCAGCAATAAACCCCCGACCATTATCATGATGGCGGGCCTGCAGGGGGCAGGAAAGACCACCACCTGCGGAAAACTGGCCAAGCTGTTAAAAAAGCAGGGGAAGCGGCCCTTACTGGTGGCCTGTGATGTCTACCGGCCGGCGGCGATCAATCAGCTGGAAACCGTGGGAAAACAGGTGGAAGTTCCGGTCTTCTCCCTGGGGGATAAGGAAAAACCGGTAACCATTGCAAAGGAAAGTATTATCCATGCAGAGAAAAACGGCAATGATGTGGTAATTATTGATACCGCCGGCCGTCTTCATATCGATTCAAACCTGATGAATGAACTGAAAGAAATCGATCAGCAGGTCAAGCCCCATGAAAAACTCCTGGTCCTGGATTCCATGACGGGGCAGGACGCCGTCAATGTGGCCAAGGAATTCAACGAAACCATCGAAATTAACGGGGTAATCCTGACAAAACTCGATGGAGATACCCGGGGCGGAGCCGCTCTGTCGATCCGGGGAGTTACCGATAAGCCGATTAAATTCGTAGGTATGGGAGAAAAGCTTGATGAACTGGAAGCTTTCCATCCGGACCGAATGGCTTCAAGAATTCTTGGCATGGGAGATATGCTGAGCCTGATTGAAAAGGCCGAGTCCTCCTTTGATCAGAAAAAGGCCAGGGAGATGGAAGAAAAACTGCGAACCCAGCAGTTCACCTTTGAAGACTTCTTGGATCAGCTGGAGCAGATTCGAAACATGGGACCCATCGGAGACATGCTGAACATGCTTCCCGGGATGCCCAGCAAACAGATGAAAAACTTAAATGTGGATGAAAAAGAACTCAATCACATTCAGGCCATCATCCAGTCCATGACCAGGAATGAACGAACCAACCCCAGTATTATCAACGGAAGCCGAAGAAAGCGCATCGCCGCGGGAAGCGGAACTTCCGTACAGCAGGTAAATAAGCTGATTAAGCAGTTTGAACAGACCCGCAAAATGATGAAGCAGTTCAGCGGCAGCGGAATGGATAAGCTAAAGAAAAAAGGCGGAAAATTCAACATGCCTTTCTTTGGATAATAAATGTACAATAGTAAAAAATGTACAATAATAAAACATTGTAAGGAGGTGAAAAACATGGCGGTAAAGATTCGATTAAAAAGAATGGGTGCTAAAAAAAGACCTTTCTATAGAATTGTGGTTGCAGACTCAAGATCTCCACGGGATGGACGATTTATTGAAGAACTGGGATACTACAATCCGGTATCTACACCAAAGGAAATTAAAATAGATGGTGATAAGGCTAAGGAATGGTTAGGAAAAGGTGCGCAACCAACTGATGTAGTTAAATATTTGTTTAAAAACAACGGGATTGTATAGGTTTCCTCATAAGGAGGTACTAAAATGAGCCAATTAGTTGAAATTATCGCAAAAGCCCTGGTGGATTATCCGGAC
>SKOH01000143.1 GCA_007120165.1 Clostridiales bacterium
CAGGATTATTTTTACTGGCGATTCCTGTTCGGCAGCCCTGGCTGATTGCAGTGATTTTCGTATTCGGGGGCTTAGGCTGGGCCCTGGTTAATGTCCAGGCAATGCCGCTGATTGCAGACTTTGGCGGCAGAGACCGCGTGGGTTTTTATATCGGTCTTTATTATGTGTTTACGATGATCGGCCAGATGGTGGGACCCTTTATGCTGGGACTATCAATGGACCTTGTGGGTAATCAGGGAATGTTCATCGGAGGCGCCGGGTTTTTCCTAATCGCCTATGTAATGCTCAAAGTCGGCGAGAAGAAACTTACGGCGGACCCTGTGGAGATTGCCCGTCAGACCCAGACGGAACCTTAAAATCCGGCCGTCAGATATAAAAGAGATCCTAATGATCAGTACTGGAGGAAACTATGAAGGAAGAGATGAAATGGTTAACAAATACACCCATCGCCCATAGAGGGTACCACTGTCCGAAGGAAGCTCCGGAAAACTCCATGGCGGCTTTCAAAAGAGCCATTCAAGAGGGTTTTGCCATTGAGCTGGATATCCATTTATTAAAGGATCAGCAGGTGGTGGTATTTCATGATGACAATTTAAATAGAATGACCGGTTTTTCGAAGAAAATTATCGATTGTACATGGGATGAAATTCGACATCTGAAACTGCTGGATACGGAAGAGACCATTCCCCTTTTTAAAGATGTACTGGAGTTGATTGCAGGGAAAGTGCCGATCATGATTGAAATAAAAAATCGGCGGAGGGTCGGCAAGCTGGAAAAAGAGACCCATGCCCTTCTTATGGGTTACAAAGGGGCCTTTTCCATACAGTCCTTTAATCCCTACAGTGTAGGATGGTTCAAAGAAAATGCGCCGAACATTATTCGAGGACAGCTTTCCGGGAATTTTAACAACGAGAACCTGGCTTTATATAAAAAATTCCTGCTGAAGAATTTATTTCTGAATTATGTCAGTAAACCGCATTATATTAATTATGAGATCGACTACTTATCAAGTCTTCCCGTAAAGATCCAACAGAAAAAAGACCGTATGATTCTGGGCTATACGGCAAAAAACCATGAAGAGTATCAAACCGCCATGGATAAATCGGATAATGTGGTGTTTGAAGGTTTCAATCCCAACAGATAACAAGATAACCGCCTGTAGGTATCGATCAATATCGATCTTCAGGGGGTTATCTTGTTTTACCTTACTTTTGTGCCCATTATTTTTCGGTGATTTTAAGAAGAATAGGAGGAACCTGGTTTATTGTTTGATATATGTTGGAATGGAAGGGAATCTTTTTCATGTAATTTTGCTGATAGAAATAAAGACTTTTTTTTTTTTTTTTTACAAAGACGGGGTATATTGTTACAGTTATAACAAAGATTACTAGGAAATAATGAGTTTTAGCAGATAATGTTAAAAAATTGAAGGATTTTACAACAGTGGGCCAATAAATAAATTTTCATAGTATCATACAATAAAGGAGGGAAAATAATGTTTGGAAGAGTAGGAGTACCTGAGTTAATTATTGTGTTGGTTATTGCCTTGGTGATTTTTGGACCGGCGAAGCTTCCGGAAATCGGAAAAGCCATGGGTCGCGGAATTTCAGAGTTTAAAGGACATGCCAACAAAATCACCGAAGATATAAACATTACTGATGAAGATCAAAATGATGTGAAGGACCAAGAGAGCTAACCGCATCTGTCGCTAACGAGGAAAGGAAACAGGAAAATGGATACTACCAAGGCGTCATTTATAGAACATTTAGGAGAGCTGAGAAAAAGGATTATTATTATTGCTATGGCTGTACTGGCTGGAAGTTTACTCAGTTATTACTTTGTAGAGGAGCTGGTTGATCTTTTAGCAGATCCCGTAAAGCATATAGACATGATTTTCCTGAGTCCTCCAGACTTATTTTTAGCACACCTTAAGATCGCAGTAATCGCCGGGGTGGTAATTACAGCTCCTATAACTTTGTTTCAAATTTGGATATTTTTGAAACCCGGTCTAAAAAAAACAGAACAGCGATATGGTCTATTTGCCGTATTTATGGGGACTCTTTTCTTTTTATTAGGAGTCAGTTTTGCATTTTTCGTGATTATCCCCATGTCGATTGATTTCTTTCTTCGGATGTCTACGGATCAGGTGCAGCCGATGTTTTCCTTTGCTAATTATTTAAGCTATTGTGGATCGTTGATAATATCCTTTGGGATTGTTTTTCAACTACCTATGGTCATTATTCTGTTGAGTCAGCTGAATCTGGTAACCTCCCGTACTTTTAGAAAGCACCGTAAGTTTTTTATTTTAGGTGTGGTGCTTTTATCAGCGATATTAACACCCCCGGATATTATTTCCCAGTTCTTAATGTCGGGGCCGTTAATCATCCTCTACGAGTTCAGTATACTGGTTGCCAGGATCATTGAACGGAAACGAAAAAATATACAGGCAGTGTAGAGTTAGTGAGAAAGGATTTGCGCACGGCACTGCCTTAGAATCTTTAAGAGTTTTTATAGTCAAAGATACATTGATACTGACTTATTTATTCACATTAATTCTGTTCATTTTTTTTGTGAAGAAGTGTTAAAAAATTAACCGTTAAGCCCAGTATTTATATGGATTTTTAGTATTCTGTGGATTATTTCTGATAAAGGGATGGATAGAATAAGGAAAAATCCTTTTTTTCAGTATAATAAAGATAAAATAATAACAAACTTAAAGGAGGTTTTATGAATGGAAGGGGAGGAAAGAGTAGGTTTTTTCAAAAAAGACATCAGTAGAAGAAAATTCCTGAAGTATAGTGGAAGAGGTATTGCGGGAGGTGTGGTTTCATTTTCTGTCTTAAGCATGCTTACAGGCTGTGATGACACCGCTCAAATTACAGGTTTTCCCTTGGCTGCGGGCATATTGATTTCCGATAAAAGCAGATGTACCGGGTGTCAAAGATGTGAGATTATTTGTACGATGAATAATGATGGTAAGGCTCACCCCCATATTTCAAGAGTCAAAGTAGCCAGAAATTACAATTATGGAGCTGAAGGCGTAACCAATAATTATGAAGAGGGAGAAGGCCACTTCGGAAACTTTATCATCGAGCCGGATACCTGTCATCAGTGCGAAGAGCCGGTACCCTGTGCCGAAGCCTGTCCTATGGACGCAATTCTGGCCCAGGAAGAAAGCGGAACAAGAATTGTTAAGGAAGAAGACTGTGTAGGATGTGGGGCTTGTGAGGCAAACTGTCCCTTCAATATGATTACCATCGACCCGGAAGAAAGCAAGGCGAAAAAGTGTACCCTTTGTGACGGAGATCCAAGCTGTGCGAAATTATGTCCTACGGGAGCACTAAAACTTGTGCCTTGGGAAGAAGTAAACGCAAAACTCAAAAAGCACCGTTTTCAATTGAGCTAAAGCCCCTTACTTAGGAATAATATCAATACAAATAATCGATTAGGAGGAACTAATTATGGCAACAACTGGATGGACAGGAAAGATCTTGCGGGTGAATTTAAGTAGTGGTTCTATTACTACGGAAGATACATTAAAATATAAAGAGTTTATCGGAGGTATGGGTATCGGCTACAAAGTAATGTGGGACGAAGTGCCTGAAGGAACCCACCCATTTGATCCTGAAAACAAAATTATTTTCGCTGCGGGGCCTTTAACCGGTACCGGGGTACCCTGTAGTGGGAGAACGAATATCACCTCATTGTTACCGACAAATCCTTATCATGCGATTAGTGATAGTCATATGGGAGGACATTTTTCCGTAAGAATGAAGTACGGCGGCTGGGATGGTATCATCATTGAAGGGAAAGCATCCAAACCGGTATGGCTTAGAATTGAAAATGATGACGTAACCATAGAAGATGCCAGTCATGTATGGGGAAAAGGAATATTTGAGACCAATGCGGTATTGACTGAAGAAATGGGCAAAGAAGCGGTTGTTGCAGCCATCGGACAAGCCGGAGAAAATCTGGTGAATATGTCTGTAATTATCAATGGAGCCTCCCACTCTGCCGGAGGGCATGGAGGAGTATTAGGTTCTAAAAATTTAAAAGCAATCGGAGTAAATGGAAATCAATCGGTGGGTATTGCAGCGGACCGGAAAGAATGGCTGGAGCTTGATAAATACATGATGTCTTTAATCGGTGCCAATAATCAGCATGTGGTACCGAACGCTCCTCAGCCTTGGGCGGAATACCACAACCCTGGAAGCCGATGGACCGGTAAAAAAGATCTTTACTGGGGAGCGGCGAATCCGCCGGTGGAAACCGGAGAGTGTGACCCGAAAGACATGAACAGCGTCGGGCTTCGAACCCAAAAGGCTGTTTTTGATCATGGAGAAGTTGCAGAAAAACATACGGTGCGAATGGGTGGCTGTCATTCCTGCCCGGTACGCTGTCACTCTCAGCTTCACATCCCGAAATTGGAAGAGTATGGTTATTCGGCGAATGTAACCAATACCTGTGTCGGTTATTTTTCACCGGGAGCGGTTATGATCAATGGGATCTATGACCAGGATGAAGACAATACACGTACCGAAGGAGCTATGATTACGAGAGGCTTAGGTGCTCAACTGGCGGATGATTACGGTATGTGGTGTAATTATATGCAGTTGGGAAGAGACTTCTTGTATGCTTATGAGAACGGGATCCTGGAAAAAGTACTGCCGGAAGAGGAATACAACAGCATCGAGTGGGATCTGCTGGAGGCCGGGGACCCCAAATTTTTAGTCGATTTTTATCGAAGACTGGCATACAAAGAAGGAGAACTCAGTCATCTTGGGGACAGTGCTTACTGGATCGCGAAACGCTGGGATTTCGGAGATGACTACTGGAATGATGCAAAATACGGTCTATGGTCTCCGCTGGGTTTCCCAAGGCATCATAGTAATGAAACCGCAGGCCAGGTGGGAGCTGTTATTTCTTGCATGTTTAACCGCGATGCCCAGTGCCATACCCATATAAACTTTACAGGCAGCGGCTTGCCCATTGACCTGCAACGGGAAATTGCCGGTGAAATATGGGGATCTCCCGAAGCGTTGGATCCGCCGGCAGACTATACCCCTATGAACGAATACAAAGCTAAATTTGCAAAATTCAGCATTATACGTAATATCCTGCATGATTCGTTAACTCTTTGCAACTGGATGTGGCCGATGGTACTTTCGCCGCTTAAAGAAAGAGGTTATCGAGGGGATACTTCTCTGGAAGCGAAGTTCTTTTCCATGGCCACCGGATACGAAACCAGTGAAGAAGAGCTGGACTTAGCAGGGGAAAGAATCTTCACGCTGCACCGTGCTATGACTATGAAGCAAATGGGTACCATGGATATGAGAAACAAGCATGATTTGATGACGGACTGGATTTTTGACGCCGACCCTGAAGAAGAACCCTTTACTCCCGGGACGGTTAAAATGGACAGAGAAGATATGGAACTTGCAAAAACCCTGCTGTATAAAGAAATGGGTTGGGACGAAACAACCGGAGCGCCCACTCGCGCAACCCTGGAAAGATTAGGTATGGGATATGTAGCAGATGAGTTAGAGGAAAAAGGATTTTTGCCGGGTTAATGATATAAACCAAAGGAGTAGAAATTCATATTTCTACTCCTTTAGAAGAATGAAAGGAAGCGTTGTGTATGAATAGTAACAAAGAACAACAGGGACACCTGAAAGATGCAGTGGAGCAGGTGGAAGAAAAAGAGATCCTGGAGATCTTATACGAAATCATTGCTGAAAATAGTCGGGAAATCAAACTCACAAAGAGAAGCGATTTTTTAGAAGAACCAGCATCTCTTCAGGAAGAGGAAGTTGAAGAAAAAATCAATGAACTAATGGATGTTAAAGATTATCAGGATATTATAAGAATAAAAGGAAAAAAAGATGACTATCTATTCTCCGAAGAATATATTGATAAAAATTACGGAGAAATACTAATCAAACTTGAAGACAATGATTTATTAACATTAATGGTTGATACAGTTCGAAGAGAATCAAAGATATATCCCAGACCTACGGATATCCGACTGTTTAAAAAGGCCCCCTTTAACTTCACAGCCGATACTCTGGAAAAAGTTAAAGGAGAACTGCAAAAACATGAAGAATTTCAAGATATTAAAGAACAGAAGGCTTCAAACGGTGCAGTTTATTTGTACTCCGATAAGTTTTTACAGCATAAACAAGCAAAGAGCTTGACGGAATGGGTTGAAGTTCTTCAACGTCAAATGCCTTAGCAGTTAGGGGGAGCAATAGATGAAAGAAATCATGAAAAATAGGTATGAACTAGTTTGTGAAGAAGGTCCGGTAGAACTCTTCGTAAATGGACAGCGGTTACTAACTTTTATGTGTACGCCTGAAAATCTAAGAGAGCTGGCTTTAGGTCACATGTATAGTAGACAGTTAATTCATTCCGTGGAGGATGTTTTAACCCTTGGGGCTTGCGATGATGTCAAAAAGATTTTTGCCACAACCGCCAACCCTTTACCGACAGAGGATTATGGTTTAGGCTCGGTCCTTGCAAGTGGATGCGGCAGCGGGACAGTGTTTTCAGAGAGTTTTTTAGAGAAAAATAGAAATCCCTCGGAAATAACCGTATCCTTAGAAAAACTACAGGATTTAACAATGCAGATGTTTCGCCGGGCGCAAGGTTATAAAACAACCGGAGGATTTCACTCTGCGGCCTTGGTTAGCGGGGAGGAAATTGTGGCCTTATACGAGGATGTAGGACGACATAATGCTGTGGATAAAGCCATTGGAAAGGGTATGTTTTTAGAAGTGGATTTTATGCAAAGCGTTATGATTACCACCGGACGTATTTCTTCAGATATGATTTTAAAGGCAGTAGCCAGTAATATTCCTATCGTTGTATCTAGAAGTATTCCCACCAGTTTGGCCTTGGAAATTGCTGAAAAAATGGGCATCACCATCGTGGGACGCATAACCAATAAAGAACCCATTGTTTTTACCGGTTCTCACCGAATGATATATGAGAATAGACAAACAGCTTGTATGTAACAAGGGGATATACACAAGGGAAATAAAAAGTTCTAGGGAGGAGGAGTGAATATGTTTGGTAGATTGGGAGCCACTGAGTTAATATTAATATTAGTAATTGCCTTAGTGATTTTTGGGCCATCAAAGCTTCCGGAAGTAGGGAAAGCTTTGGGTCAAACGATTAGGGAATTTAAAGGACATGCAAATAGTATTACAAAGGATATTTCCGACGATAAGGATAACAAGAAAGAACAATAAAAAGTTTAAATTTAGACCTAATCATTAGTGTAATATGCTTAAAGTATTGTGAAATCCATAGGCTAATGGCAGCTTAACAGGGCAGGTGATAAAATTGATCGCTAAGTATATTTTTGATAAATTTATAGAGACTCACTATCCTCAAATCAATAATGCCGCATGCATTCATCTAAGAAATCATAAAGGGGAATGTCAGAAATGTACGAAAAACTGTCCAAATGAAGCCCTTTCATTTGTTAAAAAAAATTTTCGTGTTAATCGGGATTTATGCAAACCCTGCGGCTTATGTAAAACAAAGTGCCCTGCACAAGCAATCTCGATAAAAGATTTCGGCGAAACCAGGACTTTGAAAAAACTTAACGAGCAAGAAACAATAATTATCGGGTGTGAGAGGGAGGGAAATCAAGGGGATATAAATTTTCCCTGTTTAAACTCTCTTCATCGGGAATTTCTGGTGATTATTTTCCTTGCCGCCGGAAATTCGCAAGTTTATATTAATACAAGTCACTGTAAGGACTGTGATTGGGAAGGGGGATGCGGAGATTTCTCAACCTCCTTTAAGCAGGCCCAAGACTTTATAGAAGTCTTTCCAATAAAAAAGAAAATCAAAGTGATAGATCAAATTGAAAATATGCCTGTAAAGTCTGAAAAGATATATACCCGAAGAGAACTATTTACTTTTTTAAAGGATAAAACTTATGCCTCAACTCTGGAAACCACAAGTGATTTTCTTATGGATGAAAAAGATAAATTTTACTCACAAAGACCCCATTTATTAGCCTATATCAACCGTTATATAAGTGAAATACCATCGGAAGTTAAGAAGAATAAGATAATAAGTAACTTTTTTGGTAGTTGGAACATTCATAATAGCTGTAATGGCTGTGGTCTTTGTCAAGCGGTATGCCCTAATAAAGCCTGGAAGTTAACAAAGGATGATTCCGGTATTTCTTTAACCCATCATGCAGGGAAATGCAATGGGTGCAGAATGTGTGCGGATCTTTGCCCTAAAAAATCTTTGGTAGAAAAAAAAGTTTATTTATTCGATATAGAAGAAGGTTTCCAACAAAGATTTTTTCTTAATGTTGAATGAAGTGGTTGCAGCTCCATCAGATAACCGTCCTGGATTTTATATCCTTCAGGGGGGTTATCTTTTTCTTATTCTGTA
>SKOH01000209.1 GCA_007120165.1 Clostridiales bacterium
CATTTATTATATTATTCACTCCTTGGTGAAATATAACCTTGGTTATTCTTCAAAAGCGTGTTCAATATACTTTTCCGCCTGAATCGCAGCAATTGCTCCGTCACCAACGGCTGTTGCAACTTGTCTTAAAGTTTTTTCCCGAACATCACCGGCGGCAAATACTCCCGGCAGTCCTGTTTGCATGTTGTCATCGGTGATAATGTATCCGGCCTTGGATAAACTAAGAATTTCTTTAAACAGCTTCGTTTGAGGTATATAACCGACAAACACAAAGATCCCGAAGGTGCCGTCTTCTTCATCGGCATGGTGTTCCGTAATCTCGCCGGAGTGAAGGTTTTCCAAGACAATGGATTCTACAATTCCGTCCCCTTTAATTTCTTTAACTTGGGAGTTCCAGATGAAATCAATTTTATCATTTTTAAAAGCTTTTTCCTGGATGGATTTTGCAGCTTTTAGTTCTTCCCGTCGATGGACGATGGTAACTTTTCTGGCAAATTTCGATAAGTGGATCGCTTCTTCAACTGCAGAATCTCCTCCTCCGATGACGAAGACTTCAAAATCACTGAAAAAGTCAGCATCGCAGGTGGCACAGTAGGAAACACCTTTTCCAGTTAACTCCACCTCACCGGGGGCTCCGATTTTTCTTGGAGAGGCTCCGGTTGCGATAATGACGGATTTTGCTTTATAGGTTCCTTTGTCTCCTGTAAGCACTTTGATTTTGTCGTCCAGCTTGACTTCCTTGATACTGTCTTTTTCAATAACTGCACCAAATTCTTTACACTGCTCTACCATTCGGGCAACCAGGTCCGGTCCGGTGGCATTGGCGATGGATCCAGGATAGTTGGCAACCTCATCGGTAGTGGCGATTTGTCCGCCGGGCTTCTCTTTTTCCAATACCAGGGTAGACATTCGGTCTCTGGCTGCATAAAGTCCTGCAGTTAAGCCCGCTGGCCCTGCTCCAATAATAATAACGTCATAAATTTTTTCCATAATTTCACCCCTTGATTTGATTTTAAGCCTTTTATAAACTCAAGCCAATGCTTGAAAAACTTACTTGTCTGCTGATTCAATAGCTCCTTTGATTAAGTGGTAATCGATTTCCTGAAAATCCAGTAAAAGGTCCCTTCGAAGTCCTTGGGTACGATCGCGAATTGATAAAAACTTTTTGGCAGTCTCAATACTGTCTTCAATCATCGTTACCGATCGATAATCCAGGGAGGCAGCCTTATTGGAAATCAATAAGCTTTTATAAGGTGTTTCATTGGGTTTAATACTCCCGGAAAGAGGATGAGTTAAAAGCTCATGACCCTTATGAACTTCATCTCTGGTGTAGCATAAAACATCTAAGAAACCAGTTTCGAGATAGATCAGCTCTTTACTTGTCTGATACTTCTTTTGCACTAGGGGATTATTGGTAATAAGTATAAAGTTCATAAGCGTCCTCCATTTTCCCTTGCGGGAATTTTCTTTCAATTTAAACAAACAAAAACAGAGCAGTTATGACAACTCCCGGTTGCATAATCCACTCTGTTTGATTTACCTGAGAGTTTGTTCCCAAAAGTGCTTTGGGTTTGCTCCTTCGGTGCACTTAATTGTGCTTTCCAGAGAACTGTCCAAATACGGTCCTTTTGCCTGAGAGATTCACTAAAAAATGGGCTCTTTTAGCTTGTTCCTTCGGCGCCCGGGGGTAATGTTCCCCGAGACTCTCCCGCACTCTTCATCCAGTGTTCTGCTATTTAATTGTTACTTTAATCACATTATAATATAGATAATTTAAAAGAGCAATATATTTTAAGAAATAATTATTATTTTTTTAACGAACTTGCTTTTTCTATTAATAATATCTATAATACCGTTAAAATTTCGAATCGGACTTTATCATCTGTGGAAAGTTCCACTGCCGTAAAACTTCATAAATCACAACGGCGCAGGCATTGGACAGGTTTAAGGATCTGGCCGTTTCAATTTGCAGCATTGGGATGGTAATATTGGTTTTAGGGTTTTCCTTCAAAATTTCTTCGGGAATTCCCTTACTCTCCTTACCGAACATAATAAATATTTCTTCATCCCGGGAATAATCCACATCGCTGTAGACCCGATGGGTTTTGGTAGTGGCGTAATAAATCCTTTTATTATAATGCTGTCCCATAAACTCCTGATAACTTTTATAATAGTGCATTTTCAACGAACTCCAATAATCCAGACCCGCCCGTTTTACCGCCTTTTCCCCTAGGGAAAATTTAATGGGGCCGATAATGTGTAACTCGGTATCGGTGACCACACAGGTTCTGGCTATATTACCAGTATTCTGGGGGATTTCCGGCTCTAACAATACAATATGAAGTGACATGATTCATCTCCTTTTCTTTTATGTTGTACGAAAACTTAAAATGGTTCTGACCTGAACTAAAGAGAGCTGGTCAATGATCTGAAAAATCTATAAAATATTAAATAATGGGTATGATTGAATATAATTATTATAAATTTCAGTAGATAAAGGGGCGAATTTAGATGGAGGCTTTAAGCAAGGAAAAAAAGGTAATGGTAACCCATATCTATCACAGTGGAGTGATGATTGAGACCGAAAGCAAACTTTTAATCATCGATTATTTCCATGAAAAAGATTCTTTTGAACAGCAGGAATTTCTTGCTCTGTTAAAACAGCACAGTAATAAAGATTTTTATTATTTCGTGACCCATGGTCATAAAGATCATTTTAACAGATCCATTCTCACTTCTCAATTTCAAAGCCTGTACGGTACCACATACTATATTTTTAGTGAAGATCTGAAGCATCATAAAGGAGCCTTTGATACGGTTACCCTATGCGGTCCCGACGAAGATTTTAGTGTAGGAGAATTGAACATTAAAACTTTCGGCTCTACGGATCAGGGGGTATCTTATTTAATTGAAAGTCTCTCGGATAATACCCTTCTGTTCCACAGTGGTGATCTAAACTGGTGGCACTGGAAAAGTTTTTCCAATAAGGAGCTGGAGCAGGAAAAAAATGACTTCCTTGAAGAGGTCATAAAACTACAAGAACATCTGAAAGAAAAAAATATTACCTTGGACCTGGCTTTCGTGCCGGTGGATCCGAGATTGGAAGAATTTTATCACTTGGCCGGCAAGATTTTTTTAGAAGAAATAAAGCCTGTTAGATTATTTCCCCTTCATTTTCGGGATAACTACCAGGTGACAAAAGATTTCAAAGATCAGTACGACGAAGAAGGACATTTCCAACACATCACCAATCCCTTGGAGACTTTTCGGCTAGCCGATGAATAGCAGTTAAAAAAACAGTTTCTTAATAAATGACTTTTTTACATGTACTGCTTTTACCGGACAAAGTTCCTGACAGCAAAAACACCTTATGCAGTTTTTGTAATCTGCGTAGGGTTTTTTATTATGAAAATGAATGACCTGGGCCGGGCAGACTTTTTTGCAATCCCCACAGGAAATACACTGTTGAGGGTCAAAGACGGGTTTGGGCAGTAAAATACTGTTTAAGGGGTCTTCCAGAAATTTTGGTGCTCTTCCCCTTACAAAATTCAAATCTACGATATCCGGTGTATTAAAAGGCTCTAGGGAAAAGTCTCCTAATCCATAGCCCTTGATAGCAACCCGGGAAAAATCCTTATGAATCAATTCTCTTTCTACCGATCTTTGGATGGTCGGTACCGACATCGGATCGATATTAACCAGTTGACAGGCCACAACATCCAACGCATAAGGGCTGGATGAAGCAATTACCGCTCCCACCCTGCGAAGATCCCCCGAGGAGGGCCCATCTCCCTCCATCCCTACGATGCCGTCCATAAAAGATAAAATCGGGGTTTTAAAGCTGCAGACATCCACCAGCATATTCGAAAAGTTTTTCAGTTCGGGATATTGAAAGTGATACTCCGCCTTTATCAGGCCGGGAACAATTCCATACATATTTTTTACAGCTCCGGTAAATTTCATCATTCCGTGGGTTTTCAATTTTGAAACGGAAATGACCTGGTCTACCTGTTCAAGTACTTCCATTGCGGTAATTCGGGATAGAACCAAAGCATTGGAATGGTTTCTTACGATGTCGTTGGTATTATAATTCAGCTCAAATCCGCTGGACTTTGCTATCCCTTCTATACCGCAGGCTTTGTAGACACCTTTTAAGAGAGTTTTAGTAAAGGGTCCTCCGGGACTGTCGGCTATAATTACCTGACAACCATATTCCGTTAGAATATCTCCCAGAGCCTGGACAAATATGGGATGGGTAGTTACCCCTTCTTCAGGATCTTTCTTCATTAACAGATTAAGTTTCAACAGGATTTTTTCCTTTGGCTGTACAAACTTTGAAAGTCCGCCTAAATCATCAATGTTTCTTTTTAATGCCTGTTTAACTTCGTTATATTTATAATGTTGACATAATTGCAATGCGACAATATCCATCCGCTCACCTTTTTCTGTAATTTTACTTATAACAATTAAAATGATATTCAGGTAATATTTTTTATTCTTTAAGATTGACAAAGCTTTAACATTATCTTATAATTAAAGAAAGACTTATAAAAAGTACGGGTAAACTTAAAAAGGTGGTGTATCAATGAATAAGCTTATCGAAAAACTAAAAGACAATGATTGTAAAGTAACACTGCAGCGAATTGCCATTTATGAAACCCTAAAAGATTCCAATTCCCATCCGAATGCAGAAACGATCCATAAAGAATTATCCCCCAAATACCCAACCATCAGTTTAGCGACGGTTTACAAATCCTTAGAATTATTCGTATCTCTGGGACTAATTCAGGCCATTAATGTGGAAGAAAACAGTTTTCGTTATGATTGGAAATACAAATCTCATCCCCATTTAATCTGCTCTGCCTGTAAAAAGGTCGAAGATCTCGAGATACACCCTTTTTCAAACCTTAGTCACGAGGCGGAAATTCTTACGGGCTACAGTATCGAAAAGCAGCAGCTGAATTTTTATGGATCCTGTCCTGATTGTATTGAAACATCGTAACTATAATTGCTGCAAATTACGAGTAAATATTTCTAAGGAATTTCTCTAAAGAACCATGGAGAAATTCTTTTTTTATGAACTCGTATACCTTATTTCAGATGAGATTCTAACATTAATCTATTAACTCTTCCTTAAGTGTAAAAGCTTTAGAGTTTCTTATTATGCTTTATGAACCGATATGGAGCTTGCGATTATATATACAGTAAAGTCGAAGCTCACAAATTTCACAAAGCGGTTTACGGGCTTTGCAGACTCTTCTGCCATGGAGAATAAACCAGTGATGCGCCTCGGACCAAAGAGATTTGGGGATTTTTTTCATTAATTCTTCTTCCGTATCCTCAACCGTTTTGGCTCTTACAATACCAATGCGATTGGTTACTCGAAATACATGGGTATCTACCGCAATGGCATCCTGTCCAAATACATTACTGATAACCACATTGGCCGTTTTCCTTCCCACCCCTGGAAGTTTAACCAACTTTTCTCGCGTCTTAGGAACTTTACCCTGATAATCTTTTACAAGGATTTCACAGGTTTTTAAAATGTTTTTGCTTTTGTTACGGTAAAACCCGCTGCTTTTAATAAGTTTGCCTAATTCCTCTTCGGAAAGTTGAAGAATGTCCTCTGGCCCCGGATATAAGGCGAATAGTTTTTTAGTAATAATATTTACCTGTCGGTCTGTGGACTGGGCAGCCATAATGGTGGCAATCAAAAGTTCGAAGGGATTGCTAAAATCCAGCTCACTCTCGGCATTGGGATAATTCTTTTTAAGTATTTCCAGAACAGTCTTAATCTCATCCTTGTTCAGTTTGTATTTTCTCATCTCATCACCCTTTAAAAAATTTCGTAGTATAAAATTTCCATATCAAAGCGCCCATCCCGGTCGATATATCCAATCACTTTTTGAAGTACGCCGTCCACATGCTTTTTATCGTTGCTGACACAGGCAATGCCAATTTCCGAGCGTTGCCATTTATCCTGCTGACCGACCTCGGCTATGGACACATTATAGCGATATTTGATTTTTTCAATAATGCTCTTAATCAAGTGCCTTTTTTCTTTTAAGGAGTGATTTTCAAACATTATCAATTGGATACTACAGATTCCTACAATCATTTCTTCACCTCATTATTTTCATCTATTTTCTATTATAATGAAAAATCGGTAAAATGAAAACCTTTAGGAATGAATTCTTTCAATGAATGCACAAATGCCGGCATCGCCGGCATTTGTATGGTTCTATTTCAATATTAATTATTGGTCTCTATGTTACTTTTCCGGTACTGAAAAAGAGGGATATTTCAGCCTGGTTCCTTTAACCGGATTGATGGCTTTTAGATGATTCCCATTTCTTTTCCTACAGTTATGAAGGTATCCACGGCCTGGTCCAGCTGCTCTTTCGTATGCCCGGCGGTAACCATGCAGCGAAGTCTTCCGGTTCCCTTCGGTACGGTCGGGAATACGATTCCCGATACAAAGACCCCTTTTTCAAGCAGCTTTTTACTAAACTTCATGGTCGCATCCTCTTCACCAACCATAACCGGAGTAATGGGAGTACCGCTGTTACCGATATCAAATCCCGCTTCCTTCATTCGATCTTTAAAATATCGTCCATTTTCCCACAGTCTGTCAGTGAATTCCGTCGTACTCATCAGCAGCTTAACGGCTTCAGAAATGGCACATACCGCAGCCGGCGGTAAGGAAGTACTGAAAAGAATGGGACGGCCCCGATGGCTTAACCACTCCTTCATAGTGCTGCTGCCGGCAACATAACCGCCCACAACGCCGATGGCCTTTGAAAGGGTTCCAATGGTAAAATCCACACGGCCGTGCAGTCCAAAGTGGTCTACAGTGCCTCGTCCGCTTTCCCCTAAAACTCCTGAACCGTGGGCATCGTCCACATAGGTCATTGCCTTATACTTTTCAGCCAACTCTACGATTTCCGGTAATGGCGCGATATCTCCATCCATACTGAACACCCCGTCAGTAATAATCAGCACATTGGTATACTGATCTCTTTTTTCCTTAAGAATCCGTTCCAGATCTTCCATATCTGCATGCTTATAAACCGTTTTATCGGCACGGCTGAGGCGGGCACCATCAATGATACTGGCGTGGTTTAGGGCATCGGAAATGATTAAATCCCCTTTTCCGGTTATTGCCTGAATGGTTCCTGCATTACAATTAAATCCGGATTGATAAACCATAACCGCTTCTTCCCGTTTAAATTCTGCTAAGGTTTTTTCCAATTCTTCATGGATATCCATGTTTCCAACTATGGTACGTACGGCTCCGGAACCTACTCCGTATTTTTCGACCCCTTCTATTGCAGCTTCTTTCAACTTAGGGTGGTTGGCAAATCCTAAATAGTTATTGGAAGATAGATTGATTACCTTCTTTCCGTTTAATAGGATTTCTGATTCGTTAGGACCTTCCAATACCGGTAGTGTTCGATACACTCCATCCTTTTTCAACTCTTCAATTTGATCCTTGATAAACTGTAACTCATGTACATTCGACATAAATATGCCTCCTTTGTTATAAATGGGTTTTTCGATATATGAGCAGTCAATTCTTACATTTTACCCGGTTTCTTAATACTTATTTCTGGTACTTTTTCAGTATGTCCGGGTCAGGATATAATACGACTTTACCACAATTTCCCGATTCCATCAATTCAAAACCTTTTTTATAATCTTCCATCGGCAAGCGGTGGGTAATAATCGGTTCCAGGTTTAAATTTCCGGATTCGATAAGCCCTTTAACCTGATACCAGGTTTTATACATTTTTCGACCCGCAATTCCCTGAATTGTAATCCCTTTAAAAACGATATCATTGGCAACGTCCAAAGAAACCTTATCATTGGGGATACCCAGCATAGACATTCGGCCCCCGAGTTTAAGATATTTTAATGCCTGGTCTATAGCCCTTGCATTTCCAGACATTTCCGCTACTATATCCACTCCTAGACCGTCGGTTTCCTTCAGTACCCGTGGAATCGGATCTTCCGTTAACGGATTGATCAGAACATCGGCTCCCAGTTCTTTAGCTAAATTCAAACGATATTCGTTGACTTCAATGGCGATCACCTTCGATGCCCCTACTGCTTTGGCTGCTGCTACGGACATAATTCCGATGGGCCCACAACCTACCACTGCAACGCTCTTCCCAACAATTTCTCCTTCCATTAAGGTGTGCACGGCGTTTCCAAGGGGTTCTTGGACTGCCAGATAGGCGGGGTCTATTCCCTTAGGATTTACCCAGGCATTGGCTTCGGGGATGGCCACATATTCTGCATAGGTTCCGTCTACATCCACTCCTAAAATTTGGGTGTCCTTACAAATATGGGCCTGGCCGGTTTTACAAAACTCACAAAC
>SKOH01000203.1 GCA_007120165.1 Clostridiales bacterium
ACCGTAAAAATTCCGAAAAATAAAATTGCCAGTGCAAAACTCGCAGTCAAACTATAAGGGGGTAGAAGGATGAAGTTGGAATTTATCAACGCCCTTGAAGAAATTCAACGGGAAAAAGGGGTTTCTAAGGAAATACTGTTGGAAGCCATTGAAGCAGCACTGATATCAAGCTACAAAAGAAACTTCGGATCCTCTCAAAATGTTCGCGTAAACATTGAAGAGGATACCGGAGAAATTCAGGTTTATTCACAAAAACAGGTGGTGGAAGTCGTCGAAGACGATACCCAGGAAATTACGCTGGAAGAAGCGAAGGAAAAGCATCCGAATTACGAAATCGGCGATACCGTGGAAGAGGAAGTAACCCCGCGGAACTTCGGACGAATTGCCGCCCAGACAGCAAAGCAGGTAGTCGTGCAGCGTATTCGGGAAGCGGAGCGGGGTGTGGTTTATGAAGAGTACGTCAACCGTGCCACCGATATTATTACCGGTACCATTTCCAGAGTATCGAAAGGTCTGGTATTTGTGGATCTTGGAAAAACCGAAGGGATCCTCGAACCCAATGAGCAGGTACCCACAGAGGAGTACATCCACAACCAGCGGATCAAAGCCTACATTCTGGAAGTAAAAAGAACCACCAAGGGCCCTCAGATTCTTCTCTCAAGAAGTCATCCCGGCCTGGTAAAACGGTTATTTGAATTGGAAGTACCGGAAATCCATGACGGCGTTGTGGAAGTTGTGGGAATTTCCCGGGAAGCGGGCTTCCGTTCGAAACTTGCAGTAAAATCCCTGGACGAAAACGTAGATCCCGTAGGAGCCTGCGTAGGACATAAAGGAAGCCGTGTTCAGCGGATTGTGGAAGAACTCAGCGGCGAGAAAATGGACATCATCAAATACAGCGATGACCCAAGGGAGTTTATTACCGCAGCCCTCAGTCCTTCCAAAGTGGTAAAGGTTATGACCAGCGAAAAGGATAAAGCCGCAAGAGTCATTGTTCCTGATTATCAACTGTCCCTTGCCATCGGGAAGGAAGGCCAAAATGCCCGCCTTGCCGCGAAGCTTACGGGATGGAAGATTGATATAAAGTCCGAGACCCAGCATAAGGAAGCGGGTTCTCCAAACTTCGGCGAAGAGGAAAACAAAGCCCAAGAGGAAGACTTGGAAGGCACCGGAGCTTTAGCACCCGAAGAAAATCTGTCAGCCGAAGATGCCGTAACCGAAGATGCCGTAACCGAAGATGCCGTAACCGAAGGCGATACGTCGGATTTATCTAAAGAGGCGACGGAGGAAGCAGAACAAGACCGTAAAGATCAGGAATAAGAGGTGATTTCCATGAAAAACCGGAAAACCCCGCTGCGAAAATGCATCGGATGTGGAGAATTAAAGGATAAACGGGGCCTTATCCGAGTGGTTCGAAATAAAGAGGGAGAGGTTTCCTTAGACACCACGGGCAGAGCCCATGGACGGGGAGCCTACATCTGTTCGAAAAAACCCTGCCTGGAAAAAGCCATCCAGAACCGGGGACTGAACCGTTCCTTTAAATGTGAAGTACCCAAGGACGTATACAATAAACTGTTAGAGGAGATTCCCGCCGATGAAGGATAATCAGAAATTTTTAGGACTGTTGGGTTTAGCCATGCGGGCAGGAAAAGTGGTATCCGGGGAAGAAGGGGTGCTTGCCGCAATTAAGAGTCAAAAGGCGGCGCTTGTGATTATTGCGGAGAATGCTTCCGACGGCACCAAAAAGAAATTTACCGACAAAAGCACTTACCGGGACATACCCTGCCGTATCGCCTTTGAAAAGGAAGTACTGGGCCATGCCATCGGTAAGAAAACCCGAGCGGTAATAGGGATTGTAGATCCCGGTTTTGCAACAAAAATGCTGGAGATGATCGACTGGTCACTAGCCTAAAATATGGGGGTGTTTGATTTGTCAAAGGTCAGAGTGTACGAATTAGCAAAGAAACTGGATATGAGTTCGAAGGAACTGATCACGAAATTAGAAGAGCTTTCCATTGAGGTTAACTCCCACATGAGCAGCATGGAAGAAGAGGATGTTAAAATCATTGAAGAGCTTTTCCAAAAGCCTGAGGAAAAAGCGAAAAAGGAAGAAGCCAAAACGGAAAAAGAAAAGCAGGCGGATAAGAAAGCAGCGGAGCCGAAAAAGACCAACAAAAAAGCGAATCGTAAAAAGCTTTCAAAAAAGGAACGGAAAAAGCAGTACGCGGAACAAAAAGAAAAGTCCGAGGAAAAACAGGAAGAAAAAAATGAGGTGGATGACATAATCGAATTAGAAGAAAAGATCATCGTAAAAGATTTAGCGGAAAAATTAGATAAAAATCCCAATGAAATCATCAGCAAATTAGTACAGCTGGGAATTATGGCGGCCATCAATCAGGAAGTGGATTTTGAAACCGCGGAACTGATCGCCAGTGAGTATGGTATCGAAGTATCCCTAAAGGAATCGGAAGAAGAGGAAGTGGAAGATCCCGAGGAGCTGCTGGACTTTGAAATCGAAGAGGACGATCCCAAGGACCTGGTTTTCCGTTCACCGGTTATCAGTGTAATGGGTCATGTAGACCACGGAAAGACCACGCTGCTGGATGCGATTCGAAAAACCAAGCATGTGGATACCGAAGCCGGCGGAATTACCCAGCATATCGGTGCGTCGGAGATTAAAATTCATGATCAGAAAATTGTATTCCTGGATACGCCGGGACATGAGGCCTTTACGTCGATGAGAGCAAGAGGGGCGAAAGCCACGGATATTGCCATTCTGGTAGTTGCCGCCGATGACGGGGTAATGCCCCAGACCATTGAAGCGATCAATCATGCAAGAGCCGCAGAAATCCCAATTATTGTTGCGATTAATAAAATCGACAAGCCCGGAGCCAATCCGGAACGGGTAAAGCAGGAACTTACCGAACATAATGTGGTAATCGAAGAATGGGGCGGGGAAGTCATTGCTGTAGAGGTGTCCGCCATTGTGGGTACCGGAATTGATCAGCTGCTGGAAACCATCATTCTGGTTGCGGAGATGGAAGAGTTAAAGGCCAATCCCAACCGAAAAGCCTTAGGAATTGTAATCGAAGCCAATCTTGACAAAGGTCGGGGTGCTGTGGCGACGGTGCTGGTGAAAAACGGAACGTTAAATATCGGCGACAACGTAGTAGTCGGTCTGGCCTCCGGTAAAATCCGAGCCATGGTCAACGACTCCGGGAAGCGTCTGAAAAAAGCGGGTCCTGCCACAGCCGTGGAGATCACCGGTCTTTCGGAAGTACCGAAGGCGGGAGATAAACTGATCGTTGTGGATGATGAGAAAATGGCACGAAATATCGCTGCCAAGCGACAAAGTAAAATTAAAATGGACAAAGTGAAATCCGATAAGCGGGTATCCTTAGAAGACTTGTATGACCGTATGAAAGAAGGGGAGCTTAAAGAATTAAACATCATTGTAAAAGCCGATGTACAGGGTTCTGTGGAAGCCGTACGGCAGTCCTTAAGCAAACTGAGCAATGAAGAAGTAATCATCAAGCCTATTCACGGCGGTGTAGGAGCCATTACCGAAACCGATGTAATGCTGGCCTCGGCCTCGAATGCAATTATTATCGGATTCAATGTCCGTCCCACCTCTTCCGCAACAGCGATTGCCAAAAGCGAGGAAGTGGACCTTCGAACCTACCGCATCATCTACCAGGCCATTGAAGAGATTGAAACCGCCATGGAAGGTATGCTCGATCCTGAGTTTAAGGAAGTGGATATCGGAAAAGTGGAAGTACGGGCTACCTTTAAAGTGCCCAACGCCGGGATGGTTGCCGGATGTTACGTACTGGAAGGAAAAATTACCCGTAATTCGAAAATCCGACTGGTCCGTGACGGTATTGTCGTGCATGAAGGGGAAATTGACTCCCTCAGACGATTCAAGGACGAAGCCAAAGAAGTGGTCAAAGGCTTTGAATGCGGTGTGGGAATTGAGAATTTCAACGACGTAAAAGAAGGCGACATTATTGAAGCCTACGAAATTCAGGAAGTGGAACGAAAGCTGAATAAGAAGTAACGGCTTAAAACAGCTTAGCGATACGTTTAGCCAGGTATCTATGAACCATGTAAATGCAAAGAAATAAGTAAAGCGAAAGCCTGAATAGAAAGGAAGATGATGATGGCTTATTCAAGAGAACAGCGCCTTAGCGAAGAGATTAAAAAAATCGCCAGCAAAATTATCCGGGACGACTTAAGGGACCCCCGGATTGCACCGATCACTTCCGTAACGGAAGTGGAAGTAACCCGGGACCTTCGATACGCCACGCTTTTTATCAGCGTGCTGGGTTCCGAGGAAGACAAAAAAGGCACCATTGAAGCCCTCAATCACGCCAAGGGGGTAATTCGAAAGGAAGTGGGAAAAGGCATCAGCTCCCATTTTACCCCGGAGATTGTCATTAAAATGGATGAATCCATTGAGCAGGGAGTTAAAATGCACCAGAAGATTAATGAAGTACGGGAACGGGAAGAAGCGAGGAACTCGGAAAATGCTTCGAAAAAAGAGGATGGTTCCGGGGACAGCGATGATCAGTAAAATCAAAGGAAAGATCGAAAAGGCAAAAACCATTGGGCTGATCTCCCACAAAAGTCCCGACGGAGACAGCTTAGGCTCCATCGCCGGCTTGGGTCAGGCCCTGATGGAAGCGGGCAAAGAGGTTGCCATTTTTGTCAATGATAAAATTCCGGAAAAATTCGGATTTCTGGCGGAGGATAATCCCTATACTCTGTATAAAAAAGGGATGGCAGAAGAAATGGACCTGGTATTTGTCCTGGACTGCGGACAGCCTTCCCGCCTGGATTACAGTGAAGTGATTCTGCAGGAAGCCAAAACCGTAATCAATATTGACCATCATATGAAAAACCCGAATTTCGGGGATATCAACTGGGTCGATACCGGGGCTTCCTCCACCTGTGAACTGGTTTTCACACTAATCACCGAACTGGCCCTTCCGCTGAATTATCCGGGAGCCACCGCCCTTTATACGGGTATGGTAACCGATACCGGAAGTTTTATGTATGACAGCACCTCCCCGAAGACCCTAAGGGCTGCGGCGGAGCTGCTGGAAATGGGCGTCGATAAAGACCGGATTTACCAGGAGGCCTATCAGAGCCGAAACTTTCAGGAAGTGAAACTCCTGGGGGACGTTCTTAAGGATCTGACCCTGCTCTTTGACGGAAGGGTGGCCCTGACAAGCCTTACTCAGCAGCAGCTTGTCGACTATGGTCTGGATATTCAGGCCATGGACGAGCTGATCGACTTTACCCGGGATATTGCCGGGGTGGAAATATCGATTGTATTAAAAGAGATGGAAAAGGGCGGCACCAAAATCGGATTTCGGGCGAAACGGGGATATAAAGTGGACGCCCTGGCCCGTTCCTTTGGCGGGGGCGGCCATGAAAAGGCTGCGGGAGCTACCGTAAAGACGGACTTGGGGGAAACCCGAAAGCTCCTGTTAAAAGCCCTGGAAGAACTGCTTCAGTAAAGGAGAAAAACCCATGGATGGAATACTCAATATCATAAAGCCCATCGGGATGACCTCCCATGATGTGGTTTTTAAAGTGCGAAAAAAACTTCGGATTAAAAAAGTGGGCCATACCGGTACCCTGGACCCTAATGCCTCCGGGGTACTTCCTATTTGCATCGGTCAGGGAACGAAAATTTCCCAGTTCCTGCTGGAAAAGGAAAAAGCCTACCGAACCGCCTGCCGCCTGGGCCTGGTCACCGATACCCAGGACCTCGACGGAAAGGTGCTGGCCGAACATTCGGTCTCGGTATCCAAAGAGGAAGTTGAAAAAATCCTCAAAGACTTTCAGCCGGGCTATCATCAGCTTCCGCCGATGTACTCCGCCCTGAAAGTAGGGGGCAGAAAGCTCTATGAGTATGCCCGGGAAGGAGTGGAAGTCCCCCGGGAAAAACGCTGGGTAGAGCTGAAAACCCTTCGGCTCCTGGATTTTCAGGAAAAGGAGTTTTCCCTGGATGTGGTCTGTTCCAAGGGGACCTATATTCGAACCCTTTGTCACGACATCGGAGAAAAACTCGGTAGCGGAGGCACCATGGCGGCCCTGGAGAGAACCCGCTCGGGGCCCTTCAGCATTGAAGACGGGACTTACCTGGAGGATTTTTTACAGCTGGAAGCCGAGGAAATTGAAAAACTGCTGTATCCGGTGGATTATCCCCTGGCCCATTTTCCGAAATTCCAAGTCGAAAAAAGGCATCATAAACTGGCCCTGAACGGGAACAAAATACCCCTCACCGGAAAAGAGCTTCAAAACCTGACAAAAGAGGAATCGGCACAGTACCGGATCTATGTCGGCCAGCGCTTTATCGGCATCGGACGGATGATAACCGAAGAAAATACACCGAAAATGAAGTTTGTAAAGGTGATACTGTAAAACAAATGAGGGATTACCGTGAACATACTAAAATTAGATAAATCCTATAAAACACCGAAGTACCGGGGAATCGCCCTGGGAAATTTCGACGGGGTACATCTCGGCCACCAGCAGTTATTAAAGGCGGTAACGGAAAAAGCCCGGGAAAAGAACCTTAGTCCCGGCGTATTCACTTTCCTGAATCATCCCCGGAAATATCACGGAGAGACCACCTTAAAGGAAATTACCAGCCTGCAGAAAAAGGTGGAGATCTTTGCCGGTATGGGGATTAAAGAGCTGATTCTGAGGACTTTTAATAATGAAATTAAAAATATGGAACCCGAGGATTTTATCCGGGATATTCTGGTCAGGGAATTAAAGAGCAAATTGATTGTGGTCGGATTTGATTACCGCTTCGGCAAAAAAGCCCGGGGCAACCCCCGGATGCTGAGGGAAATGGGAGAAAAACTGGGATTTGAAGTCTGCACCATCGAGCCCTATAATTTTCAAGGGGAAAAAATCAGCAGCTCGAAAATTCGAAGCCTGATCGAAGCCGGTAAAGTGGAAACTTTGGAAAAATACTTAGGGCGCCACTACGGGATTCGGGGCCCGGTGATCCGGGGAAAGGGTCTTGGAACCACCCTGGGATTTCCCACGGCCAACATCAAGATCGACAGCAACCAGATTTTGCCGAAAAGCGGGGTATATGCCACTTATTCCAAAGTGGATCAAAAAATTTACCCCAGTGTTACCTCCGTGGGACATCAGCCGAAATTCAACGATCAGTCCGCTGAAGTGGAATCCTTCCTGATGGATTATGAAGGGGATCTTTATTCCTGCACCGTAGAGACGATCTTTGTCAAGTTTCTCCGGGGACAGATTCCCTTTGAAACCCCCGACACCCTTAGCCGGCAAATTGAAAAAGATGCAAAAGAGGCGAAACTGCATTTACATTCCAGGACCGATATGATAAACTATTAAGGAATCAAGGCAACCCGTTCTCGGTAATTCGACAACTCCGGCGATTACTTAGATTGGGGGGTACAAAAAACAAGGAGGTGCAATATGAATAAAGAGCTAAAGAACAATATCATTGAGAGCTATAAGGTACACGAAAGCGATACCGGTTCTTCAGAGGTGCAGATTGCGTTACTGACTGAAAGAATCAATCACTTAAACGAACACCTTAAGATTCACAAGAAAGACCATCACTCAAGAAGAGGTCTGTTAAAAATGGTAGGTAAAAGAAGAAACCTTCTAAACTACCTCAGAAACCAGGATATCGAAAAATACAGAGATATGCTTAAAAAACTGAACTTAAGAAAATAATAACAGAGCGGGTATCCACCCGCTCTATTATTGAATGTAGCCCTTTTTTGCTATGGACTAAAACCCCCTTTATTATTCCCGATGTTCTTAGAAAATAGAACGAAAGTCTTAAAAAAATAGAATATTCGTGATATAATCAATAATAGAGAAACCATAAGGATTTATGAAAACCATAAAGATTTATGAAAATCATAAAGATTTAACGAAACAAAGAAGATGAAAAGAAGAGAAGAAGAGAAGAGAGAGGAGAACGATAATTGTATGGAACTATTTGAAATGGAACTTGGAGGGAAACCCCTAGTTATTGAAACCGGAAGAATTGCCCAGTTAGCCAACGGATCCTGCCTGGTAAAATACGGAGAGACTTCCGTATTGGTAACGGCCACAGCTTCAAAGGAACCCCGGGAGGGAATGGACTTTTTCCCGTTAAGTGTGGATTATGAAGAGCGGCTGTATGCGGTCGGAAAAATCCCCGGAGGATTTATTAAAAGAGAGGGAAGACCCACGGAAAATGCAATTTTAACCTGCCGTTTAATTGACCGGCCGATTCGTCCCCTATTCCCCGACGGCTACAGAAACAGTGTGCAG
>SKOH01000005.1 GCA_007120165.1 Clostridiales bacterium
TCTTCCAGGTAGGATTTTTTCGCAAATCCGATTCCGTGTTCTCCGGAAACCTGCCCTTTTAATTCTCTCGCCCGATCATACATCTTCTGGAATACTTTATCCAGTTTTTCCTTCCAAAGGTCATCGGGTAAATCATCCCGGAGGACATAGATATGAAGATTTCCGTCTCCCGCATGGCCGAAGCTCTTGATTCGAATATCGAACTCTTCTTTCAGGTCATTGGAGTATTTTACAAACTCTGCAATCCGGTTTCTCGGTACCACCACATCACACTCGTCCATTTCTGTGGTGGAGGACTTGATCGCTTCCAGGAAGGCGCCCCGGGCGGACCAGATGGATTCCTGTCTTTCCTGGGTCTCGGAAATCAGTACGTCGATGGCTCCCGCTTCCAGGCAGATATCGGCTACGGACTCATAGGCATTTTCCACTTCCTCCTTGGAATTCCCATCAAAGGAAAGCAGTAAATAAGCGTCGGAGGATTTATCGGGAAATTCCTTACCCAGGAACTCTTCGGAGGAAATAATTGTATCCTTTACCATATATTCAATGGCGGTAGGAACGTTTTTCGATTTGATAATTTTCGGTACGGTTTCAATGGCGGTTTCCAAATCTTCAAAGGGAACCAGCAGACTGATCATTTTTTTCGGCAGCGGCAACAGTCTAAGAATGGCTTTTGTAACAATCCCTAAGGTTCCTTCAGAACCGACAATCAAATCCTTCAGTCCGTATCCGGAGCTGTTCTTTACAATCTTTCCGCCGACTTCAATTACTTCCCCGTTGGGCAGCACAACTTCCAGCCCCCGTACATAGTCCCGGGTAACACCGTATTTTACCGCACGCATTCCTCCGGCATTGGTATTGATATTCCCGGCAAGGGTTGCACTTTTTTCTCCCGGATCCGGCGGATAAAACAAGTCGTTGGACTCTACATACTTGCTTAACTCCATAAGGAGTACCCCGGGCTCTACGGTTACGGTCAGGTTTTCTTCATCCAGTTCCAAAATATTGTTCATTCGGCTCATATTCATCATAATGCCGCCGTATAAAGCAACTGCAGCTCCTACCAGTCCGGTTCCCTGGCCTCGGGGGGTTACCGGAATATTATTGTCATAGGCATATTTCATAATTTTCGCCGTTTCCTCCGTGGTCACGGGCTCAACCAGTACCTCAGGCATGCTGCTTATTCCCGCCAGTTCATCCCTTGAGTAATCTTCGCTGATTTCTTCTCCTACGAAAAGGCGGTCTTTTCCTACTACGGATGTGATAAAGTCCACATCTTTTTGATCTATTTTTTTAAAATTCATGCAGTTACCTCCTCGGACTGTTTAATTTTCGCTAATAGTTCCGGAATTACGTCGTAAACGTCTCCTACAATACCGTAATGGGCTACCTGGAAAATCGGAGCATTGGCATCCTTGTTGATGGCAAAGATGTACTCGGAGTTGGTCATTCCCGCTTTAAACTGAACGGAGCCTGACACCCCACAGGTAATAATCAGTTTCGGCCTCACAGTTCTTCCGCTAAGACCAATTTGGGTTTTCGGATCTCCCCAGCCTGCTTCTATCAACGGTCGGGTTACCGCTACTTTTCCCCCGAGTTCCTTAGCCAGTTCATGAACCATTTTCAGGTCTTCTTCCTTCTTAATTGCTCTTCCCGCCACAACAATTACTTCCGCATCGGCGATGTCCTCTTCCACTTCTTTTTCTTTCGTGGAAAGCACGTTTACCTGGGAGCTGATATTTTCCGGTATGCTGCAGTAGGTAATTTCTCCCTGAGGTTCGTCCATACGTTCCGGTGCATTCATGATTTTGTACCGCACGGTGGCAAACTGCGGTCGATGTTTGGGCGTACAGATCTGTGCCATGATGTTTCCGCCAAAAGCCGGCCGGATCTGTACCAGGTCGGTATTTTCTTTAATATCCAGAATCGTACAGTCTGCGGTAAGGCCGGTTTTAAATCTTGCAGCCACTCTTGGGGCTAAGGATCTTCCCAGGGTGGTGGCGCCTACCAATACAGCGGAGGGGGATACTTTTTCAATAAAATCCGCAAAGGCCGCCGTGTAGGGCATTACTCTAAAATCTTTAAAAGCCTCGTCATCGTATACGAAAACTTCATCCACACCATAGTGGAGCAGTTCATCGGCTTTATCTTTAATGTCGGATCCGATAAATACGGCAAATACCGGATGGTTGATTTTATCCGCCAGTTCCCGGGCTTTTCCGATTAATTCGTAGGTTACCGGGTGGATTTCTCCGTTATCATGATCCACATATACCGAAACCCCTTTCCAAAGGCTTTTATCAATAAACACTTCGTCTTCTTCCAGCTCAAATGCGCCTTCCGGTCCTTTATTTACACAGATCATACACATTTTACAGGCGGCAGAGATCTGCACTTGTCTGTCATCTTCGTTCCATTCGATGGCGCCGAAGGGACAGAGTTTTATCGCTTCATCAATATCATCAATGTTTTTTTGGTTAACAACAATTTTTGCCATGGTAGGCCTCCTCTACTTATTTTTATAGATGAATTTCAGTTCAACCAACTCATTATAGAGTCTTTCTCCTAAGTGCTGACCATCCCATCGTTCACTGGTGGTATTCTGTTCCGGAGGGAAAATCTGTTCTACCTGAGTAGGAGACCCGGATAGTCCGTATCGTTTTTCGTTTTTATCTTTAAAATCATCCAGGGTAAATTCGGTAATTTCCTGATATTTCGTCTTTTTCTTTAAGCGGTAGGAAGGAAGTCTCGGCTGAAAAATTCCTTTTTCCACGGTGATTAGACAGGGGTAGGTTACCTCTACGGTTTGAATCGTCGTCGGCATTTCCAATTCCAGTACAATGGACTTTTCCTTGCATGCCACAATTTTTTTCACATTGGCCACATGGGGAATATTTAAATACTCCGCCATTTCCGGGCCTACCTGGGCGGTATCCCCATCGGTGGTCTGTTTGCCGCAGATAATCAAATCGAACTCTCCGGCTTTGTAAGCCCCTTGGGCTAAGGTATAGGAGGTCGCCAGCACGTCGGCTCCGGCAAAGCGGCGGTCCGTAAGAAGAAAACCATTATCCAGTCCCATCATATAGGCTTCCCGAATTACTTCCTTTGCCTGGGGAGGCCCCATGGTCATTACACTGATTTCTCCTCCCTGGGTTTCCCGAATTTTTAAGGCGGTTTCGATGGCATACAGGTCGTAGGGGTTCATTTTTGCATCGATTCCTGATCGGATTAAGTTTCCGTTATCATCCACTTTTACTTCTGTTGTTCCCGGCACTTGCTTGATACATACTAAGGTCTTCATTGGTGATCCTTCCTCTCTTTATTTGGTATTATGGTCCAACCAATATAATTAAATTTTTGCAGGGGATACGGTCTTGCGGTTTCATATCCCCCGTGTATTCTTATCCTCCGACTTACTTTACAATTACCGAAACGCCATCAGGAATGACCGTTATTTCCGCGTCCCTTCCTTTTTCCTCCAGGGCCCGCTCTAAGGCTTCGTCTAGGGTATAGGCATGTTCCATATGCATATCGCTGATCATTTTCGGGTCGCATTGATCCGTCACCAGTATTACTTTGAAACGGTCTAAAATTCGGGCAAGGATTTGATATTCCCATTGGTCGGGCTTGGTTTCCCCCCGCGGAATTTTCATTACGTTATCGAGGACTTCCCTGGGGGATGCGGCCTCGGCCATCGACCGGTAAAAGTCCTCTCCTCCATGGCCGTCGTTGCAGGCAGCCACCATAATAATGATGCCTTCCGGGCTGCAGCAGGGTTCTGCTGCCGTCATCCCTTTGACCGCCTGGTAAATATTTTGATCCAGCGGATATCCGCCGTTGGAGGTAATCACAATATCCGATACCGGAGTTTCTTCTATTTTCGACTGCTCCAACACAAATTTGCAGCCCTTTTCATGGGCTTTTTCACTATGCCCCGCAAAGGCTTCGATAATATTTTTATCACTGTCGATTACCACGTTCAAAATAAAACGAAGGCCTGCTTTTTCCGCTGCGAAGACCATATCTTTATGGATGGGATTTCTCTCGATGATCCCGGTTCTGGCATAGTCACTGGCAATAAACTCGGAGCAGTGATTGGCCAGTACGGTCTTTGCGCCGGCAACCCCGGGCAGTACGCTTTTTCGTCCTCCTGAGAATCCGGCGAAAAAGTGGGGTTCGATAAAGCCTTCGGCAATCAGGAGTTCCGTCTCCAGCGCGATTTTGTTTAACCAGAGATCTCCTCCCGAGGGCAGCACCCCGACATACCCTAAACTTGTGTCATCCTTGGATACATGGTTAATCAAGGTTTCGTTTTCCACAATCTCTTTACCGAACTTATCCAGCATTTCCTCTTTCGTGGTGGCCCGGTGATAGCCGGTGGCGATTAGAATTTTGATATCGATTTTCGGATTAACGGCTCGGATCCGACGAAGAAGAATCGGCAGGGTAATGCTGCTCGGTACCGGCCGGGTATGGTCGCTGGTGATGATGACCATATTGTTTTTTCCCTTTACCTGCTCTTCCAGGGACCGGGAGGCAATGGGGTTATCCAAGGCTTTTTCCACAATCTCCTCTTGGGACAGGGTAGGCTTATAGTGATGGGCCTTCGATTCCAATACAGCCGTTATATTATAAGGGCTGAAATCTTTTTCGATTACTCCCTTTGCATAAGGGATTCGAACTGGCTTCATATGGAGGCTCCTTTCAATTTACATTCCATTTTTGACGGGCATTGTTCAAAAAATTATTCTTTTATTCCGTTCCTACTTCGGGAATTTTTCGCTTTCTTTAAGATTGGTAAGGTACTCAGTGATGATCAGCGTAATATGTTCCCGCATAGCATGGGCCGCGGCTTTCGGATCTTTTTTCTCCAGGGCGTGGAAGATTTTTTCATGCTGGTGGATTAACACATCCTGATTTTCTTCCTTCAACAGAATAATTCCCCGGGCATCTTCAATCAGCGCGTCCATCAAGTTCGATAACATATTGAGAATATTGGAGAAGAGAAAGTTATCCGCAATTCTGCAAATGCTGTAGTGAAACGCCTTGTCGTATTTCACACTCATGGTTTCGTTTTTTAATTTTGTCTGAATTCTTAACTGATTGACGATTTCCCGAAGCTCTTCAATCTCATCATCGGTAATTCTTTCCGCCGCCCGGTAGGCACTTTCCACTTCAATGATCTTTCGAAGATCCACAATTTCCCGGGGATGACTTTCGTTTAACATATACATCATGGAGAGGGGCTCCACTAAGGCGTCATCGAAACGCTCTTTGATAAAGTTCCCACCCCCCTGTTTTACATGGATAATACCCAGTACTTCCAAGGCCCGCATGGCCTCTCTAACGGAAGTTCGGCTGACGTTTAACTGTTCGGCAAGATCCCGTTCCGTAGGAAGCTTGTCTCCCCGGTTCAGTGTCCCATTTATGATTTGCTGCTGGATTTCTTCAATTACCACTTCATAGATTTTTTTACTTTTTATCGGCTTAAACATTGTTATACCTCCACTTATTAGTCAGAATAATGAATACTTTATATTATATCATATTTCATCCCCGACACTAAGCCTAGCGAAGGCTCCACCGATTTTTATAATTTTCCAAAGTGACATATTGTCCAGTTGACCCTACCCCATGAAGGGGGCGTGGTTAGAATAAATTCGGGAAAATCCCTACGGCGATAAAGGCAACGATTCCGGTAATGATGGTGTAGATAAAGGCCGGTACCGCGTTTCTGCGAATAACTTTCCCTTCACTTCCCAGCACCCCAACGGTGGTACAGGCAGCTACCACATTATGAACACTGATCATATTTCCGGCGGCCCCTCCTACCACCTGGATTCCAAGAATCACAATCCGTGAGGCTTCGATCTGTTCCGCCACGCCGTATTGGAATCCGGAGAAGAGAATGTTGGAGGTGGTGTTGCTTCCCGACATGAAAGCCCCAAGGACTCCGATAAAGGGAGCGAAAATCGGCCATACTCCCTGGAATAATCCTGCAGCAGCGGAAGACAGCGCAACCATCATTCCGTCATTGCCTGAAAGATTATTGCCGGAGTTCAGCATTACCTGCACCATGCCGATGGCAAAGACCAAGGCAATGGCAGCAGGAATTACCTGTCTTATAGAATCCGACCAGGTTCTCTTTACCTCTTCCGAAGGCATTTTATGCAGGAAGATGGTAAGGACGGCTACTAAAAGGAACGGAATGGTTCCCGGTAAGTAAAGATACTGCAGTGTATAGGTAAGACCGGTTCCTAAGATGCCTTCCCACCGGATAAACTGCGCTTGCAAAATGCTTTGGATACCGAAGGCGGGAATCCGTGTCACTACCAGGATCAGGGATACCAGAATGTACGGAAGCCATGCATTGAAGGGCGAGATTTTCAATTTCTCTTCTTTTACATTTTCTGTATCGGCCTCGGGAACCGCTAAGGTTCCTACCCAGGAACTGTCCCACTTTGTTCGGTTTGCAAAATCCCAGACTTTTTTCGGTTGTAAAAATCCTTTCTTTGCGGCGGTTACCGTAATGGCGATGGCAATCAGTCCACCGGCCAGTGAAGGCAGTTCCGGTCCGAATACTACGGCAATGAATACGTAGGGAATCATATAAGAGAGTCCGGCAAAGATGGCAAAAGGGGCAACTTCCAAGCCCTCTTTAAAGCTTCGTTTTTCTCCAAAGAATCTGGTTAAGATCATGGCGATAAGTAACGGCATAAATACCCCTACCACTGCGTGGGGAATGGCTGCCCAGATTCCTACCTGATGCAGGAATTCTGCTTGAGACATGCCGGACTCCGCAATTTGCGAGCTGATCTCTGCGGAACCCAGAACGGAGGATACCCCTCCGATAATCGGCGTTCCCACAGCTCCAAAACTTACCGGCGTACTATTGGCAATAAGTGCCAGCATCGCGGCGCCCAGCGGCGGAAAACCAAGGCCTACCATCAACGGTCCTGCCAAGGCTGCGGGGGTACCGAAACCTGCGGCCCCTTCAATAAATCCTCCGAATAAGAAAGCGATAATAATTGCTTGAACCCGTCGATCCGGGCTGATTCCGTGAAACGTTTTATTAATGGTTAGAATGGCTCCACTGTTTTTAAGGGTGTTCATCAGTACAATGGCTCCAAATACAATGATCAGAATGTTAAAAGCACTTAGACCTCCAAATATACTGGCCCCTAATAACCAATCCATGGGCATTTCCCAGTAAGTGGCGGCCAGTATTACTGCTATCAGCCAGGCGATCGGCATAACTTTTTTCGCCGGCCAGTTAAATACCACCATTAGAATAATTGTCGTTAAAATAGGCAAAATTGCTAACAATGCAATCATACAGAATTTCCTCCTCAAGTTTTTTACGTGCGTCGGTTCTTTACCCTTTTCTTTGCCTTTCTTACTGCATTACTCTTAATGATTCCCCCTTCATGGTCATATGGTCATACCAATAATACCTTAAAAAAATGTAAATTGGATCTGCACCGTTTTTTTTGGTCCTATGGTACTACCAATTTACTCCTTAAAAAAATAAAGCTCCAGTTTACCTTCTGAATACCTGCAATTATGTACTGGTCTTAGTTAGTAGCGATTCTTTTTATGATAATTTTCTGAATTCTATAAAGATTTTACCATCGAATTTTTATACTGTCAACGTAGTTTTTGCAATTAATATAATCTATTTTTTAACAATATTACAGCCCTCTTCGAATTAATCGGAGCAGATATTTTATACTTATTTTTGTATATTTATGATTTTTTCTTTTAATCGTTTATAAAAAAAGTTTTACTGTGTCCTTTAACTCCCAGCCGTCGATCACATACAACCTAACCTGAACTCAACCCGGTTTATTTTTTAAATTATAGCTAATGTGATTAATACCCCCAAAGTTCCACAGGCATTTACCCGCTTGTTAATTTATCTAAAGTTGGTATAAATCGATGAAATGTATATTTAATCTCATTTTTCCAGAGTATTTAAAAATTTTCTTTAAAAAGTTCACCGATTTCAAATTTTAACAAGCGCTTTTATAGGCATTTCCCCAGAATTTTCTGTTAATCATTTCACTAATCGGCGTACAAAAAAGCCCGGACTCTCATCCGGACTTTAATTAATTTTTGCTGATTATTTTATTACACGCTTCTTTATTGTTTTTCTTCCTCCAGGGAAAATAACCGCTGCATCAGTTCTTTAGGAATGGAATCCGTCATATTCTTAAAAATTTCAAAGCCTTCCACCTGAAAGGCCCGGACCGGGTCCTGTCTTCCCATGGCCCGCAGATTCATATCCTGCCTTAGTTCTTCCA
>SKOH01000162.1 GCA_007120165.1 Clostridiales bacterium
ACCATTAAAAACTTTCGGTCCTCCCGCTCAACAATATTTTCCTCCACCAAAGGTCTTGTAAAACTTGGCCAACCGGTTCTAGAATCATACATGTCCTGGGAGCTAAAAAGCGGTTCTCCTGAGACGATATCTACGTAAATTCCTTCTTCCTTGTTGTCCCAATACTCATTGTTAAATGCGGGCTCTGTACCATCTTCCTGGGTTACGCGGTACTGCAGAGGTGTTAACCGTTCTCTAAGTTTTTCGTCGGAAGGTTTTACAAAATCGTTGATTTTATGAGGAACCGCATATTCCCGCTCCGTTCCCCAGACGCCGTCTAGATATTCATCCCGTCCGGAATTTCTTGTATAGAAATTATAACGCAGGGGGTTCTTGCCCGCATAATTTTGATGATACTCTTCCGCCCGATAAAAGTCATCTGCTTCCCGGATGGGAGTGACTAACGGGCCGTCGAAACGGTTGGATGCTTCCAAAGCCTCCTTTGAACTTTCTGCTAATGCCTGCTGGGTCTCATCGTGATAAAATATGGCGGAAGTGTAGGAATATCCCCGGTCCACAAATTGACCGCCATCATCGGTAGGGTTGATTTGTCGCCAATAGACCTCCAGTAAAGAATCATAGGAGATCCGGTTCTCATCATAAATGATTTGTACTGCCTCTATATGGCCCGTTCCCCCTGCTGTGACCTGTTCATAGGTAGGATTTTCTGTTTCCCCTCCTGTATAACCGGAAATAACATCAATTACTCCTGCGAGCTTTCTAAAAGGCGGTTCCATGCACCAAAAGCATCCCCCTGCAAAGGTGGCTACAGAATAATCGTCTATGTTATATGCCGGCTCTGAGTCCGCGATACCTTGAACTTCAGCTGTTTTTTCTCTTGAAGCCTCTAACGTGTATATGGTCCCCAATAAAAGTACAGCAATAATCAATAAAATGACCTTTTTCTTGAGTTTCATACTAAAATCTCCTTTTAAATTTTTCCTTAGTATAATTATACCACTTAATGTATTTTAAAACCATGGATTTGATAATTATTATCAATATTATGTAAATAAAAGTACAAGTTCTTCTTGAAAAAAACCCCATTATCTATTACAATAGATGAAGTTGAAGATGTACTTACGAAGGGATGATCGCGATGGAATACAATCAAAGTTTTGGAAATTCTTTTAAAAATGAAATTCGAAAAAGCAAGCCCTATCTTATTTTAGGGTCCGTAATGTATCTGATCACCATTACTGTTGCCTATGGAATTCTCACCACATTTGAAGGAGCCACTTTTACACTCAACAGCGAGATTATAATGACCACTTTTCGGGATTATTTGGTTATCCCGGGGATAATCCTGTTATTTTCATTTATAAAGACACTTTTTAAAACCCTCAGGAAAAAACCCAACTAATAATTTCAATTACTATTGAGTCTGTAAAGACTTTTAACCGCCAGCACCCTGTTTGATAGGTTTTGGCGGTTATTCTATTATGTTCATAAAACTTCCCCTATATGTTTGACAAAATCAAAGTTGACCGCTATACTATAAATAATTCTAAATGCAAGTGAGTTGCATTTATATAATAAAGGAGTGATTTCAATGAGTCATATTCACATACCCGATGGTATTATTCCCAGTATCTGGTGGGTCACCGGCTACATACTGACGGCAGTGATGCTTTTCGTACTAATAAGGAAAATCAAAGATAAAGACATGGGCAGAAAAATTCCCTTAGCAGGTATGTCCGCCGCAATTATGCTTTTAGGAATGTCCATACCTCTGGGTTTTCTCCCTCTTCATTTTAGTTTGGCAGTACTGATTGGTATACTGGTAGGTCCAAGTATCGGAGTTCTGGTTATTTTCACCGTAAATGTTATTCTCGCTCTTTTTGGTCATGGGGGCATTACGATTGTCGGAATTAATACCCTGGTAATTGGTACAGAAGTAATAATCGGATATTATATCTTCAAAAATCTTGCCAGGAGTTTCACTGCCACAAAAGCTGCAGCAGTAGCTACCGTCATTGCTTTGCTGGTTTCTTTAACCATGATGGTCGGCATCGTTGGCGCTACCGTAGGGTTACCGGAAGTTATACCCCATGATGATCATGCCCACGAGGACGATCACCACGATGATGAGGACGACCACTACCATGATGAGGACGACCACTACCATGATGAGGACGACCATTACCATGATGAGGTCGATGAGCACCACGATGAGGATGATGAGCACCACGATGAGGATGATGACCACCACGATGAGGATGATGACCACCATGATGAGCATGATGACCACCACGATGAGGTCGATGAGCACCACGATGAGGATGATGACCACCACGATGAGGAGGACGATCACCATGATGAGGATGACCATTATCATGATCATGATGAGAGTTTTATAGAAGCTCTTCAGGATCTAGATTTTCTGGTGTTAACCGGTTGGAGTGCCTTGATTGGTATATTGGTTATAGGTATTGCTTTAGAGGCCACCATTACGGCTTTAATCGTACGCTTTTTATATAAAGTAAGACCGGATTTGCTGGAAGATTAATTAGAAGATTAATTATTGGTATAAAAAAGGGCGTTACGTTATCGTAACACCCTTTTTTATTGTCTTTTTTTATAAGAAAGACTTTCATATTATCAATCAGCCACCAGAATTCCCGCCATAATTCACCTGTCGGGCATAAAACCCTTCCGTCTAATTTTTTACTGCTAATTTATCAAAAGAACCCGCTTTTTAGTTCTTGATTCGTTTTCTGCGAAAATAATAGGACAGACCTTCCAAGGGTTTGCAATAAATTATTCTTGGCCCGGAGTAACCCATGACTTTTTTAATGGCATCTCTCTCTTCCAATCCATAACAAGGGGTGATACATTTACGACAGGAATGTTTATCTTCACCATAGGGGCAATAATCAAGTCTCTGATGGGCATATTTTAACAGTTTATGACACTGCTCACAAAGAGGGGCTCCTTTTTTATGCTTTTTAGTACAATAAAAGCCGATCATCCAGCGGACAACATTTTTTTCCCGCTCTATTCTACTCATAACCCCACCCCTTTGATAAAAACTATAATTCCTGGGCTAAAAGCTTTACCAGTAACATTTTTACTGCTCTTTCTACTAATACCTTCGCCCATGGTAATTTAAACACTATTGTGCAAGCAGCAGTAAAAGAGCCCCTTCGGCTCTTTTACTGGATGTGCCTTTTGAATTTTCCTTTATAGCCTGAAATCGGAAAAAAGAATATCTTCTTCGCTCATCATCGTTTTTCCGTGAATATTTCGAAGTTCCTCCTCCAAAGAAATAATTCTATTTAGGGACTCCCCTTGAACACCGGGAGTATTGCTTACGAAATATCGCATTAATATATTTTCTTTTTTCTTAGGATAAAAACTTATCTGTACTTTTTCTTCCCCTAGTCTTTCTTTCAAATAATGAATCGCATCATCCACGCCCCCGATCGCATCGCATATTCCTTTTTCAATACCATCGATCCCTGGCCAAATCCGGCCCTTGGCTACGGCTTCCACCTCATCTTCTGTAAATTTCCGTGCCTTGGCTACTTTAGCTTTGAAACCTTGATAAATATGATCAATTTCTTTCAATATCAGCTTTTCGTCATCCTTATCCCTCCTGCGCCAAACAGACATGATGTCGGCAAAGGTCCCATCCTGTACCCCATCATGAGTAATCCCTTTTTCTTCTAAAAAGGATTTCAAATAAAACAACATTGTAATCACTCCAATGGAACCGGTAATTGTACTTTTCTGGGTGTAAATTTTCGAGCCCGGTATAGAAATATAGTAGCCTCCGGAGCCCGCTATGCCGGTTTGCACCACAACCAGGGGTTTTTTCTCTTTAAGCTTCAGCAAAGCCTGATAGATCTCTGCAGAGGCAGTGGCGGAACCGCCACCGGAGTTTACTTTAAATACCACCCCGCAGATTTTTTTATCCTCCCGCAGCGTCTCGATCTCTCTTACCATGCTATAGTCACCAACCGCGGGGCCCATCATTCCTCTTTTTTCACTTTCCCCGTCAATAATATTGCCATCAAAGCTGAGAACTCCAATCTTTTTCCCATGGCCGTAAACTTCATCCTTAAGTTTGATTTTCTCCTCTTTTACCTTGTCGAGCTTCCATATACGAAGCAAGTCCTCCTGATAAGCTATTTTTGTGATAATATTCTGCCTTAGAGCTTTTGTTACCGTTAAACTGTTTCCTTCCTTCAAGTCATCGAAAAAATTATCCGGGAGGGATAGATTTTTCTTCACCGTACCTTCTAAAGTTTCCTGTATGCGCTTTAGTACAAGTCCATAGACTTCCCGCTGCGCCTCTTCCATCTTTGTCGTACGAAAAGAGTCGGCTGCCCCTTTATATTCTTTCCTTCGATATACATCTACATTGATATTCAATCGATCCAGTAATCCCTTATAATAATTTCGCTTCATGAAAGAGCCTAAATGCAGAATAATCCCATCCTCCGGCATTATTCTATGATGACAAAAAGAAGCAATGAAAAGCTCCTTTAGCTCATAGTTCTTAGCATAGCAATAAAGAACCTTTCCATGAGATCGTAATTTTTCCAGTCCTCTTCCTAATTCCTCCATTTGTCCCGGGTAAATCTCAAAACTGGAATCTAAAATAAAATAAACTTTTTGCAGCGTCTTTTTTTCAAGAATCGTCTCCACCATAACTTTCCAGCGATCCATGGAAAACTCCTTGTCCTGATCAAGAATCGGATTGGTCTTGTAAAGGTTTTTCGACTCCACAACCCTGCCTTTGAAGTGAATTTTTACATGTTTCATATTCAGCCTCCTTATCAAATCATAAACACTCTTTTATATTATAAGCTTCGACATTCCTTCCTATTATTCCTGCTTTCTGTTAAATCCCTTTTTCCTAGGATCAAAAGAAGCGATGACCGGGGCCTTCGCTTCTTGTCTTACGTTCATTTGTTTTTCAGTCCTCTTCAAATTACTGCCGTGACCGGTTTATGTCCCTATTCGATTGAGGAAGTCCCCGATGGTATTTCCCTTCGTAGACCAGCTGATCTCGAATGCTTCGGTATAAACTTAGTACTTCCTGATATGCATCGGTATCCCAGTCGAAACGCCTGCCCTTACTGTCTTTTAGATAGCTGTTAAGGATTACAGGGGCCCGCTCATGAATTCTTGATACGGCCTCTAAATATAACGGCTTTTCCTTTCCGATCGTGTCCAGGATTACAGGCGTAAGGTAAGATGCGTTCATTAATGGTTTTTCTATTTCTCTTTGCTCATAGTTGGACCAGATAATATAGGGAACCGTATATAGGCGAAGATCGTCCTGCAGTTCTTCAGGAGTCTCCTCCCCGAGAAATCCCAGATCCCGATAAATGCCATAATTCTCCCCCAGCATAGGCAGATGATCCCCAAAAAATACCAGCACCGTGGGTTCATCAGAATCTCTAAGATACTCCACTAGTTTTTTCAAAGCCTGATCCGAGTAATAGAGCCCTTCCGCATATACTTTCAGCATCGTTTCCTGGCTTTCTTCCAGATTCGTATTGAAATCAATAACCGAGGGATTTCTCGCTTCATTATAGGGTCCATGATTCTGCATGGTTACGGTGAAGTTAAACACCGGTTCCGTGGTAGACTCTAATAACTTTATCAGCTGATCGGTAACGTACTCATCGGAAATAAATGGTCCCAGGGTATCGGCCCCTTCCATATCTTCCATAAAGACACTTTCTTTAAACCCTAACCTTGGATACACTTCCTTTCGTTCATAGTACCAGGAATGGTATGGATGCAAAGCATGGGTTTTATAGCCTGCTTCCTGAAAAATGGACGCCAGGGAGGGCAGGCGATAGTCTATTTCCTCCCGAAATACCATATGCCAGTCATTTGGATAGTTTTTCATCGTAAGTCCTGTCAACACTTCAAACTCAGTATTGGCAGTGCCTCCCCCAAACACCGGTACATAAAGTTCCCCATGGATACTTTCTTGTTTTAAGCTGTCGAAATATCCGATGGGATTCTCAGAGAAATTTACATTCAGGGCATTAATATCCCAGAAGGATTCGCTCATAATAATAATCACATTGGGATCCGCTTCCTTTACGGTTTTTCTGTGCGTTTTTTCCTGCGGCAGCTCCCCTTCCGGAAAAACTTCCTGCTCAATTTCCTCCCAGCCCACGGGGTGCTTTTCCTGATGATTTCCTATTGCCCGGGGAAGCGAGTAAATAAACCCTAATTCCCAGGGGCTATGACTCTCAGCATAAATGCTTTGCCCTACCATAATAAGCCCTAAGCAAAAGGCAAAAGAAATTATCACATGCTTTTTGATGTCCCTAAAGGGAACCGCCCCAATCCATTTTCTGATCAGCAAAAACATCCCGATACACACCGGAAAGGCCGCTATGGTTAATAATATCCAGGAGGGGGTAAGTATTTCCGGCATCAAAACCCACAGTTCCCGGAACAAGAAGAAATCATTGAGCATAAAGGGGACGCTTCGCAGACTGAATTTATTGGCGTTGACGACCCCGAGAATAATGCTGAACATTAAAATAAACCACACACTCACATCCAAACGCCTGAACAAAAATACAAAAAACAGCGTTAACCCCACGAGTACGGTGAGGTTTAATATAAAAATAAACGGATTATTTATTAGCCAGGTCACAACCGAAGCAATATCTGTCCGGAAAAGATATTCACTGAGCAGAACCGGTAAAATCATAATCAGACTGATTTTTAGTAAATATTTATGGGGTGCTTTCATAATCCTATCCTCTATTCCTAAAGTTTCTGCCTGTCATCCTGCAAAGCAGGCCTCTGACAGTAAAATTAGACTTCTATCCACTTTTCCTTCAAATATTATTCTATCAGTTTTGAGAGTCTTTTTCAATTATCAGGCGCCCCTGCTTCCCATCGATTCTTCGTGAGAAAGTCTTTAATCCATAATTTTTAAATACCCTTTTCCTATACTTCTAATCTACAAAGCAAGCCGCTAAGGAAATCTCTTTAGCGGCTTGCTTCTTTGGGTTTCCTGTGAAAAAACAGTGGATGGAGGAAGCATTCGGGGTCAAAGCCCCGGCTTTTTACTCCTCCAATCTTGTCCTGGGAGGTCTTGGTCCGAAATACTGATATAGGTCGGTTTTGATCCGCCCATTATACAGCTTTCGCTTTTTATCCGCTTTTTTCCCATAATATTTTTCAAAATCTTCCTTTGAAGTAATAATATACTTTGACCAGGAAGAAAAGTTCTCAAAAGTTCTTCCCATCTTTTTGTAGAGTCTTTCCACTTCCTGTTTATCCGACAGCCGCTCCCCATAGGGAGGATTCGTAATAATGCAGCCGTATTCGTACCGGGAACTGATTTGTCCCACATCTCTTTTTTGAACATGGATATCTTCATCCAGGAAGGCTTCACTGATATGATATCTAGCCAGACTTAAAGCTTCCTCGTCCACATCGGACCCTTGAATGCGGAGCTTTCGGTCTTTCTTCTCCAGATCATGGGCCTCCATGCGGCCTTCATTCCAAAGAGCTTTTTTAAGGGTCGACCACTCCTCCGCCGCAAAGTTTCGATAAATTCCCGGAGCAATGTTTTTCCCAATCAGCCCTGCTTCAATAAGGATCGTTCCGGAACCGCACATCGGATCGATCAGCGCCCGGTCATAATCCCAAAAGCTTAACTGGATAATCGCCGCCGCCAGGGTTTCTTTAATCGGCGCCTGGCTCGTAAGGCTTCGGTATCCCCGTTTATGGAGACCGGGTCCGCTGGTGTCTATGGTTAGGGTCGCCTCATCCTTTAACAGGGCCACTTCAATTTTATACATGCCCTGCTTTTCGTCAAACCAGCTGACCTTATAGTCTTTTTTCAAGCTTTCCACCACGGCTTTCTTAACAATCCCCTGACAATCCGGCACACTGAAAAGTTTGGAGTTGATGGATTTTCCATTTACCGGGAACACGCCGTCCTTCGGGATCCACTGACTCCAGTTAAGAGCCTTGGTTTTTTCAAAAAGTTCATCAAAGGTGGTGGCCTGAAAGGATCCGATTTTCAGCAGGACCCTGTCCGCACTGCGCAGCCACAGGTTCGCCCGTACAATCCCTAACGGATCCGCTTCAAAGATGACCCGTCCATTCTCCACGGTTACATTTTCATAGCCTAAAGCTTTCACTTCTCTTGCCACCACAGCCTCCAAACCGAAGGCTGCGGTAGCGATTAATTGAATTTTTTCCACAAGTTTTCCTACTTTCCTGCGCCCTTTTATGGATCCTTTATGGGCCTTGTTTACTGTCGGCTTACCAATACCTGTTATCTACTTGAAAATATAGTCGATTTCATTAAATAAATCCTTATGATCCTTTAACTTATGCTCATTTCCCACCACACACAGGTAATTTGTTGCCATTACATCCCGAATCAGATCCCCTTGGGCTTTAATATCCTCAACGGTGGTACGGACAATTTCTTCCCGCTCTTTTTCTAAATCTTCATGGGTGATATTACAAAAGTAGTAGGTCGCCGCCTTTTCTCCCTTAGCGGAGGGGGTCATGGGGGCATCCACTTTACTGATGGTTCCCAGGATGTATTTGGTCATCTCCCGTTCATCGGCTTCAAATTCTCGGACATACCCCTCGGCTTTGTTATAAGCATCAATGGTTTTGTTTAAATGAGGATCCCGGTAGGAGGTAAAAAACATGTTCCCGCTTCGGCTGAAGTTGGTCATAGCCCCATAGGCCCCACCTTCGATCCGGATTTTATTCCATAAATAGTTTAAACTGATGATGGTTTTTAAAACCTGCAGATGCCCGGTGTATTGATAACCCAGTTCCTTAAAGTTATAACCCTTAGCCACGTACTGCACCTTTGAAGAGTTGGCAATTCCCACATTATGGCGTTTTAACTCGAAGTGATGGTCCATGAGTTTTGGGGGGCGATCCATTAAATGGTTCTTTAAAACTCGGGAATTTTCCTCAAAGGCTCTATAATCATCGGCATCCCCGGTTACTACAAACACGCCGTTTTGTTTATTGAAGATCAGCGTTTTTACCTTTTCAAGATTTTGCTGAATCGCATCGAATTTTTCATCAAAATGCTTATCCAGTTCCGCGATAAACTTGTAGAAGGTAATTCCCGAGCACTGTTCCATAAACATTTCCGCCTCGGAATAATGGGACCCCAGGTGCCGAACAGCCACCATATGGCCTTCGGACTGGATGGCCATCTCCAGTCGGGATTTCATTTCCTTAATAATATCCCGGATCCGTTTTTTGTTCTCGAACTGGGTATTTTCAACAATTTCTCCCATCAATTCAAATAACCGCTTGCTTTTGTCCCGAAGAGCCGACCCTTGTACGATCAATTTCGGGTAATACCGACCCTGCTGTTTCAGGTCTACAAAGTTTTCAATTCGAAAGCCGATCCCTCCGGTGTAGATTTCCATTTCATTGGATAAATCTTCGTAGCTGTACTTCTTTGTGGCCACCCTCCCAAGAAGCTTGCCGAGGAGGGAAGCATAGGGAATCAGCTCTTTGGGGACTACCCGTAAATCAAAGGCAATATCGGTATACAGGATTTTGTTGGTATAATGCTCAGCATACAGTACTTTCATCCCTAAATTTTTTCGGATTTCCTGGGGTAACTTTTCGGTTCCCTGTCGAATATCCTTCCGAGCCAATTGGGGAATGGTTTCCAGATCCTCTTTTGTATCAGGAGTTTTCTGTTTTTTCTTCAAGGTCTCAGTCTCTTTAACCAGGGCCTGCAGTTCCTCTTTGGATAATTTTTCCTTATAACCTTCAAGCTCTTTTTTAATCGCCTCATCCCGTTCTTTAATCATGCCCTTGGAGGGCACCAGCGTCAGGATGGCCTGATGATTATTATTTAAAAGATACTTTTCAATCATCCGTTCAAAATAATCCGTAGTCAAGGCTTGCCGTATCGTCTTAAACACGGCTTCGTACTTCAGGTGTATCGAGGGATGATCGTCATACAGCCAGGTATCCATAATCTTAATACCATATATTAAACCCTTGGGGTATCTTCCATAATCAGCTTCTCTCAGCTCAAACTCCGCAGCGTTAATAGCCCCTTCTATCAGTTTTTTATCGAAGCCTTCCTCTGAAATTTTTTCCAGCGTTCGGTAGACCACGTTCAGAAATTTATCTTCATCCTCAGGATTTGCTCCCTTTACGATGACGGAAAAATTATGCTGCAGCAGACTCTCGTCATAGGAACTTAAGACATCTTCTCCGATCTCTGCCTCCAGGAGTGCCTTTTTAAGCGGAGCAGCAGGAGATTCCAGTAACATATGGTTCAAAATATCAAAGGCCAGGTAGAATTCCGGATCTCTCGAGTCTCCGACGGCATAATTTACACTTAGGTAGGTTTTGTTCTTTTCACTTTCTTCATCGGATATGGGGTATTTCTCCAGGGCTCGGTGGGGTTTATCAAAGGAAGGATGCACAGGTATTGCGGAATCAATTTCCTTTGCCTCAAAATCCTTTAGGTACTCCTCATTAATAAATTTCAGCTGTTCCATCAGGTCTCCATTCCCGTAAATATAGATATAGGCATTTGAAGGATGGTAGTACTTTCGATGAAACTCCAGAAAATCTTTGTAGGTAAGCTCTGGAATCACATCGGGGTCCCCGCCGGATTCGTAGCCATAAACATTATCCGGAAATAAATGTTCCTGAATTTTTCGAAATAAAATCTGATCCGGGGAGGAAAAGGCTCCTTTCATTTCATTATAGACTACGCCGTTATATTGAATATCATCTTCCGGATGCTCCAGTTCATGGTACCATCCTTCCTGTCTGAGGATATCCTCATCCTTATAGATGTTTGGATAGAAAACCGCATCCAAATATACATCCATCAGGTTCTTAAAATCTTGAGGGTTCTGGCTGGCAATGGGATACATGGTCTTATCGGAAAAAGTCATGGCATTTAAAAAAGTGTTTAAGGATCCTTTGGCCAGTTCAATGAACGGATCCTTTGCTGTAAATTTTCTGGATCCGCACAGTACCCCATGCTCTAAAATATGAGGCAGACCGGTGCTGTCCGTCGGCGGGGTCCGAAAACTTATGGAAAACACCTTATTATCGTCATCATTAGCTAGATAGTAAAGTTTCGCTCCGCTTTTTTTATGCAAAAATAAATAACCGTCAGAGTTAATCTCCTCTACGGTTCCTTTTTCCTGCAATTCAAATCCATGAAGTAACTGACCTTCTTCTAATTTCATTTCTTTGATCCACTCCCTTCTATTGGTCTTTCCAGGTTTTTCAGATTGAATTTCTGCCCTCATTATACCATTCTTTGACCATCTTCACCAGAGGAGAAAGCCGGACGGAGTCTTTGTCTCCTAGTTTTTAATTAAGGTTCCGTCGTTGTGGATGACAATACTTCTGCTCCCCGGTTATTGGCCTGAAGGACTTTGAATGAAGAAGGGATTTTATGGGCTAAAAACATCTGTTGAACTCGCTTTCCTAAACCTGCGCCTTCTTCTTCGCTCTCCACAATAGCCATCACTGTGGGACCTGCTCCACTTAAGGCTGCCGGAACACCCTCCCTTCGAAGGGTCTCCAAAATCTCCTTAAGGCCCGGAACTAATTCCCGTCGGTATGGTTCATGAATACGGTCATCCATAACCCTTCCCAACAGGCTTATATCTTCTTTTAAGAATCCTTCCATAACCAAACCTATCCGCCCGAGGTTAAAGGCAGCATCGGAAAAAGGTACCTGCCCCGGCAGTACGGATCTGGATTTTTCTGTGGTTAATTGAAAATCGGGGATGATTACTACATAACGCCATTTAGAACTCACCCTTGTTTTGCTCCAAAGAATTTCCCCGTCCTCTAATTGAGTACTGACCACGAATCCCCCTAGAAAAGCAGGAAGAATATTGTCGGGATGACCTTCGATATCGGTAATAATCCTTAAAAGTTCCTGATTGGAAAGAGGCTCCCCCAGTAAGCAGTTCGCCCCAAGGGCGCCGCCGACTAAGGCGGCGGAGGAGCTTCCCAGTCCCCTTGCCGGAGGAATATTATTATTGAGCAGGATCCTTAGGGTTTTATAGTCTTCTTTGTTGAATGGATTTCTTTTTTCCGGGTCCTTTTTCATTATTTGCTTCCGGTACCCGTTTTTCTGATAAGCCTTATCTACTACGGCCTGAATGCATTGATAAACGATGTTGCTCTTTTCCGTGGAGATAACCCCTTTGCCCTCTCCCATAATAACGATTTCAAATGCGGTGCTTTTTTCAATAGAAACAAAGTTATACAAATCCAGTGCCAATCCGATACAATCGAACCCGGGACCTAAATTAGCGGTAGTAGCAGGGATCTTGACTGTAACCATATACGTCACTCCTTTATGCAGGGCAAATTGACTCGCATTCAAAATCTTTTTTGATCAGAGAGAAAATAAATACGTTTTTAAATTGTTTTTCATCATAGTGATACTGATACTCTCGCAGATAGCCTTCATTTTTAAAATTCAGCTTTTCCAGCAGTTCAATAGAGGCGATATTCTCCGGATGGAGGAAGGATTGAATCCGATGCAGTCCCATTTGATAAAATCCAAATGTCACCAGGGCTTTAAGACTTTCTGTCATAATCCCCACATTCCAGTATCGTTTTGATAAATCATATCCGATCGTTGCTATGGAGTCCATGGAAAAATCCGATAAAAAGCAGGTCCCGATAAGCCGTTCTTCACCCTTAAAAGTAATTGCCCAGGGAATCATCTCTTTCTTTTGATACTTTTGCTGACTGTTTTCGATCAGTCTCTTTGCTTCTTCTTCCCCCTCAATGCTATGGAAACTCATAAACTGGGTTACGTCGTCATCGGAGTAATACTTAAGAAGTTCCTTTGCGTCATCGGTTTTTATCGGTCTAAGGATCAGTCTTTTAGTCTCTAACACAGGAAATTCCTGAAAATATTTTTCTGTGTTCATTTTATCGCCTCCCGATTATAATCACTTTTTAATACCTCTTTACCCCTCATTCAACCGGTTTCAGAATACTAATAAAGCATCCCTTGCGTTAATCGGTATACCGGCTTTTTCACAGTTTTATAATCTCTGTCGGACCAGTTCTATAAAATTCGCCGTAGAATTTCTTCCTCTTTTGCCGGCAGTGCCTCCGGTTGACCGTTAATGGTGGAAATAGCATAGTCGGGATCTTTTAACCCGTTACCGGTATTTACGCAGACGACGGTTTCTTCCCCTGTCAGATGGAGTTTTTTATGGTTTTTTAAAAGTCCTGCCACCGAGGCGGCGGATGCCGGTTCGACAAATACACCCTCATATTTTGCCAAAAGATGGTACGCTTCGGTTATTTCCTCATCGGTGACACTGTCAATCATTCCCCGGGACTCCTTAAATGCTTCATTGGCCTTCTCCCAGCTGGCGGGGTTGCCGATTCTGATGGCCGTAGCGATGGTCTCCGGATCCTTTACAATTTTACCCTGTACCATGGGATTTGCGCCGGCTGCTTGGAACCCTAACATCTTTGGATGTTTTTCGATCCTGCTTTGCTGGTAGTATTCTTTAAATCCTTTCCAGTAAGCGGTGATATTTCCTGCATTCCCCACGGGAATGGCAAGATAATCCGGAGCTTTTCCTAGCTGATCACACACTTCAAAAGCTGCGGTTTTCTGACCTTCAATACGATAGGGATTGAGGCTGTTTACCAGCGTAATGGGATGTTTTTCAGAAATCCCTTTAACCAGTTCCAAGGCTTCATCAAAATTCCCTCGAATACTCAGCACCGTGGCACCATACATGTGCGCCTGGGCCAATTTTCCCTGGGCTATTTTCCCTTCAGGGATCAGCACGATACATTTCAGCCCGCTTCTTGCTGCATAAGCAGCAGCACTTGCTGAGGTATTTCCTGTAGAGGCGCAGATAATAGCCTTCGCCCCCTCTTCCATGGCTTTAGCCACGGCCATGACCATCCCGCGATCCTTAAAGGATCCCGTTGGATTCATCCCCTCGTATTTTAAATAAACCTTTGCCCCAACCCGTTTCGAGATTTCCCTAGCATAAATCAACGGCGTGTTTCCTTCATACAACGTTACATCCGGTGTTTTATGGTTTATCGGAAGATCCTTCCTATACTCCTTGAGTAACCCCAGATACATTCCAACCTACTCCTTTACTCTTTATTTCTTTCATGGTTTACTAATTTAAAACCTCATCCTCAGCGGTAAACGAACTTCCTTCGAAAGAAAAGAGGTCCGCTTTAATAACCTTCCCGAATTATTTTCCGTGGAGCTTTTTCAACATTTTTCCCAGCATCTCGCTGCTCACCGCACCGATATAACTTATCGGCTCATAGGGGTTTTTAATTTCATGCCCTTCGGGAAAGGCCTCTTTCGGGTAAGCCATAAAATCCCCTCCCAACTCCATTAAAATGACTCCCCCAGCGGCGTAGTCCCATAAATACAAACGTCCGGAAACATACCCTTCCAACTCCCCTTTAGCAAGCTTTACAATGGTAAGCGCCGCCACTCCATAGTTCCGATGTCCCCTTAGGGAAAATACCAGGGGTTTTACATCAAGACCATGATTTTCCTTAAATCCTTTTTCTGCGCTAAAGCTGATTTCCATCATGGAGTTATTCAGTTCTTCCCGGGGTTCCTTACGGCTATAGGGTTTGTCATTAATCCGAACCCCCTGATTTTTGACCCCTACCATCATTTCATCATTCATTACGTCATATACAATTCCTGCATAGGGTTCTTCGTCGATATACAATGCAACGGAAATGGCAAAATCCTTTCCCATATTTACAAAGTTGGTGGTACCGTCAATAGGATCAATAACCCAGGTGAACTTCTTAAATCCCTGCTCCTTTGAATCGCCTTCCTCGGCAATAAATCCATGATCTCCATACCGGTTTTGAATTTTTTCAATTAAAAATCTCTCGGTTTTGTGATCATATTCGGTTACAATATCGGTTATATTTTCCTCTTTTCGTTCAAAGGTTAACGTCTCTTCTGCAACTTTTTTTAACGGTTCCCCCGCTTTTTTTATCACATCCGTCACATATTCCAGCATTTTATCGATATCGTTCATTGTTTGGCCTCCTTAAGGAATAAAACTTATTATAAAAAGTTCCTTTATCAAAGGATGATACCCGATAATAAGGATTTTCTATCATCCGGATCTGGTTTTTTTCCTGCTCTGTTATAACTCGGTTACAACTCGACTTTTTGATCGTATAAATACGTCGTGGCAAAAAAGAAAATCATCGCGCTTCCCAGGGTTATGAGCATGCCGAAAATTAATTCCGGTGTGCTCATAAAAGTCATACTGCCCGTCATGCCTCCGCCGGGTTCTCCTAAAAGCATTACCCGGGAACTTTCCTCGAAATTTACTGCCTGATCCAACAGTCTGATGATTTGACCAAGCAGGATATTGCTTAGCATAAATACGACAAAAGTGATAAAACCCGACATCTTCGTAAACATTCTTCCTACCACGGAACTGAAAAATACAATTACAATCAACCTTGCAAAAGTTAGAAACCCATAGATGGCCACCTTCAAAATCTCTGTTAGATTCGATGATAAGAGGCTGCCGCTGTCCATTGCTAAAAAATTAAATATTTGCTGAATGTTTTCCAACTCCAGGATCATGTAAAGAACACCCAAAGTAAGAGCAAAACTGATGCCGCCCACAACAGCTGTTTGGGTCAATATTGCCAGGAGTTTAGAGAGAAAAATGGTATTTCCCCCTATGGGCAGCGGCATAATCATATGAAGGGTGTGGTCCTTCCACTCCGAGGAGACCAGGCTAAAAGCCCGGATAAATACTATAAACAGCGCCCCAAATACCACCATGGAACTCAAAACCCCATACCCGCTGGCACCTAAAGGGCTGTCGGAAGTGATTACTTGATAATATACATAGGCATTCAGACCGAATACAAAAGCCAGCATAAGCAGACTTTCCGTTCTCAGATTCATAACATCTTTTTTATACATTGCCCCTAATTTGCTGCTAAAACCCTTTTCCATCTCCGTATGCCTCCTTCATCAGATCTACCAAAGAAAGATTTCTTTTTGCCTGAAGCTGCTTTGCCTCTCCCTGTAAAACAATTTTCCCCTGCTTTAAAAAAACCACATCATCGATTACCTGTTCAATTTCTTTAATCTCGTGGGTGGTGATCACAATCGACTGCTCGACTTCCCGGTAATCCTTGATCATGGTTTCCACAATTTTTTCTCTAGTAAAAATGTCTATTCCCGATAAGGGTTCATCCAGCAATATAATATCCGCTTTCCTTGAGAAGGCTAACAGTAGTTTTGCTTTTGCCCTTTGCCCTTTGGAAATTTTTTTAATAGCCATATTCTCTTCCAGTTCCAGAAAAGACAACAGCTCTTCATATAATCGCTCATCCCAGTCCTCGTAGAAGGTTTGGACAAAGTCTTTCGCATCCTTTATTTTCATCCAGGAATAAAAATGATCAATTTCCGGTAAATATGCAATGTGTTTTTTTATGTCCTGGGAAATCGGTGCATTATTAATCAGAATCTCCCCAGCGCTTGGCTTGTTTAGATCCATGATCAGTTTAATCATGGTGGTCTTTCCGGAACCGTTGGGTCCCAGAAGACCGGTAATTTTTCCTTTTCCTATATCTATACTGATATCATCTAGAGCCCGGGTTTTCCCATATTTTTTGGTTACGTTTCTAAACTGAATCATTGGCAGTACTCCCCTCTTTTTTCTATGTTTTACGGCGATTATGAAATATTTGTTTTTAAAGGATCGGTAAATAACGAATGAGGATCTTTGTATCAGACAATGGCTCCCTTCCCATTTTACTGATTCCGAAGGTAATCCCGGATCAATGAAGGGATCTCTTCTTTATTATACCCCAAAGCTTCCACTTCCAGAACAAAAGCCTTCAGAGCTTTTTCCGCCATTTCATTTTTAAAACGTCGGATCATATCGTAGTCTTCCCTAATGAAGGTCCCTCTTCCCTTCAGAGTATGGGCTGTGCCTTCTTGCTCCATTACCCGGTAAGCCCGCTGAACCGTATTAGGGTTTACATTACTTTGGTGGGCCAAGGCTCTTTGTGAGGGACTTTTTCCCCGGGAACTAAATCTTTTCGAATCCGTTTTTTCTTAAATTCCTCAACAATTTGTTTGTAGATTGGCTTTGATGGGTCAAACTCCATGACTTCACCTCCAAGAGGTTTAGTGCACTACAATAATGGCACACTCCAAGTTTAAAATTTTTCTACTATTCCGTCAACAGTCTTGCTTGGATTTTCAGTACTATTCCCCAACAGACACTGAAAAAATCCCCGGGAAGAAGTTTTCCCGGGGCGGATCTGCAGTTTTTGAGGCACTGAACACCCTTATTCCCATCCTTTTTCAATTTCCTGTTCATTCTCATTAGGAGTATTTTCCAAGATCTCCCCTTCCGTAAATTCAAAGTGCCCTGAGGCGTAAGCCTCACCATCAATCGTCAGTTTGACTTCATCAACCGTAAAATACTCTCCAACAGTTCTTACCACACTGGATAAAATCATACTCTCAAGAGCTCCCCCTGCATTCATTTCCGTAATGAATTCTTCAGAGAAATCAATATGACCTGCAAAATCTCCCCGGTCCAATCGGATGAAATTGATGCGGGTGCTTTCACTGATTAACGCCGTATATTCATCGGAATCTTCCTTTGGAGATCGTCGAAAATATTCTTCAAAAATTCCTTCCACCCCATCATTGGTATCGAAAAGGATCTCCTCTTTAAAATATACCAATCGGTCTTCGTCAAACTCCGGGTAAAAGAAGCTTACCGCTTCAACCACTTGAAAGTCTTCTTCTGCTTCCACAAGTTCTGTAAAAATTTCGGTGTCGCCGGTTTCGAATATACTTCGCACTTTTCCGTAGTCTTTTCCATAGTAAACGGTAAAGGTGCTGTCCTCTTCATAAGTGGTCACTTCAATTACTTCAAACTCCCCTAGGGGGGTCTCAATTACCATTTCAGTATTCGTAATCTCCCGTAGGATTCCTTCCCGAACTTCCCACTGCGTTCCTGCTTCAATCGGGTCCATAATAAGTATTTCTGCATTCTCGGCATCTGCTAAGCCTATCTCATAGAAACTTTCTCGCTGATAGGATTCCTCAAGCTGGAGAAGCGAATATACTTTTCCTTCTTCATAATGAATGACCTCCAGTAAAGTAGTACCCCCGGTTTGTCGCCTTAACTGCGCCCGGTCTTCATCAATATAATCAAAATGGACCTTCTCTGCTACATACTCACTGCCTTCTCCATCATAATGAAGTCGTGTGTTTTGTATAAATGGATAGTAGTCATAGCTGCCGGAGACTTCTTCTTCAGGCTCCCGGGCATTATCATTTTCCCCTTCCTCCTGATTTCCCTCTTCTTCATCATTTACCCCTTCTTCATCATTTTCCCCTTCGCCGACCTCCTCGTTGCCATCGGGTACAGCGGCATCTTCATTATCTTCCCCGTCATCCAGCCCGCAACCTGCCAAAATCACTGCAAAAATAAGGAGTATCATCATTAGTAATAAAACTGTCTTTTTCATGTCCCCACTCCTTTCCAATTTTCCGCTAGTAGATTTCACCTTCGCCGTCATTACTGGTGCTTTTTTGCACTTTTTTTCTATGGATTATAAGTAGACTGTTGCTGGTATATTTATACCCGTTTTGTCTTTTTCTATCCAATCCCACCCTGGAGAAATTTTATTTATTAGAAGCTGACAATTTGGGTATTAAATAAATGTTGTTATGAAGTTTTATTTAAAATTAATGAAGGAGTGTGAAAGGATGAATAACCAGGAGAAGATTGCATTAACAGGGAATCAGGGTATTGCCAGAGGCTTTTATGAAGCCGGAGGTCTTCTAGCCGCCAGTTATCCGGGGTCCCCCACCGTAGAAATTTTAGACAGTATTAAAGAGTATAAGGAAGTTTACGCAGAGTTTTCAACGAGTGAAAAGGTTGCTTTAGAGGTTGCTATCGGAGGATCCTTTGCAGGGGTACGTTCCATGGCCTCCATGAAGCACGTGGGGGTGAACATCGCTGCCGACCCATTGATGACCTTTACCCAAACGAAGACAAATGGAGGATTTGTCCTCTTGTCCGGCGACGATCCGGGTATGGCCAGTTCTCAGAATGAACAGGACAACCGGGTTTTAGGAAAATTTGCCAACATGGGGATTCTGGTTCCCGGAGACGCTCAGGATGCCCTGGATTATACCAAAGCTGCCTTTGATATCAGTGAAGAGTATCATATGCCGATGATGGTAAACATCACCTCCCGGGTATGCCACAGCCGAACGCCGGTGGTTCTTGGAGAACGCAGGGAAGTAGAACCCAGAACCTTCGAAAAGGATGTTGAACGCTACTGTATGATCCCTCCCCACACCCATAAGCTTCAATATTCTATGAAAGAACGAATCGAGAAGCTTCAGGAGCTGGCTTACAGCAGTGAGCTTAACGCTTTAGAGGAAAGGGAGGGCGCCGATACCTTAGTGGTTACATCCGGGTTAGTGTATCATAATTTAAAGGAGCTGGATCTTAACCTCAGTATCTATAAACTTGGTATGGTTTATCCGATCTCTCCAAAGAAAATTCAGGAGTTATCCGAAAAGTATCAACGAATTATTGTCATTGAAGAATTAATGCCGGTGATAGAAAATGAAATTAAGTTAATGGGTGTTGAATGTGAAGGGAAAAAATATTTTTCCTTTACCGGAGAGCTTCACACCGAAGATATTGAAGAGGGTCTGAAAAAAGCAGGGGTGGTCCAGGAACGGAAAACCACGGACCTCGAACCGGTTGACAGCGTAAAAAGAACGCCTCTTTTCTGTGCAGGCTGTCCTCACCGACCGGTGTTTGACATTCTGAAAAAACTCAGAAAGAGAGTTATCGGCGATATCGGCTGTTATTCCCTGGCGATGCTGGAGCCTTTCAAAGCGTCCGACTCCATCATCAGTATGGGAGCCACCGTAGGCATTACCAAAGGGATGACGAAGGCCAACGCCCTGGTAGGAAAATCCGAACCCCTGGTTTCTGTAATCGGGGATGGAACCATGTTCCATTCAGGTCTGCCGGGATTTGTAAACCTGCTGCATCAAAGAGATGAAAACGATAATATGACTTTTATTATTTTAGATAACCGAACCACTGCGATGACCGGCGGCCAAGCCACCGCTGCCTCAGGAAACTACACCGCTGAAGATGATATGAGTGTGGATATCAAAACCATCATTCAATCCATGGGTCATGATAATATTAAGGAAATTGATCAGTTCGATTATGAATCGGCGAAAAAAGTGATTACTGAAGAGACGAACAAACCGGGCATCTCCTTTATCATTGCAAAGCGTCCCTGTGCCTTGAAGTTTAAAATTCAGGAAAATACCTTTTACGTTAATCCCAATGTCTGCATTGGCTGCCGTAACTGTGTAAAAACCAATTGTCCTCCAATCCGAATGAAAAAATATCATAATATTGAGAAACTGAAATCTTCCATCGATCCTGATATGTGTGTAGGATGCAGCGTTTGTGCCCAGGTCTGTCCGGTGGATGCCATTCAGCCTAAGGGTCAGCATCCGGATCATAGTAAAAAAGGCAGTGCCAAATATAAACGTCAGGAATACCAAAAAATGAATCTTAACAATGAGGATTCAAAGTAAAAATAACACTTGCGCTTGTCTATTCTAAAGGAGGTAAACTATGGAAACGATAAATATTATGTTAGGCGGTGTAGGAGGACAAGGCCTTGTTCTGACCACCGATGTGATTTGTAAAGCAGCCTTAAAAGCAGGCTATAATGTAAAAAGTAACGATGTGATCGGGCTTGCCCAGCGGGGCGGCATGGTCTGGGGGTCTGTTCGAATCGGTAAGGAAGTGCATTCTCCAAATATTCCCGTTGGAAAAACCGATATTCTGTTAGGACTGGAACCCTTAGAAGCTCAGCGATGGGAACATCTTATAAATAAAGATACCAAACTGATCGTCAACACCAGGGAAATCCATCCGACTCCCAGCCTATTGGAAAAGAAAGAATACCCCAAGGATGAAATTGCTGATTTATTTGAACGATATGAAAGTTATATCTCGAATTTCAGCGCCGATGCAAAAAAATTCGGAAATATTAAAGCTGCAAATACCGTTTTACTTGGGGTAATGGCTCAGTTTTTACCGATTTCAACGGACATCTGGAAAGAAACCCTTCGGGAGAATGTGCCTGAAAAAGCCATTGAAGTCAATATGAAAGCCTTTGATTATGGTTATGAAAATTTCAAACCGAAATCCTGATATTTACCCTTTGTTTTCCAACAATTAAATAAGCGCAACCTCCTATGATTGACATTTCAGAAATTTTCTATTACACTGTTAAATAATATATTTTAGGAGGTTGTGTGGTTTGAAAAAAAAGTTTTTTTGGTTTCTACCGATTTTTTTAATAACGTTACTTCTCTTTGCCGCCTGTGAAGAAGACGGCAGCACAGAAAATGGAGGTTCTTCCATCGAAGAGGGGGACCAGCGCGATGAGGATTACGATACTGAAGCGGTTTTGGTCACGGTGAACGGGGATGAAATAACCCAGGGCCATTATGATATGTATATCCTTCAACTAAAAAATCTATATGAAGCCCAGCACGGTATGAACCTTGATGATCCGCAACACAGTGATGTAGCTGCCGAGCTGCAGGTTCGAGCGATGAATGATCTGATCGAACAGCGGGCTCTGGTACAACGATCCAGAGAACTTAATCTTTCCGTCTCTTCTTCCTTTGTGGAAGAACAGATTCAAGGTATTATCCGGCAACAGGGAGGGCAAACGGCTTTTGAAACTTTTCTGGAAAACCGGGAGCTTACCCAAGAGGATTTAGAAACACTGATTGAAGAGGACTACCTAATAAGCAAATTATATGATGAAGAGTTAAGGCTGGATGAGATAACCTATGAGGAAGAAGAACTCACCGTTTTATATGAGCGTTTTGTAGCCCAGCGGGAAGATATGGGCCGGGAACCGGAACCTTTTGAGGAAGTGGAAGAGGACCTTGTACAATCTCTTCTTCAGCGGTTACGCCATGAAAAACAGCAGACTTACATTGAAAACTTAATCGACGGCAGTGACATCGAATATTTTTATAATTAAATAACTCACCCCTGGAAGATAATTATTTTATCTGCCCAGGGGTCTTTTGATTCATATTTCGACTCAGGAGTTCCTCCTTTCTTTTCATTAATTGACATTTTATTCATTCTGTACTAGACTGAGAACATCTATTATTTAAATTAACTAATAAACTTAGGAGGTTTTATTTTGTTAAAAAAGAAAATTCTGGCTATAGGTATTATAGTTTTCAGCATTTTTATTGTTGCGGCATGTAGTGATAATGGTGAGGAAACATCGGAAGAATCCGGCTCCGAGGAACTTTCCCAGCAAGAAACCGAAGGTCCCGAAGCTCTGGATATAGAAGATCTTGATGCCGAAGAACCCCTATTGATCATCAACGGCGAAGAAGTTACCCGGGGAGTTTTTGATGCTCAGTTCGAAAGAACGAAACAATTGGTAGCCCAGCAATATGGTATTGACGTAGATGCAGAAGAAAACGCTATGCTTATCCCTGAGTTGCAGCACCAAACAATCGAAAACTTAATCGGGCAGCGGGTTCTCACCCAGGAAGCCGAAGGACTGGGAATGGAAGTAACCGAAGAACAGCTTTCTGAAAACATTAATATGCTCATTCAGCAGTTTGGCGGTCATGAAGGCTTTCAGGAAGCCCTTGAAGCCGATAATTTAACCGAAGAGGATTTAGAACATTTAGTTTATGAAGAACTTTTAATTTCTCAATTGTTCGAAGCGGAACTCAACTTCGACAGTATCGAAGTAACCGACGAGGAAATCGAAGAGTTTTATGCCCAGTATGAGTTGACAATGGAGCAGCAAGGAGAAGACATTCTACCCCTGGAAGACCTGGAAGAACAGATCACCCAACAGCTAAAACAACAAAAAGCTCAAGAAGAGCAGCAAACCTACATCAGTGCATTAATGGAACGAAGCGACATTGAGCGGCTATACTAAAGAACCTTCAGTACTTCACCTCAAAATTCATAAATTTCCAATTAAAAAACCCGCTGTTTAAGCGGGTTTTTATGGCTTCACGCCATTATTCTTTACTTTTCCGAATGCCATTATTTATTCTTTACCAGGATTTCCAGGGAATCATCAAAAAAATGTTTAATACCATTGTCTGTGATATAAAAGGAAGCATCCACTTCAAATCCCACATCATCCAGCCAGATACCGGGGATTAAATGCAGGGTCATGTTCTTTTTAACCACGGTCTTATCCCCCGGTCGAACGCTAATGGTTTGCTCTCCCCAGTCGGGAGGGTAGTTTACTCCAATGGAATAGCCTATTCTCGATTCCTTCACCAAGCCGGTTTTGGCAATGGTTTTTCGCCAGGCAGCTTCGATATCCTCTACCAGGACCCCCGGTTTGATCATATCCAGTGCTGCGTTTAATCCCTCCAGCACCGTTTTTCCTGTATCCACCATTAATTTCGGCGGCTGTTTTCCCAAATAAAGGGTTCGGGCAATGGGTACATGATAATGCTTGTATACACCGCAAAGTTCCAACAGTACCGCTTCCTCATTATTATACTTTTTCTCACTCCACGTTAAATGCGGGGTTTTCGTGGCTTCCCCTGCCATCATTAGAGGCACAATTGCCGGATAATCCCCACTATGTTCCGGTGTTCCACTGTATTGGGCCTTTGCCACTTCCGCAGCCACATCACATTCCCGAACGCCGGGAGCAATGGTATTTTGAGCGGTTTTCATAACCTTCGATGCAATTTCTCCTGCGATTTTCATAAATTCAATTTCTTTATCGGATTTCACCACCCGCACCCAGTTGACCAACGTGTTGGCATCAGTAAACTTTGCATTAGGCAAGCTTTTCTCCAACTCTACATAGGCCCGATGGGTAAAATAAAACTGGTCCATCTCTAGGCCGATCACTTTTTTATCCCAACCGTGCTTCTTGATAATATCCGCAATGAAATGCATGGGATGTTTTACTAAAGACTGCACGTAATCATCCGCATATTCGTAGATATTTTTATCAGACAACATACTGGTAATTCTTGCGCCGTTAGCATCCATTCCCCGGCCGATCCACACAGGCTCT
>SKOH01000030.1 GCA_007120165.1 Clostridiales bacterium
CGGAAAAATGAACTGTTAACCCTGGATTATGATCCGAAGGAAACGTTTGGAGAGGACCTTGAGCTGGAACTGCAAAAAGAACATTTAAATATCGAGAGAATTATCGAGATTGTTAAAAGGAGTCAGCATGGGGACACGGAAGCCTTAATAAACCTTACAAAAATGAAAGAACAAGAGGACAATGAGCAGCAAAAACTGTACGAACAGCGGCAAAGTGCCGTGGATAACAATCAAAAGCTGACAGCCCTCGAGGAGCTGGAAAAGGATCTAAAGCTGCTGGAAGATCAAAAAGAAACCTTTGAAAAAAAGGAAGAGGAATATAAAAACATACAACAGGCGGAGAAAATAGCGCCGAAACAAAAGTACTATCAGGACCGAAAAAAGGAAGTGGAGGAAAAACACCAGGGGCTGGATCGGGAAAGAACGGCTTTCGAAACCCTGCTCAAAGAACTCCAGAGCCTGGATCAGGAAAAGGAAGAAGTTACCTCGGAGATCTTTATGGGGGAACTTGAAGCATTAAAAAAAGAGACTTCGAAACTGGAAGAATACCGTGAAGTGTTAAGGGATGTTAAAGATATCAGTAAAGAGTATGAAGAGGCAGAAAAACTCCGTAAGCAGGCTGAGGATCAGCATCGAAAACTCCAAGAAGAGCTGGCAGCGGCTAAAGCTGCCCTGGCAGCCACCCAAAAGGTTATGGAGGAAAACCGGGAAGCCGCAAATAGTCTTTATGAGAATGAAATAAAACGTTCGGAACTGAAGCAGTTGATTGCCCTCCTTAAAAAAGCCGGGAAAAGCCTGGAAAATCTGGAAGCATTACAAGAGGAGGAAAAAATGCACGAAACCGCTTATCATCAGGCTGAAGAGGCATGGGAGAAGGCGGATCAGCACTGGAAAGAAAAAAGACGGCGGTATCACCTGAATCAAGCGGCAAATCTTGCCAAGGAGCTAAAGGATGATGAGCCCTGCCCTGTATGCGGCAGTGCAGATCATCCATCCCCTGCAACGTTTACCGAAGCTGCCTGTACCATTGAAGAAGTGGATCAGGCGGAAGAATTAGTAACCCGGGCTGCAAAGGATAAAAGCAGTGCCCAGATGAACCTGGAAACCGCAAGAACCAGAAAATTAAATGCCAAAGAAACCGTGGATACTCATTATCGGGAGCTGGAGGAAATTCTGCCGGAGGATGTCAAGATAACGAAAAATCCGGCGGCAATCACGAAGCTGACAGCAGAGCAGGAAGCCAAAGCCTCCTCATTAAACCAGAAAATCATACAGCTGATAAAAGATAAAGAAACCTTTGAACAGGCAGAAAAGAAAAAAGCGGAACTGGATGAAGCATTTGAGAAACTGACGGAAAAGGAAGGCCAGGGTAAGGAAAAAGTTCAGTACCATGCAAACGCTGCGAAGCTGCTGGAGACCAAAAGGGATACCATGCTTAAAAACATACCGGTAGAACTGACCGATGAACAGGCACTGGAAAGCAGAAAACTGCAGGTTTCATCGGAAATGAATCGTAAAGAAGCCAGAAAAGACCGCATTCTGGAAGAATATCAAAAAAAGCATGATGAAAGGACGAAAATTTCCGCCTCTATCGCCACCGCAGAGAAGGCCCTCAAGGGAATGGAAGAACGATTGGATCAGGAAAAAGCGTTTTATCATAAGGCTTTGGAAGAAGAGGGGATGACGGAAGAAGCGTTCTTATACTTCCAACAGAAGATTCCTGAAAAAAACGGAATGGAAAAAGAACTGACGGATTATCACGATGCCCTTAAGAATAAGAAAGCTGCCATCGCTCAACAACGGTCGGGCATTAAGGATTTTGAAAAGGCAGAGCTTGAAGATATGAATCTCAAAATTGAAGGATCTAAAGAACGGCTTTCAAAACTGCTGGAGGATATCGATACGGTAAGACAGCGCAAGGGATCCAATCACAGGATCCTCGAAAATGTTCACGGCCTCAATAAGGATATGGAAAAAGAGGAAAAAGATTTCAAGACCCTCGGTCATATCGCCAATGTCATTAGCGGAAACAACGAAATGAAGCTGCCCTTTGAACGCTTTATTCTGCGAAGTTATTTAAGGGATGTGTTAACCGCCGCCAATCAGCGGTTTACCTCCATGACGAATGGACGATACACCCTAAAGCTTGCCGATGGCATAGAAGACCGCCGGGCAAGCAGCGGACTGGATCTGGAAGTGTTTGACCGCTACACCGGCCTTCCCCGATCAGTAAAAACCCTATCCGGGGGCGAAAGCTTTAAAGCCTCCCTTTCCATGGCCCTGGGCCTTGCGGAGGTGGTCCAGTCCCATGCCGGAGGAATTATGCTGGATACGGTCTTTATCGATGAAGGATTCGGCACCCTCGATCAGGAATCCCTCGATAACGCCATTAACTGTTTAATTGATCTCCAGGACGCCGGCCGTCTGGTAGGGATTATCTCCCACGTGGAAGAACTGAAAGAGCGGATTCAGGCCCAATTGATTGTACAGGGGGATGAAACCGGGAGTCGGACAGTCTTTCGCCTTCCATAAAAACGGACTAGCAAAGGAGCGTTTTCACCGCAGGATGTTGGGTATAATATATACCACCGTTCTGCGGTGTTTTATTATGAAAAAACAGGAGGAAAAACCCTATGGCAAAATTATTTACCGAAGGAAAACTGAAAGACCTTACACTGAAAAACCGCATTGTTATGGCCCCAATGTGCATGTACAGCTCCGATGATGACGGTTTTGTAAAAGACTTTCATAGCGTACATTACGGGGCAAGAGCCCTGGGCGGTACCGGATTGGTTATTCTGGAAGCCACCGCTGTGGAAAAGCGGGGAAGGATTTCCGGAGAAGACCTTGGCATCTGGTCCGATGCGCATATTGAGCCCTTAGCGGATTTGGTGGACCTGATTCATCAATCCGGTGCAAAAGCCGGTATTCAGTTGGGACATGCGGGAAGAAAATGCGCCGTGACATCGGAAACAATTATCAGCTCCTCTAATGAAGCCTTCAGTGAGGATTATCAAAAACCGGAAAAAATGAACCAAGAGACGATCCAGCAAGTCATCAAAGCCTTTGGAGAGGGTGCCCGGCGTTCTGAAGAAGCAGGATTTGATACCATTGAAATCCACGGTGCCCATGGATACTTAATCAATCAGTTTTTATCCCCTCTATCCAATCTGCGGGAAGATGAGTACGGGGGAAGGCTTGAGAATCGAGCCTTTTTTTTAAAAGAGGTTATGGAGGAAATCCACCGGCACTGGCCCTCAAATAAACCGGTAATCCTACGGGTTTCCGCAGAGGATTATAAAGAAGAGGGCAATCATCCCGAGGATCTGGCGAAAATGATTAATCAGGTAAAGGACCTGGGTCTGGATTTAATTAACGTCAGCTCCGGGGGAGCGGTACCGGCAAAGATCACGCCTTATCCCGGATACCAGCTGCAGTTTGCTGAAAAGATCAAAGAAATCACAAAACTCCCGGTAATGGCCGGAGGGCTGATTACCCGGGGAGAGATGGCGGAAGAAGCCCTTCAAAATCATCGGGCGGACTATATCTTCCTTGGCAGAGAACTGCTCCGTAACCCCCACTGGCCCCATGAAGCGGCAAAAGTGCTGGGAGTCGACATCGAGGCCGCAAAACAATACGATCGGGCATATCGCTAAGCAATAGATATCCTCTGTTTGGTAAAACATTATTAATTTGTTTTGTTAAACAGGGGATTTCTTATGGTAAAATTAAAGTGGATTCAAAACACAGTTATTTATTAAAATACCGATAAGGAGGATTTTGATGAACTTAATCGTGAAAGCACTTCAACCGAAGCAGGGTAACGAGTTTGCAGATTTTTTCAGTAATTTGAATTTCGAACATGAACCTCACTGGTCCAGCTGTTACTGTCGTTTCTATCATACGGACTGTACCTCGGAACAGTGGCAAAATCGAAGTGCAGCGGAAAACCGGCGGGAAGCCCTGGAAAAAATTGATCGCGGGGAAATGAAAGGGTACCTGGCCTACGATGGAGACAAAATAATCGGATGGCTTAATGCTAATGATGCCCGGTCTTATATACGGTTAAAGGAAAAGATGGAACCGGTAATTCAGGATAAGAAAGCGGGATGCAGCATATGCTATGTAATAGATCCCGATTACCGGAGAAAGGGGGTTGCCACCGCGTTACTGGAGTATGCGGTAAAGGATTTTAAGCGGCAGGGATATGACGGTATGCTGGCGATTCCGTTAGAAAAACCCATGGATCAAAACAATAACCCTGCAACATTGTACCGCGGGGCAGTAAGCATGTATCAAAAACAGGGCTATAAGGAACTTTTCAGAGACGGACCGGTTCGGGTGCTTTGGTTGGATCTGTAAGGCTGTTTTATCAATAAATATTCAGGGTATAAACAATCTGTAGGGATCCTCTTCTGAGTAGTAAAGCCTAAGGAGGTCTTGGAATGAAAAAAATTATTCCGGTTATCTGGTTTGAAAAGGATGGAGAAAAAGCGGCAGAGTATTATGCATCGATCTTTCCCGACAGCAAAATTAAAGACAGGGTATACGGTCCGGAGGGGAACCTGATCACTATGGATTTTGTCCTCGGAGGCATGGATTTTTGCGTGCTGAACGGCGGCGTCGAAATTGAAAAGAACCCTTCCATTTCCTTTACGGTAAATTTATCGTCCAAGGAGGAAATTGACCGTATCTGGAAGGAATTATCCCCGGAGGGAAAAATCCTGATGCCGCTGGAATCCTACGAATTCAGTGAATACTATGGATGGGTGCAGGACGAATACGGCGTCAGCTGGCAGCTGATGTATGGGGAGAAAAAGGAGCCGATGATTGTGCCGGCGCTGCTCTTTACCAAGGAGCGGTATAAACAGGCTGAAAATGCTATTCGTAAATACACCGAAGTTTTCGAAGAGAGTCGGATCCAGAACCTGTATTATTACGGCGAAGAGCAGTTAATTGAGGATGAAGACGCTTTGATGTATGGCGGATTTCAATTGGAAAACCAGCAGTTCAGCGCCTTGGACAGCGGGCTGGACCATCCCTTTACCTTCAATGAAGGGATTTCCCTGATGGTACTGGCAGATACCCAGGAGGAAATAGACGATATATGGTATCAGCTTTCCGCGGTACCGGAAGCGGAGCAGTGCGGCTGGCTAAAGGATGAATTTGGGGTATTTTGGCAGATTGTCCCGAAAATTCTCGACGAGTATCTTCGAGATGAAGACACGGACCGCGCAAAGCGGGTGATGAATACGATGCTGAAGATGAAAAAGCTGGAAATAAAGCCTTTGGAAGAGGCGTATAATAAGTAAAGGATTCTATAGGAAAGTCTCAATAGAAAGGACCAGATTCATAGGAGAATAAGGTCCTTTTTTTAAGTGTTCTTATCCGTCTTAAGACGTAGACTAAAACCTTCCTGGGACGGTTAATGCAAAGCCTTTTATGGGATAAAATTATATCATAGTATAAATAAAGGAAGGGGGAGGGATCATGAGAGCAAACGTTAAAAGGAACGGCAAAGGGCTGATGGGATTGGGGATTCTTATTATGGTGCTGTTGGCAGCGGGTTGCAGTAACGCCAATCTTAAAGTAGGCTATATTTCCTCGGGGATCGGCAATACTTTTACCGCTTCCTATTATTATTTCGACGGCATGGAAAGCCGGAAAATTGATGGGGAACCGGGGGAAATTATCACCGTTGCCTATGATTCTGAAGTGAAAAGGGGGAATCTTCAGATGAAAATTCAAAGTCCCACTGGGGAAGTTTACCATCTATCTACAGATGCTGAATCCGAAAAGTTAATGGAAATTCCTGTAGACAAGACCGGTACTTACCGCTTGATTATCACAGGGGAGCGTACCCGGGGATCCTTCAGTGTGGCTTGGTCGTCGATATAGCCCACTAATGGGTCTAAGCTGGATTTTGATCTTTGTCTTCAATGATCACTTTTTCCGCTAAGGACAATAACCCCGCGGTAGACGATCAGCGCCATAAGGCCGAGAAAACCGGCACCGATAATCAACCATTTGGAGGTTGTAAACAACGGTACCAGGGAAGGAATAACCGGCATCCTTTCCGGATATAAAAACATTACCAAAGAGGCTCCGGTATTTTCCAAATAGTCCAAAATAACACCGATAATCGGTAACAGCACCACATACCGGGGGATTTGATGTTTTAAGGCTCTACCGAAATACGCAATGGAGGCCCATAGAAAAAATCCATAGGCTAGGGGCCAGATAACGTCAAAGGTAAACCGGGACCGTATATAATAAGCTCTTCCCTCCGCACCGAAGCCCTCGGCCATACGGTACAGATCTTCCCCGATATATATAAGGGAACTGTCCGGTGCAGGGGTATCGCCATAATATTTTTCTGAGCGCTCCGCCTCGTTGGGTAAAACAAAAAGAATAAACAGCATAAAAATAATAAAAGCCGTTAATACGATAACCCCATTTATCCGAAGGTAGGATTTTTCAACAATGGTTTTGAGCATCCCGAACACCTCTTTTCAGGGATTATTTACCCATAAAGAAACAGGACTAACCCTTTTTAAAATGTAAAAAATCAACAGCCTATAGGTTTGAGACGGGGCAGACGTTCATTCAATAGGAATCAGAGTTAATCCCTTATTGACTTTCCTAAGCGTTATAAGATATCCTAGAGAAAACTTAGGGAAAACGGATTGGAGGAGGAAGTAATAATGGACATCGCTTTTTGGGGTATTCGGGGCTCTCATCCTGCCATCGCCGAATACAGTGCTTACGGAAATCATACTTCCTGCGTGGAAGTTACTGCGGGTAATCTGCGTCTGATTTTCGATGCGGGAACCGGGATACATTCCCTTGGAAAAACCCTTATAAAAGATTGTGAAAATAAGGAACTGCATTTGTTTTTCACCCACTATCATTTGGATCATGTGTTGGGACTTTTGAATTTTCAGCCGGTGTATCAGCCTAATTGGAACATTTATTTTTACGGGCCGAAATCTGAAAATCGCTCCTGTGAAACAGTGTTGAAAGAAATTTTTGATAAACCTTACCATCCCATAGCCTTAAAGGATCTTTCCAGTACCCGGATATTTACAACCCTGGGATCAAGAGACCGATTCAATTTATCCGCCGGAGAAAAAGAAGAGGACCGGGTTTTTATTGAATCCTTAGCCCTTAATCATCCGGGAGGCGCTTTGGGTTACCGGGTTACCTATAAGCAAAAGTCTTTTGCTTATATTACCGATGTGGTGCTTGGTGAATCCGCCGATAAAGAAGAAATTATCCGGTTTATTGAAGGGGCGGATCTTTTAGTAACGGATACTACTTATTCCAATGAAGATTATCAGAAAATGCCGATGAAACGATCCTGGGGCCATTCATCCTGGGAGGAGGCGGTGGAGCTGGCGACGTCTTCGAAGGTAAAGAGGCTGATGCTTTTTCATTTGGATCCGAATAAGGATGACCGGGAGCTGGACCGTATTTTTAAGGCAGGGAAAAAGGCCTTTGATGAGTTGGCCATTCCTCGGGAGGGAGAGTCTTTTACATTGTAATTTAAATAAAATACTAACCTGGAGGAACAAAAGAGCAATACGGATTAATTTTTATAAAAAATTATACCGATACAATTTAAAAATATTCAAAAAGCATATTGCAAATTCATCCCGTTAATTCTATGATGGAAGTAGATATAAGAGTATCAACCACATAGAGAAAGAAGGGATAAAATGAAAAATCAAACGCAAGATCTGGTGCTTACCGGTCTATTAATGGCGCTGGTAACCGTAGGTACGATGATGGTCTCCATCCCGGTACCGGCAACCCATGGATATGTCCATGGAGGGGATATGATGATCTTTCTGGCCGCAGTGCTTTTCGGGAAGAAAAAAGGAGCCCTGGCCGGCGGCGTTGGATCCGGGATTGCGGACCTGCTGTTAGGCTACAGTCAGTGGATTATTCCCACCTTAATTGTAAAGGGTATTATGGGTTATATCATCGGAAGTTTAGCCAATGGGGAAACAAAACCCGTTGTAACGGCGAGGAATATCCTGGCAATGTCCGTAGGGGTATTATGGATGGTCTTTGGTTATTATATTGCCGGAGGATTTATGCTTGGAAGCTTTACCGGAGCTCTGGCAGGAATCCCAGGGGATCTTTTACAGGGCTCTACTGGCATGCTGCTGTTTATTCCCATTGGCATCGCGTTGAAAAGAACGGTATTTAAAGGCGGACTCCATTTGAATCACTAAAAATGGATTTACCATTAATATCTAATATCGCCATAAAATATAAGGACGGCCCCTTCTATTGGATACCTTAATCCAAGCGGAAAGGGGCCGTTTTTTAGATGAAGGGGCCGTTTTTTAGATGATTCTTCTCAAATCCTCTCCGGACTGTTTCTTCAGGAGAAATTTTCGGTCAAAAAATTTAAAAATCATATTGACATAAAACATCGATATGCTATAATATAATCAAAATTAGCACTCAACACATGAGAGTGCTAACAATTAAATCAACATTCAAAAATACAAGTAAAGGAGTGGTTGATCATGGCAGGTTTGGTACCATTTAATCGACGAAGAAAAGATTTGATGAGCACAGGATTTGAGGACTTTCAAAACATGCTTGACGACTTTTTTGCCGAGGACTGGCCGCGACCCAGAAGTCTGATGAAGGACACTTTCAAGATCGATGTAAAGGAAGATGACAATGAGTATATGGTGGAAGCGGAACTTCCCGGTATGACTAAGGAAGACGTCAGTTTATCCATCGAGGACGGACGATTAAGCATCTCCGTAAACAAAGAGGAAGTAAAAGAAGATCAGGATCAGAAAAACTACATTCACAGAGAACGACGGTATACTTCCATGCAGCGAAATATATTCCTCGCGGAAGCCGCAGATGAGGGTATTACAGCAAAATTAAAAGACGGGGTACTAATGATAACCGTACCGAAAAAGGTCCACGAGGACAAATCCAGAGCGATTGAAATCGAATAGGAGCTGAGATGACAAACCACATTGGAAGCTTTCCAATGTGGTTTGTTTCAATCAATGAACAAATTTGATAGATAAGCGGATAATAGGGAACAAATAAAGAAAAGGGGGTGAGCCGGTGAAGTATAAGAATTACTACGAAGTGCTGGGCATATCCAAGGATGCCTCGAAGGATGAAGTCCGAAAGGCTTATAAAAATTTGGCGAAGAAATATCATCCCGACCTGAATAAAAACAGTTCCAGTTCCGAAACCAAATTTAAAGAGATCAATGAAGCTTATGAAGTGTTGAAGGACCCGGAAAAAAGACGAAAATACGACGAACTGCAAAGTTCTGCGCGGTTCCGGCATGGGGCAGAGTTTGATCCGCGAAAATATGGTTTTGATTATCAGACAACGGGAAGCCGCGGCGGAGGTACGGGTTTCAGCAGGGATGATTTCAGTGATTTTTTCAATATGTTTTTCGGAGGACGGGGCGGCGGCCCCGAGGATATATTTGCGGGTTTCGGAGGAAACAGCAGCTCTTATCAAGGATCTACCGGTCCATCCGGCGGCACAACCCCGAAGGCGGATATTGAAGCGGAAATGGAAATTGATCTGTTGGAAGCTTATCGGGGGGGCGAAAAACAGGTTCGCCTCAGTACCGAAGAGGGAGAAAAAAACCTGAGGATAAAAATTCCCCAAGGGGTCAGCGACGGGAATAAGATTAAACTGAAGGGCCAGGGACAAACCGATCCCTATACCGGAATAAAAGGGGATTTATACATCAAGCTCACTATTAAGAATAGTCGAGACTTTACTTTAGAGGGTTTGGATCTTTATAAAAATTTAAAAGTAACGCCCTGGGAAGCTGCCCTTGGGGCAAAGGTTTCCGTAAAAACCCTGGATGAAGTTGTAAACGTCAAGGTTCCCCCGGGAATCGAGTCGGGAAAAAAACTAAAACTTAATGGAAAAGGGTATCGTAAAGCCGGTGGTGGACGGGGGGATTTTTATTTAACGGTAATGATCGTAAATCCTCCGAGCTTATCGAAAAAAGAAAAAGAGCTTTATCAGAAATTGCAGGAAGAATCACCTTTTACGCCGGATCGTTAAGGAGTTTACAGCGAAAGCATAGTAATACGTCAATAGATTAGAATTGAATTTAGAACAAAACTTACTAAAATAACCAACTGAACAGAAGAAGAAAAGGAGGAATCTTATTGAACATCGATAAATTTACCGAAAGGGCCCAGGAAACCCTGACATTCGCTCAGGAGCAGGCATTAAAGCTGGGCAATCAGCAAATAGAAAGCGAGCATCTGCACTATGCCTTACTGGTTCAGAAAGAAGGACTGATTGGAAAATTAATGGGCTACCTGCAAAAGGATGCAGCGGCTATGGAAAAGGAACTCTATGCCTATCTGCAAGGTCTGCCTAAGGTACAGGGGCAAAGCGCCTCAAACGTATATCTCAGCCGTAAAGCTAACCAGCTGCTGGTCACTGCAAAGGAACAGGCAGAGAAATTCAAAGACGATTACATCGGAGTGGAACATTTATACCTGGCTCTACTGGAGGAGCGGGGAACGTTTTCTGTAAAACTGTTAAGTCGATTCGGCATTCAGCGGGAAAGCGTATTAAATGCGTTGATGAAAATAAGAAGCAACCAGCGCATTACCTCCCAGAACCCCGAGGCCACCTATGAAGTACTGGAAAAATACGGCCGGGATCTGGTGGAGATGGCCCGGGCCGGAAAAATTGATCCGGTCATCGGCCGGGACCAGGAAATTCGCCGGGCTATACGAATTCTTTCCAGGCGGACGAAGAATAATCCGGTGCTGATTGGTGAGCCCGGGGTAGGAAAGACCGCCGTGGTGGAAGGACTCGCCCAGCGGATACTGCAGGGGGATGTGCCGGAAGGACTTAAGGATAAGACCATTTTTGCGCTGGATATGGGCTCGCTGATTGCCGGGGCGAAGTTCCGGGGTGAATTTGAAGAACGCCTAAAGGCGGTACTGAATGAAATTCATAAATCCGACGGAAGAATTCTTCTTTTCATCGATGAGCTTCATACCATCGTCGGGGCCGGGAAAAGCGAAGGGGCCATGGATGCAGGAAACATTCTAAAACCCATGCTTGCCCGGGGCGAGCTGCACTGTATCGGAGCCACAACCCTGGATGAGTATAGAAAGCATATTGAAAAGGATGCGGCCCTGGAGCGGCGTTTCCAGCCGGTGCTGATTGATCAGCCCACCGTGGAAGATACGATTTCCATTCTTCGGGGGATTAAAGAACGTTTTGAGATGCATCACGGGGTACGAATTTCCGACAATGCTTTGGTGGCCTGCGCCGAGCTGTCCCATAAATACATTTCCGATCGGTTTTTACCGGATAAAGCCATTGATCTGATGGATGAGGCGGCTTCGATGATTCGCACGGAAATTGACAGTATGCCGGCGGAACTCGATGAAATCAGCCGAAGAATTATGCAATTGGAAATTGAACAGGAGGCATTGAAAAAAGAAAAGGATGCCCATTCCAAAGAACGATTGAAAAATTTGCAAAAAGAACTTTCCGAGCTCCGGGGGAAATCCGACGAAATGAAAACCCAGTGGGAGACGGAAAAAGACAGCATCCAGCGAACCAAGGAGCTGCAGCGGGAAATCGATGAGATCAAACGGGCTATTGAAGCCGCAGAACGCAATTACGATCTGGAAAAACTGGCAAAACTGAAATACAGTGACCTTCCGGAAAAGGAAAAACTGCTTCAGGAGGCCCGGGAGAAAAAGGAAAATCAAACAGAAGAGCAGCTGCTCTCGGAAGAAGTAACGGACACTGAAATAGCAGAAATTGTGTCAAAATGGACCGGTATACCGGTAACGAAGCTTGTGGAAAGTGAGCGGGATAAACTCCTTCACCTGGATGATATCCTGCATCAACGGGTCATAGGGCAGCATGAAGCGGTGGTCTCCGTATCCGATGCGGTGCTTCGTGCCCGTTCAGGACTGAAGGATCCCAGAAAACCCATTGGTTCCTTTATATTCCTGGGACCCACCGGCGTCGGGAAAACCGAGCTTGCCAAGAGTTTGGCGGAGGCGCTGTTTGATACGGAGGACAATATGATTCGAATCGATATGAGTGAGTATCAGGAAAAACATACGGTGGCTCGACTGATCGGAGCCCCTCCAGGATACGTCGGATACGAGGAAGGTGGACAACTGACGGAGGCGGTGCGGAGAAAGCCCTACAGTGTAATCCTGTTTGATGAGATCGAAAAAGCCCATCCGGAAGTCTTCAATGTTATGCTGCAGCTTCTTGACGACGGTCGTTTAACCGATGCCAAAGGACGTACCGTAAACTTTAAAAATACCGTGGTAATTATGACCTCTAATATCGGCAGCCAGTATCTTCTGGAAAACATCAAAGAGGATCAGGAAATTCCGAAAGCCGTGGAGAATCAGGTCATGGAGAGTCTTCGAAAGCATTTCAAACCGGAATTTTTAAATCGGGTGGACGATACGGTGATGTTTAAGCCCCTAGGAAAGGAAGAACTGTTAAAAATCGTCGATCTGAGTCTTCGAGACCTGCAAAACCGTCTGGTTGACCGGCACATTACGTTATCCGTTACCGAGAAAGGAAAACAGCTGATTGCCAAGGAATCCTACTCCCCTGTGTATGGAGCAAGACCGTTAAAACGCTACATTCAAAAGCATCTGGAAACCCAAATCGGTCGAATGATCATTAAAGGAGAACTTCAGGATCATCACACATTGGTAATCGATGAAGAAGAGGGAGCGCTGGTCTTCCAGCGTTAATCCTGTCCTGGCCTCTCTAGTCGATTCATAATATACCCTTTGTACAACTAAAAAAGCATTTTCTATGTAAATGCTTTTTTAGTTGTTATTTGACTTTGTTGAAGCATAAAATAGATCCTAAAATCGGATCATAAAAAAACCTTTATCTGGAGTTAGCCTGTCAATTCATGTTATACTGATAAATAAGAAAGAATATTTAAAAAATTGTTTAACGATACCAACCTATTCATCAAGGAGGGCTTGATATGTTAAATGGTGTAAAGATTAGACAATTACGATTGAGTAAAGGATATACTGCGCTGGACCTTGCAAACCGGACAAATATCTCCAAAAGCTACATAGAAGAATTGGAAAGAGGAACAAAATTCAATCCTGCCTTTAACAAAGTGGTTTCCTTAGCGGAAAGCTTGGGCGTTAAGGTGGACGAATTAATTCTTCGGGCTTGAGGTTCATGAAAAGAAAAACAATAAATGTGAAGGAGTGATGTTAATGTCAACAAAAGAGGTGTTGGATAAAGGTTATGTAAGACTGGTCAATCATATGGGTTCAGACTTAACGGTTGTGAATGCAGCCCGGGTTTCTTATGCGAAGGAATCAAAGGAACTGAGTGAAAAAGATCGTAGACTGATAAAGTTTTTAGCAAGGGAAGGGCATACTTCCCCCTTTAGGCATGTGATTGTTCAATTTGAGGTGTATGCCCCATTAATGGTAGCAAGACAATGGTGGAAATATGTAATCGGTTCGGCTCAATTTGAAGGAAGCGGGGACAGCCTCGGGGCATGGAATGAATCCAGCCGTAGATACATTACTGAGGAGCCCGCATTTTATATTCCCAACTCTAAGGAATGGAGAAGTAAACCGGAAAACTCCAAGCAGGGGAGTGGAGAGATTTTACCGGAGGATATTGGCGTTAAACTTTCTAAAGAGTTACTGGAATATATAGAAATAGGCATTCGAAAGTATGAATCCGCCCTGGAGGATGGACTATGCGCCGAACAGGCGAGACTCTTCTTACCGGCTTACGGGATGTATGTCAGATGGTATTGGACCGCCTCTCTTCAATCCGTATGTCATTTTCTAAACCAAAGATTGGAACATGATGCCCAAAAAGAGATCCAGGAATATGCAAAGGCCATATTGGAACTGAGCAAACCTTTATATCCCAGTTCAATAAGTGAATTAATGGGGGAGAAATAGAATTTGGAAGTGCTTCCCTTATCACCTTGGTGTATTGTAAAGGAGGTTTTTTATGTTTAAGGAAATATCAGTTGCAACCCATGGGAAAAATGAATTTATTGATATAACTGAAAAAATCAAAAGGTTTATAAAAGAGGAGAACGTTAAGGAAGGAAAGCTCCTGCTGTTTGTTCCCCATACCACGGCGGCGGTCACCATCAATGAAAATGCCGATCCCGATGTAAAAAAGGATATGATCCAGGCGCTAAAGCGGATGGTTCCGGAGCATGAGTACTATGCTCATGGTGAAGGGAACTCTCCGGCCCATGTAAAGGCCAGTTTGGTTGGAATGAGTGAAACCATAATAATCCATCAGGGAGAACCGGTTCTTGGAACCTGGCAGGGGGTATACTTCTGTGAATTCGACGGTCCCAGAACGCGAAAACTGGTCCTTCGAATGGAAAGTGATTAGGTGGAGAAATCCGAAAGTATGGATTTTCTTGAAAAGACATGATAATAAAATTCAAAAGAGCTAAGGGTGGTTTAATGAAGGATTTTTATGAGTTGATCAAGGAATCGGAAAAGGGAGCCTTCAGTAGTGTGCTTACTGTTATAGAAGGCGATCAAGCGGGAGAGAAGGCGCTGATTGTAAACGGTGAATTGGTGGCTGATTCAACCGAGAACGGCTTTTTTACCAGGCATCAAAAGGCTTTCATACAGGAAACCGAAACGGCGATTTTGGAATTGGAAGGAAATCGGATTTTCTGCGATGTTCTCAGTCCCCCGAAAAAGCTGGTCATCTGCGGTGCTGGGCATGTATCTATGCCGATTATTAAATTCGGTATCATGGCGGAGTTTTCGGTAACCGTAATTGATGACCGGGTAACTTTTGCCGACAATGCCAGGAAGGCCGGGGCCCATCAGGTTCTCTGCAAAGATTTTAAAAGCGCTCTGGAAGAGATTGAAAGCGATCAGAACACCTATTTTGTAATTGTTACCCGGGGTCATCGGTATGACCGGACCTGTCTGGAAGAGATTTTAGAAAAACCTAAGGCTTACGTCGGGATGATCGGCAGTAAAATGCGGGTTAAGAAAGTAAAAGAAGAGCTGTTGGAAAAAGGGGGGAATCCCGGGGCAATCGAAGGGGTCTATACCCCTATCGGCTTGGATATTAAAGCGGAAACCCCGGTGGAGATTGCCATTGCCATTATGGGGGAGATTATCCTTGTGAAAAATCAGAAGAAAACCGGCATGGGCTATTCGAAGGAAATTATTAAAGAACTTCTCCTTTCCCAGCCGGGGAGTAGGGAAGTTGTGCTGGCAACCGTTGTTTCACGAAAAGGCTCTGCGCCCCGGGAAGTGGGAACGAAGATGCTGATATACCCTGATGGGAGGATTGTGGGCACCATCGGCGGAGGATGTGCGGAGTCCGATATCATGAGTAAAGCTTTAAGGCTTTTTAATGAAAAAAGCAATAATACGCTGCTGATTCCGGTGGATATGACCGGACAGGAGGCCGAAGAAGAGGGTATGGTCTGTGGCGGTGTGATAGAAGTATTTTTGGAAAAAACAGCGTGAGGAAATTATTTATCGGATGGTAGGGGTTAGGCAAATAAACACAACCCTGCCGTCATTTTTATGCCTTCTTCCATCGGTCCTGAGCCATTTCTTATTATTTATAGGAGCTTATCTATCCAGTTTTCGGATTTTTACTTAATCCGTATAACTTCAATATAGCTTCCATTAGCGGGTCGCTATTATGGGGGCCAATTAATATATCCGCCTTCAGACGGAGAACGGTACAGTCTTGAGACACTGGGGAGACCCATTAAACTTCGGTATTATTATAGTAGGCAAGTATTCCGGCAAAGGTGAACGTTCATCGAAATCATTTAGAAATAGTGACGGGAGGCGGAAGTTATGGACTTAATGAAAAGTGCGGAAATATTGATCGAAAAAATTGAAAAGGATTACAAAGAGGATGTCGCCGTGGTGGTGGTTATGGGCTCCTACCTATACAACGACCTCCACAGTCGGTCAGACCTGGATATGTATTATGTTCCGACCACCGAGCGGGGGGAGAATCTGGGTAAGGTGTTTATTATTGACGGCATCGGATTTGACTTTTGGCCGATATCCTGGGAACGACTGGAGCGGATAGCCAATCACGAAGAACGGACCACCTCCATCGTTACGGAAGGGAAGGTTCTTTACTACGGTTCGAAAAAGGACCTGGAAAGATTCAACCAGTTGCGGGAGAGAGGTCTGGATACCGGGAATCGAAAAAACTTCATCGAAAAATCCAGGAAACAGTTTCAAAAAACCTATGAAGCATATTTCAAACTTTTACAGGAGCAGAGGCTTTCCGATGCCAGAAAACATGGGATGGAAATCATTTTTTCTCTAACCTATGCCACCGCCCTGTTAAATGGCACCACAATCAAGCGGGGCAGAGGAAAACTGAAAAAAGAAATCCTTAATATGGACCTGGTCCCGAAGGATTTTTCGTCTTTATATGATACGGTTTTTATCAGCCGGGATGTTGAAGCCATAAAGAAAAGTTACGGCGAGCTGATAGGAAATATGAAGAGTCTGCTGGAAGAAGAGGAACGTAAAGAACAGAAGGAACGGTCTTTTCAAGAGCAGATGGATGGATACTATGAAGAACTGATTAATTTCTATAATAAAATTCATCGAGCCTGTGAAATCGGAGATATTTATACCGCGCTGTTTGCAGCGGTGGAGATTAACCAGGAAATAGAAGCAGCCTTTTCGGGAACCGGAGTATCTCCAAAGACTTTGCCGGATATCATTGGAGCTTTCGATCCCGATAATCTAAAAGATTTTTTAAACATTGTAGAGGATCATCAGGCCCAATTGTTTGTTTTACTAAAAGAAAAAAATGTTCCCATCCGAGTATTTGATGATTTTTTAGCACTGCAGGAGTATATCGATTCGTTGTAAATTCTGGTGGTAAGTGTGGTAAGTGTTGTAAGTAGGGTAAGTGTTGTAGGTAAAGTCGTTTGTGAAGCAGGTTGAAGGATTGGAGGGGATCACTTGATTGCCGAATATGATTCATCGAACAGAGGAAGGCAGTTGTTTACAGGAGGGGCCCTATTTACAGCCATCATTGTCATTTGGCCGATATTGATGGTGCTGTCGCAACAGGAAGGCAGGATGGACGAGCAGCTGCTGGCACTCTCCGAACAGCCGGGGATTTACATGCTGAACTTCTTTCTCGCATCCCTGATAGCTCCCGCCATAGCAGTTATCCTTATGATGCTGGCATTCAGGGTAAAAACCGCAACTGAAACACCGACGCTTAACATCTTTGGCGTACTATTTATTGCACCCTATGTGACCCTCGCAAGTTTCTCTTATACCTCTCAGTACACGGTGCTTCAAAGTTTTCTTAGAAGGGAAGACTTTGTACAGGCGGAGCTTTGGTATTTTGAAAATTTCGGGTCAGTTCCTTATTTTATCAATCAGCTGGGTTATGTTTTCTTCGGTTTAAGCGGACTGTTTATTGGTTTTAAGTTTTTAAAAGAGCAGGGGGTGCCAAGGGCTGTGGGAGTACTGCTGTGGATTTCGGGAATCCTATCTTTCATAGCCTTTGGAGGGTTGGCACTGGGCAGTGAACTGATGAACTTCAGCACCCTCATCAGCGGGATGTTAACTCTTCCCATCGGCATATTAGTAATGGTATGGGGAAAGGGACTTATGAGAATTGAAGGGAAGCCGCTCAGGAAAAGGACTGCATTAAACAGTAACAGTTAAATAGTTTTAAGGGGATTTTATGGAAATATATTACTGAGTATATCATTAGGTATGTGATTGAGTTTACAAAGGAAAGGGAGCCTTCGTCATCTGGACGAAGGCTCCTTTTTTAATGTTTATATTTCTATTTTAATGCTTGGCAGTGTAGGGGCTGCAACTGGACTCTATGCCCGATGGGCTGCTTTTTTCAAGTTCAGGAGGCTTTCTTTTGAACCCGGGTTTCCCCTACAATGATTCCATCACTTAACTCCAGGATTTTTGTGCCGTAGGCGGCGGTTTCCTTAGAGTGGGTTACCTGGATAATGGTGGTGTTCAGGTCCTGATGAATGGTTTTAAACAGTTCCATAATCTCTACCGTGGTTTTGGAGTCCAGATTTCCCGTGGGCTCGTCCAACAGCAGGATCTTCGGCTCGAAAATTAACGCTCTAGCAATGGCCACCCGCTGCTGCTGTCCTCCGGAAAGCTCCCGGGGGGTGTGTTTTCGGTAGTCGATCAGTCCTGTAATTTCCAATAACTCTTCCAATCGCGCTTTTTCTTTTTTACCATTCTTTCCGTCCAGAACCAAGGGAAGCATGATGTTATCCTCTACCGTCAGGTTCGGCACCAGATTATAGAACTGGAACACAAATCCGATGTCCCGTCTTCGAAGCAGGCTTTTATCTTTTTCTTTCATTGTAGTAAGATCTTTTCCATGAAGGTTGATCTGTCCGAACGTAACCTCATCCAACCCTCCTAACAGATATAATAAGGTGGACTTACCACAGCCCGAAGGTCCCATTACCGACAGAAACTCTCCTGAGGCTACTTCGAAATTTAAACCTTTCAGTACTTCCACCGTCTGTTTTCCCATGGAAAAGTTTTTCTTTAAGGATTTTACTTCAATTGCATTCATAGGGCATTCTCCTTTTTTATGGTTTTAATTAATGTTTCGATTATCAATTTTTAATATCGCCTGTTATTATACTTTGATATATTATTCGTACTGAATCTCCCGGATTACCGAAAGTTTTCGACTTTTCATAACCACCGGCAGGGTCGCCAGTAAGAACAGCAGGAAAGCGGCTACGAAAAATGGCACCATTCCGAAGATGTTAAATTCAATCGGTATCGGAAGACCGATCATCGTGGTGAGGGCCGTAATCAGACGGGCCATCAGGTATCCGTAAGGCGTGATAAAGAGGATCGCCCAAAGGACGGTTACACCGGATTCGATAAAGATCATCCGACTCCGCTGGCTTCTGGTCATACCGAGGGAGCTTAGGATGGCTAAATCTTTTTTCCGCTGAATAAAGCTGATGATGATATTATTTAAGGCTCCAAAGGCGCCGATGACCACTGCCATGATGGAAAATATACTGAGGATGTTCATCATCTGCCGGTTGCCCTCCAGGTTACGTTCCATAGAAGCTTCCAGGCTGATTACCTGAGCACCGTAGCCCCGGGTGATCTCTCGTATTTCTTCTGCGAAGGCGTCGTTTGCTTCCTCGGCGTGAAAGTAAAGGCTGTCGGTATAGGCGTAGTGGAAAGAGTCTCTGAGCTGCTGATTATCAATCATTATGAAAGAACCATTGTAATACAGTCTTCCGTCCACCACTCCGGCCACTTCATAGTCTTTGGTTCTCCCGTCCACTTCAAAGGGAAGGATGTCACCTTCTTCAATTCCATTTATACTGGCAGTATTTTTCGATACGATAATCATACTTTCAGGGTTTTCCAGGAAACGGTCATAAATGATTTTATTATCACCTTCGTGAAAGCCGAGGTAAGGGTTAAAGTCCGGGTATTTTAACGGATCGATCCCCATCACCATACTGTTGGTGGTATCCAGCTTTCCGTAGCCCAGCATCACTTCATGGATTGATTCCTCCTGAATTTTTGGATGCTCGGCCAGGCTTTCCTTCAGGCTTTCGATAGACTCGGGATCCTGCATACGGATCTGTTCCACGGCATAATCAAAATCCATATCGGAAAATGCGTCCACCACGGTGGACTGAAGACTGCTGCTGACGGAATTGATTGCCACCATGGCTAAGATCGACATAATCAGCAGCGTAATATTACCCCGGAGGGATTTGCTGCTTTCCACATTATGCAGACCTAAGGCCGAGGTACTGCTAAAACTTTTCATCCCCCGAAACAGCTTAGGGGTACAAAAGGACAGAACCCGAGGATAAATCAGTATCAGACTGATTACTGAACCCAACAGCATTAAGGGACTGAAGCTCACCACATAGGGCAGTTCCATGAAAACCGACAGGGTAATAAAGAGTAGGAGCAGGGTCCCAAGGATGAAGCCTTTATAACCTTTTTTTCCGTTCCGTTCATCGATACTTAATATTACGTTCTTCACTTGCATTCTACCGGCCTTAACAATCGGCAGGGTACAGGAGAGCAGCGAAAGCAGTAAAGAGAAAACCATCCCTGCAGCAATCAACGAAGTTTCAAATTCAAAACTTCCAGTAATACCATAATCCCGTAGGGGAGCAAGAAAGTAATGAATGAAATACAAAATCCCTATTCCAAGTCCTGAGCCGATCACTCCGCCAAGAATCCCATAAAGGCCGCTTTCAAGATAAAGAATGCGACGTACGTCTCCTTTGGTGGCTCCTTGGGAAAAGAAGGTACCGATGATCGGAAGACGCTCGGTGATAAGTAATTTAAAGGATCCGTAAATAATGAAACTGCTCATTAACACGACAATTAGCAGCATGCCGTAAAAAATCGAGGTGATCTGGGCGATCTGCGCTTCCGCTCCTTCCATATCCAATATTTCCTGGGCGTGAAAGGCTTCGTTATTTTCATTGAAGACGGCAATTCCTGACTCTACTGAATCCATGGAGGAGGCTGCACTCACCCGATTGACCAGGTTGCCCATACCAAAGATTTCTTGCGCGGTATTTAGCGGGACAACCAAGGAAAACTGTTCTTTCGTATCGGTGTAAAATATCCCGTCCACATCAATAATTCCGGCGACTTCAAAGGTCTCCCTATTTCCCATTAACAACACTTCCACTGAGTCCCCTAATTGAAGTCCCAGTTCCTCTTTGGTCCGATAAGAGATCAGCGCTTCCTTTTCACTGATGCCGGCGCTCTTATCTCCCTCAATCCAGTTTTTCGATTGCGTCCAATCCTGATCCATTCCATAAAAATTAATGGTTTCAAGATTATCGGTCTGATTGATCCCTTGAGAGACCACATAAGCGTTCAGCTCTGAGAGACCCTCGGTGTTCATTTCAGAGCGGTCAATCAATCCGTTTTCTTCCGACTCGATTCGAATTTCCATTCCTTCAAAACTTGCGGTAATGGGCTTTAAAAAGCTGTCGAGACCGGTTTCCACCGCACCGATGCTGCCAATGAAAAGCGCCGTACTCATGGCAATGGCAAAAACCAATAAAAACAGCCGCGCTTTTCGTTCCAACATGGATTTTGCAATGAATTTCATAAATATTTTCATGTTTTGTCCTCCTTGTTAATCTCTAAACATTATTTTATATGTACAGTATAGGGGAAGTTCTAAGTTTTCATAACCGTCTGGGGACGCTTTGTTAATCCACCTAAAGGTGTTTATCCTCTCAGTCTTCAGACGGAAGAACAGGGGGCATAATATATTTAAAACTGCATACGCTTTACACGAAGGAAGTCCTTATGATATAATTCACGTAAATGAATGGCGATGGAGTTCGCCCTTAACCACTGTAAAACAGTTGATGACTCCTGCAAAACGATCTTAGCCGATGGTTTTGCAGGAGTTTTTTGTATTTAGTTTAAAAGGCTTGAAACGGAATTGATAGACAAATTCTAGACCACAGGAGGTAAAATTAATGGCATTCAGTTTGGCATTGGTAATTTTATTGGGTTTACTCCTTAGCGGGATTTTTAAAAAGATCAAACTTCCGGGGTTGTTAGGAATGTTGATTTTAGGGGTGTTGATCGGACCCTACGGCCTGAACTGGCTGGATGAAAGCATGATGGAGATCTCCGGGGATTTAAGAAAAATTGCTCTGATTATCATCTTAATTCGGGCGGGTTTCGGGATTAATCGGGAGGCGCTGCAAAAAATCGGTTTTTCGGCTCTTAGGCTCAGTGTGATCCCAGTGGTTTTTGAGGGGGTCACGGTAATGCTATTGGGAGGTTGGCTGCTGGGTCTTACCACGGTGGAAGCTGGAATGCTTGGCTTCATCATTGCAGCAGTATCTCCGGCGGTCATAGTCCCGTCCATGCTTTCCTTTATTACCCGCAGGAAAGGGGAAAGCAAGGAAATCCCAACAATGATACTGGCAGGGGCTTCCATTGATGATGTGGTGGCGATTACCATATTTTCAAGTTTTGTGGGGATGTACAGTGGACAGAGTATTTCCTTAGGGGCCCAGGTGCTCAATATTCCCTTGGCCATTGGCCTGGGGGTGGGTCTTGGACTATTGCTCAGTATGTTCCTTCTACTACTGTTTAAAATATTAAATATTCCAAACACCAAAAAAGTATTAATGATTTTGGCCTCAGGGATTCTGCTTACCACATTGGAGGATGTACTACAAAATGTAGTACCCATCGCGGCGTTGCTGGGGGTCATGGTACTGGGTTTTGTAATATTGGAGAAAAAAGAAAGCTTAGCCCAAGAGCTTTCCAGAGAATTTAATAAAATATGGGTATTGGCGGAGATGGTGCTCTTTGTATTAGTAGGGGCCCAGGTTGATATCAGTCTGGCCCTGGAGGAGGGCTGGGCGGGGCCGTTAATTATCGGTCTGGGCCTTTCCGCCAGATACTTCGGGGTGTTTCTCTCCCTGATCAGAACCAAGCTCTCCTTAAAAGAGCGGGGGTTTTGTATGATCGCTTATACCCCTAAAGCTACCGTGCAGGCCGCCATCGGGGCTGTGCCGTTAACGCTTGGTGTTCCAGCGGGAGAAGTGATTTTAGCCTTAGCGGTATTGTCAATAATATTAACCGCGCCCTTAGGGGCTGTGGGCATTAAAATCGTTGGAGAACGGGTTTTAGAAGATCGTTATAAACCGTAAGACCGACTCAATCCGAACAATTTATTTCCGAGTTTAACTGGATGCAAGCCCGGGACTTCCACCGATAAGGCATTGCCAAGGTAAAGCCTTCCCATTCGGAATTTTTCCTTTTCTTTATCCAGTTGAATTTAAAAGTCTGAAGTTTTGGGTATAGAACTATTTAGGAGAGAAAATACAATATTCATCATAAAAGGAGGAAATACCATTGCCAACCGGATATGCAGGAAAACTATTATTTGTGAATTTGACCACGGAAGAGATTCAGGAAGAAGAACTGAGTAAAGAACTGGCCGAACAGTTTATCGGAGGATACGGCATCGGTGCAAAAATTCTTTACGACCGAATGCCGGCAGGGGCGGACCCCTTAGGACCGGATAGTTATATCGGTTTTATGACCGGTCTTACCAATGATACGAAAACCTTATTTGGCGGCCGCTACACCCTGGTGCATAAATCTCCGATTACCGGCGGCTGGAACGATGCCAACTCCGGGGGACATTTCGGACCGGAACTGAAAAAAGCCGGATACGACGGTCTGTTTGTTTATGGAAAAGCGAAGGACCCGGTTTATCTTTATATTAACGACGGTACTGTGGAAATACGAAGTGCTAAGAATCTATGGGGTAAAACCACCAAGGAAAGCCTTGAAATTTTAAAAGAGGAGACCGGCGAGGAAAAAATTCGGGCTTCGATTATCGGTAAATCCGGAGAAAATCAGGCTTTTCTCGCCTGTCCAATAAATGATCGTCACCGGGCACCGGGCAGAGGCGGCGGCGGCGCCGTTATGGGCTCAAAAAATTTAAAAGCCGTGGCAGTTCGGGGAACGCTAAAAACCGAAGTGGCAGACCCTGATAAAATTCGGGACGCCAATATGGAAATCAGTAAAAACATGAAAGAAAACAAAGGCAATCAGCGCCTCGGTGAGCGGGGAACCGGGGGCGGCACTCCCAGCGCCTCGTTAAGCGGAGATGCTCCGGTGAAAAACTGGAAAGGGATCGGGATTCTGGATTTTGGAGAGGCATCAGCAGAAAAGGTAGGTTCAAAAAATCTTGATCGATATAAAACCGGGAAGTATCACTGCAACAGCTGTCCCCTGGGGTGCGGTGCCGAGTACTCCGTGCCCGATGGCCGGTGGCCCCTGGAAAATACCCAAAGACCGGAATACGAAACTTCAGGAGCTTTTGGACCTACACTGCTTTGTGATGAAGAGGATGTCATTATTTATTGTAATGAGCTGTGTAATATCCACGGCATCGATACCATATCCGCCGGAATGACCATTGCCTGGGCGATGGAATGTTATGAGGAAGGGCTTTTATCCAAAGAGGACCTGGACGGGATCGAGCTTACCTGGGGAAATGGTGAAGCGATCGTTGAGCTGTTGGAAAAAATGGTTCAGGGAGAGGGAGTGGGAAAAATCCTCGCCAATGGATCCGAATACGCCGCAAATCATTTCGGTAAAGGGAAGAGGTATCTGCAAACGGCCAGTGGAATTGAACTCCCCATGCACGACCCCCGCTATGCACCGGGACTTGCAAGAACCTATCAGTTCGATCCGACACCGGGTCGGCATGTAAAGGGAGGCCTTGGAAGTCTGCATATGGGTAACCGGCAGGAGGGAGATAAATACGATTATGAGAATACCGGAGAGATCGATGTAAAACTCATGGTCCACCGGGAGATTCTTAACACTGCAGGGTTTTGTCTGTTTGGAAGCGGAGTTACGCCTAAACCTCTTCACCACCAGATTATTGAAGGAATTACCGGACGAACCTTTGATAAGGAAACCGCCCGGGACACAGGACTTCGAATCTACATCCAGCGCCACGCTTTCAATCTTCGGGAGGGAATCACGCCACGGGATATGACCTTAACGCTAAGAGCCGTAGGAGAACCTCCCCAGGACGCAGGCCCCTTAGAGGGGATTACCGTGGATCATCAAAAGCTTGGAAGAAATTTCTTCGGTACCCTTGGGTGGGATATGGATTCCGGAAAACCACCGAGGGAGCAAATGGAAAAGCTCGGTGGACTGGAAAGGGTCATTAAGGATTTATATGAAGGATAGACTAAAAAATTATAAGGATTCGTAAGTGAGGTGTCGATATGGAGATTATGGTGAAATATTTCGGCTTGGAATCTATTCAGGAAGGCTTTGAGGTGATTCTCCCGGAAGGGGCCACCGGGAAGGACTTACTGGAAAAACTTAAAAAAGAGAGCACCGATGAGGAAAAGATACTTTTGGATACCGCAACCATTATGATCAATGAAGATAAAGGGTATCCCGGTACTGTTCTTAAAGACCGGGACCGTGTGCTGATTTTAATACCCTTGGGCGGCGGATAAAATTTTCAAGAAGGAGAGGCGGATTATGGAAGATAATCTTAAGCTTTTTCAGCGAAGCAAAGGGCATTTGTGGACCGATGAACATATTTCCAAAGAAATGTTAAAAGCACATTTGGATAACCGCCACGAGGGGGCCAGCAGAAAGCCGGAAACCATAATAAAAACCGTGGATTGGATTGAAAAGCAGTTGACAGCAGAGGCCAAGGTATTGGATCTAGGATGCGGACCCGGTTTTTATACAACGATGTTAAATGAGCGGGGATATGGGGTTACCGGTTTTGATATTAATCCTATATCCATTGACTATGCTGTGGGAAAAGCCCGGGAACGTGGTGCAAACATCACCTATCGCCGTCTCAATTATTTGACAGAGGACATTGGTACGGGCTACGATGCAATCATCATGATTTACTGTGATTTCGGCGCTTTAGTTCCCGAAGAACAAAGAGCGTTGCTAAAAAAGATCAAGGATGCTTTGAATCCCGGCGGGAAGTTTTTGTTCGACGTTTTTGGTGAGGGACTCAGCCGTCTAAAAGAAGAAGGCCGGCAGTGGAGCTATGAAACGGAAGAGGGGTTTTGGGGTGTGAAACCTCATTTTGTCTTGGAAGAGTCTAAGCATTTTTCTAAGGAGAAGGTTTGGGGAGATCGAAATATTGTCATGGAAGAGGGTCAAATTCCCAAAGAATATATTACCTGGGACCAGTATTACAACAGGGAGGAAATCGAAAGATTGCTAAAGGATAACGGATTTACGCTGATTGAGTTGAATGATCAGTTAATTCCTATGAAAGGTCAAGGGCAGACGGTGGTGCATTTTGTTGTTTCAGAAACATCCCCTTAGAAGAAATCATAAAAAAAGATACCCCCGTCATTTGTTAAGAGGAGGGATTTTATGAACTACGATGTAAGTTCTATTGACGAATATCTTAAAGTGCTGCCGGATAAAAGAAAGGAGGCGGTAGAGAAACTTCGGGAGGTAATTGCTTCTAATTTACCGGAAGGTTTTGAAGAACAGTTCACCTACGGTATGATCAGTTATGTAGTACCTCTCTCGGTATACCCTAAAGGATATCATGTGAAGGAGGGGGAACCGCTGCCGTTTATTTCTATCGCTTCTCAAAAAAATCATATCGCCTTTTACCATATGGGAATCTATAGTAAAAAAGAGGTGGAAGAATGGTTTGTGGAAGAATATAAAAAACGGGTGGCTGCAAAACTGGACATGGGAAAGAGTTGTATCCGGTTTAGAAATCCAGACAAAATACCCTATGACCTGATCGGAGAATTATGTACAAAAATTACGGTCAATGATTATATTGCCGCCTATGAAAAAGGAAGAAAATAAACAAACAAGCAAATACGGGAAAAAAATCGATGCTGATAACCGCATCGATTTTTGTTTGCAAAGAAAGAATTATTTTTCTTTGGTGGGGGCTTTACCGCAAAGTCCAAAGAAATAAAGCTGGGCTACGGATTCCCGGAGCCTTTTATTTTCCTTCGAAAAAAAAGTGGGATCATCAAGAAAGCTTCGAAAGGAATTGATATACATCAGAACCGCTTTTTCTGGAAGATTCGGATCCAGATACCCTTCCTTTTTTCCCTGTTCAATTAAGCGAAGCAGCATCGGGTAGGTGCGGTTTTCTCCGAAGGATTGGATCATCTCCAGAAGTTTAGGATCCTGAACATCCAAATCAATAAAGGCCTTTTCTGCTCTGGCGGCGGCTTCATTTTTATCAAAAAACAGTCGGTCGATTTTTTCCTTAAAAGTGTGCCTGCCCGCTACGATTTTTTCAGATTCGGTGAGCTTTTCATCCATATAATCATAAAACACCTGTTGGTAGAGGCTGTCTTTACTGCCAAAATAATTATAGATGGTGACCTGGGAAACCCCGGCTTCCTTGGCAATTTCGGTGACCCCCACATCTTTAGGACCTTTCTCCACGAACAGTCTAAAGGCTGCGGCTTTTATATTTTTCATTTTTTTTTCTCTACGACGCTGGAATCCATCCATTTTCTTCACCTCTCTTTAAGGATACTAAAAAATATGAACTAAAACAACAAAAATATTTCAAAACATATTGCAAAATATTAAAAAAGGGTATATTATGAAATATATAGAAGGAAATATTTCATAACTAAGGAAATGGAAACGAGGTGCCGACCATGATTCAAGTAACGGATTTATCAAAGATATATTCCAACGGCAAAGGGGTATTTAACTTGGATTTTCAGGTCTCGGAAGGAGAAGTGTTTGGATTTCTCGGACCGAATGGGGCAGGGAAAACCACTACGATCCGAATGCTTTTGGGATTTACCAACCCTACGAAAGGAACAAGCAGTATCAACGGATTGGATGCGAGAACAAAAACCGAGGAGATCCAAAGGTTTTTAGGGTATGTACCGGGAGAAATCGCTTTCTTTGACAACATGTCCGGTACGGAGTTTTTGGACTTTATGACTCGAATGCGGGGAACCAATGGAAATCACCGACAAAAAGAACTGATTGATTTTTTCGAGTTGGAAACTAAGGGACGTATTCGAAAATGTCCAAAGGAATGAAACAAAAGCTCGGACTGGTGGCAGCTTTTATGCACGATCCCTCGGTGCTGATTCTTGATGAGCCTACCAGCGGTCTGGACCCTTTAATGCAAAAATGCTTTATTGAACTGATTTTACAGGAAAAAAAGCGGGGAAAAACAATCCTCATGTCCTCCCATCTCTTTGATGAGGTGGAGCGTACCTGTGAGCGTACAGCCATCATCCGAGAGGGTATCATCGTTGCAAAGGAGCGAATAGATGAGCTGAAAAAAACCTTAACAAAAAGTTATATTGTCACGTTGGAAAGCGCCTCGGACATTGAACGCATCAAGGCTGGGAATCTTCATTACAAGCTGTTGGAAGACCGAAAAGTGGAAATTCAAATCGAAGAAGATTATCAGCCTATGCTGTCGGTACTTTCCAGTTGTAAAGTAGTGGATTTAAACGCACCGAAAAAGACCTTGGAAGATATTTTTATAAAATACTATAGTAAGGAGGATGCCTAATGTCTCTTCCGCTATTTATCAGCAACATTAAAAACAACCGCATGATTTGGATTATTATGCTCGTAGTGTACAGCTTTTACTTTAGCATTATGATCTCCATGTATGACCCTGAAGGATTGGAAGCCTGGGAAAATATGCTGGGAATGATGCCCGACGGCTTTTTACAGGTAATCGGCTGGGATATGATGGGGACTTCATTAATTGCGGTGCTTGGCACAAGTTTATATGGTTTTTTAATATACCTGTTTCCCTTAGTGGTTTCCATTGTGGTAAACCATCGGCTGATTGCCAGTCATGTTGATAAAGGGAGTATGGCTTACCTTTTGTCCACTCCAAACTCCCGAATAACCATTGCAGTAACCCAGGCCGTATTCAGCCTGGCCTCCATTACACTTTTTTTCACAATGATAACCGGAGTGGGCATTGCCTTTTCGGAAATGATGTTTCCGGGCCACCTGGACATTGGAACCTTTGTATTACTGAACGTTTATGCCATTGTTCAATATTTTGCTCTTGGAGGGATTGGTTTTGTGGCCTCCTCCATCGCCCATGAGGCAAAGCACAGCCTGGCCCTCGGCATCGGTCTGCCGATTGGATTTCTCGTCTTAGAGATGCTTGGCAACAGCAGCCCGGACCTTAACTGGATCGGAAATCTGTCCCTTTACGCCCTGTTTGATCCCCAACGCCTGATCGATGGAAACACCAGCTTCGTAGCCCTAAGCATGGCAGCCCTATTCGTCATTGCCGCCCTCTTATACGGAATGGGAATCTTCTGGTTTAACCGTCGGGATCTGCACTTATAACAGAAGAAGACAGCGGGACGGAGTTATTGTCTTATGCGTATCCTTCGTCCTTGTAATATGATCAGCAGCACGGCGTCATCTCGGTTCAAAGGAGTCAATAAACCGTACGGACCCTGCTGCTAATTTTTTGACTAACTTTTGTATTATATGGTATAATACAAGCATACATATATTGTTTTAAAAAAGCCTGGAAGGAGGAAGCTAAATGTTGCTGAAGGTAAGCTTTGAATCCCTAAAACCGATCTATCAACAGATCCGGGATCAGATTATTTTAGCCATGGGGAAAGAAGAACTTCTTCCCGGAGAAGATTTACCGACTGTTCGCCAGCTGGCGAAGGATATCGACGTCAATCCCATGACCATCAATAAAGCCTATAATCAGTTAAAAGATCAAGGCTATATTGTGATTGACCGGCGCCATGGGGCAAGAATCCAGGATTTCGATCGCTTAAAACAGCAGAAAACGGAACACCTGGTGGAAGAATTAGAACTGATTTTATCCGAGACAAAGCTAAAGGGGATGCCTAAGGAAGAGCTCTCAGAAATCATAGAGAAAATCTATAGAAATTAGTATTTTTCAGGAAGGGTCTATATGGGGGGGGACTTCTTACCATCGGATTGATTTTTGGGTCCTGGGCCTTTGTGGTGGCAGAGGAATTTGTAGACCCGAAGATCTTATGGGATGAAGAAGAACTGTATATTCAAGCCTTAGGTTATTCTGATGAAATTGCTTATGAAAGTATTGTAGAGGTGAGCACCATTGAGGAGCTGGGAAGACGGACGAAAACCAATGGCACCGGCACTGCGGACTATGCCCGGGGGAGTTTTAATGTTCAGAGTTATGGGAAATCCAGGGTATATGTATTTCATCAGACGCCCCTTATCATAGTCATTCACTTAGAAGACCTTACCGTATTTTATAATGAACCCACAGAAGAAGCGACCCTTGCCATACTGGAGGAGCTGAACCGAAGGGTAGAGGATTGATAACATATAAAACAGCGAACAGCGCAGCTGTTTTAAAGCGAATGACTATAGGGATCATTTTGGGGTATAGTATTGAAAATAAGAAGGAGTATTTAGAAATTAATACCTCTTTAATAATCTGCGAAGGGTGGAATAAACATGACAATCGATTGTATTATTAAAGCTCCCCATATTTATACGATGAAAGGAAAAGGAGTAGGCTACGTAAGGGAAGAAGCGATTGCCATCGATCGGGGGAAAATTATCGCCATTGACAAACAGTAAATAATTGAAAAAACCTATACTTCCAATCAGATAATCGAATTAAAACATCATGCAGTATTTCCCGGTTTTATCGATGGGCATATGCACACCGCTTTGGCGGTTCTTCGAGGGCTTGCCCAGGATACAAAAAACTGGATGATGTATGGTCTTCAGCCCTTTGTTCAGCATACCCGGGAGGAGGACTATTACCTGGGCAGCAGGCTGGGAATTATGGAAGCGATTAAAAACGGTACCACCACCATCGGAGATTATGGGGACCCTATGGAGGAAGTCTGCCGCTTTGTTGAGAAAATCGGTGCCCGGGGAAATCTTACCCAGACCATCCGGGAAGCCAAGCATAAGGTCTATCAGCCGGGCGAGCTTTATCAGTACGATCGGGGGCGGGGACAGAAAAGTTTGGAGCGAAATATTGCTTTATTTGATAAATGGCATCAAAAAAAAGACGGACGGATTCGTATTCTCTTTGGCCCCCAGGGTCCGGACTTTGTCAGCGAAGAGCTTTTGCTGCAGGTCCAGAGGGAAGCGAAAAAACGGGATACGAAAGTTCATCTTCATACCCAACAGGGCAGCCGGGAAACCGAGCAAATGATAAAGCGCTATGGAAAGCGGACGATTCCCTGGTTACAGGAGCGGGGGTATTTGGATGAGACGCTGTTGGCTGTCCATTTAACCGATGCCACCGAGGATGAGGCAAAAATAGTAGGGAACTCCGGAGCCTCCATGGTGCTGTGTCCCGGTTCCATTGGAATTATCGACGGAATTGTGCCCCCGTCGGTTTCTTTTCAACGGGCCGGCGGAAATGTGGCCCTGGGCTCGGACCAAGCGCCGGGAAATAACTGTCACAGTATCATCAACGAAATGAAACTGGTCAGCCTGTTTAATAAAATTAAGTACGAAGATCCGGAAGTGATGCCTGCATGGAAAGCGCTTCGAATGGCAACCATTGAAGGAGCTAAGGCCCTCGGCTTGGAGGATACAGCAGGGTCGCTGGAGACCGGAAAAAGAGGGGATCTAATTGCCATTGATCTTCGAAAAGCACCAATGCAGCCGGTCTATACCCATCCTATGAGAAATATCGTACCGAACCTGGTCTACAGCGCAAGAGGGGATGAAGTCGCCCTATCCATGGTAGACGGGGAAGTGATTTTTAGGGAAGGGAAGTTTTTAAAAGTAGATGAACTGGAAGAATTAAAAGATCTGCAAACCCGGGTACTCCGTATCGGTAACGATGCAGCCAAGGATTTTGAAACCTTTAGTCATCTGCACCGGGAATTTATGAAAGAAGGGAAATTGTAATGAGTAGACAGGATAAAGGGTTAATCGTATTTTTTGGTTGTAATAATTTAGAAGAGACCGATCGATTTTACCGGGAAATAATGGGTCTGTCATTAGATAAAGATCAGGGACTCTGCCGTATATACAATGTGGACGGTGGAGGAAGACTGGGGTTTTGCGAACATATCAAAATCATTAAGGCGGAAAAAAGTCCGATCATCACCCTGGTGGCGGATGATGTAGACGCTCTATACAAAAGGCTCCTTAGTAATAATATAAAGGCAAAGCATCCCCCGGCGAGAAATCTTCAGTTTAATATTTATCACTTCTTCCTGGAGGATCCCAACGGCTATACCCTGGAGATTCAGAAGTTTTTATAATTTAATCGCGGAAGACAGCGAAAGTCAGCGGGACGGAGTTCCTGTCTTCTCAATTAAGGCAGAGAAGGGCGAAGTCAAAAAAAAAGAAAAAAATGGCGGGATTTTCCTCGGAACAGTGTAGCGGGAAAGCTGGTGGGAAAATGGAGAAAAAATGGGGAAACTTAAAAATGATGTGGGGGATTATGGCTTTGATTTTAGGAATGGCTATCGTTGTCTACTATGAGAACAACGGAATTACCGTGACCGAAATAGCGTATTCCAATGCCAAGATTCCTGAAGCTTTTGAAGGTTACAGGATTCTTCAAATATCCGATCTGCATAACAAAGCCTTTGGAAAAAATCAAAAAAGGCTGTTGCAAGCAATCGAAGCCAATAACCCGGATATAATAGTAATTACCGGAGATATAATTGATCGAAGGAAGTACGATTTGGATACCGCCATGGAATTCATTGAAGGGGCGGTAAAAATCACTGACGTGTACTTTGTTTCTGGAAATCATGAAGTATGGTCTGGAAGATATTACGAAATAATAAAAGCTTTACAGGATCATGGGGTCACGGTGTTGGAAGACCAAAAAACCCAGATTGTAAATGGAAGTGACAAAATAACAATCGTCGGTGTAGCGGACTATTACTTTCATTATCACGGCTATGGCAACGAAGATCCGATGATTAAGTTCAAGAACATATTGAATAATTTATCAGATGCTTCGGGTTTTCAAATTCTCCTATCCCATCGGCCAGAGTTTTTTGAACTCTACAGTGAAGTGAAAGTGGATTTGATCTTTTCCGGCCATGCCCATGGAGGTCAGTTCCGGCTTCCGTTTATTGGAGGGCTCGCAGCACCGGGACAGGGGTTATTACCGGAATATACCAGCGGAGCCCACACAAAGGACAATTCCACTCTAGTAGTCAGCAGAGGACTGGGGAACAGCATTATTCCCCTTCGAATTGGAAACCCACCGGAAGTGGTGGTAGTAACGTTATCGGCTGAGTAGCTGCCGACCGATGGAAAAGACAAATGAATAATAAAAGGAGGTCTACATCCTATGAAGATTGGAAAATTAAAAGAAACGGAAGGGGACCAGCGAAAGCTCTGGGCAGGGATGAATGTTCCGAACGGTACGATAGGGGAGCTCGATGCAGTAATTTTCGGTATCGCCTATGATGGAGGCGTCAGTTTTCGCGGAGGCGCTGCAAAAGGACCGCAGTCGGTAAGGGAAATCACCTATACGATTTCCAAAACCACCGAACATTTGGAGAGTCTGGCAGGTTTTTGTCTGCGGGATCTTGGAGATTATCAAGGGTTGGATCGAAAGCAGGTATTTGAAGAGGTGACAGGGCTGGTTGAAACCCTGGTTAAGGAAAAACAGTTTTTCACGATGATCGGAGGGGATCATTCCACAACCATTCCGGTCCTTCAGGGAATTGATAAAGCGATTGGGGAAGAATTTGGCATTATTCATATTGACGCTCATTTGGATCTTTGTGACAAAATGGACGGGGATTCCTTGTCCCATGGTTCCACGGAACGAAGAGCCTTAGAGCTGAATCATATATCGGGGCTGGAAAACTTGATGTTTATCGGAATTCGCTCCATAGAAGACCAGGAGTACGATTTTTTAAAAGATCAGCAGCCGTCGATTATTACCGCCTATCAGCTGAATCAAATGGGGGTGGAGAAGGTACTGGAGAAGATTTATCAACAGATGAAAAAGTATAAGCATATTTATCTGACCATCGACATTGATGCCCTGGATCCCGGCTTTGCAGCGGGAACGGGTACGCCTCAGTTCGGAGGATTAAACAGCCGTCAGCTGTTGGATCTTCTAATGGGAATATTTAAGCTTCCGGTGATAGGGTTTGATGTAGTGGAAATCGCTCCGGATCTGGATCCGTCCAAAACCGCTTCCTTTGCCGGAAGAAAAATTATAACCGAGGCTTGGGGACATCATTGGAGAAAAAAAGAAAAACAGTAGAATAGGCCCTAAGACAATAAAATGAGGAGAGAGGGAACCCTTCCCCGGCCTCTGTCCTCATAATCAATCATCCCTACCGGATAAAAACTCCAGCAATCGATCATTAAACTCCGCACTATCGGTTTCCATCGGAGTGTGAGCGCTCCCTTCTATAATGGTCAAATCTCCCTTTGACAATAGATTTTCTAAACGCGCTCCCTCCTCTAGAGTCACCCAGCTGTCTTCCTCTCCCCATATTAACATTGCAGGAACTGAAATGCTTGCTACAGCCTCTTCACTAAAGGCGGTGGAGGTAGACAATAAATCCCCCCAAGCTCTTCCGGTTCCCGGAATATTAAAGGGGTGGAGGTATCCCTCCAGCGTATCCTCGTCTACTTCTTCCCCGTAAGCCGAGGACAAAATTCCCTCTAACCGGTCTTTGGAAAAAAATACATGCTCACCCAACACGCTGACCGTTCGTTTCAATGGCGGATAGGAAAGAAGGCTCCGAACTCTTGGGGGATTGTCCAGCACGGAGCCGGCTACAAAAATTAACGTTTGTATATCCTCCGGTCGATCCAGGGCCATAGCCGCAATTACTCCCCCGCCCATGGAATGGCCCACTAAATGATAGCCCTCTCCCGGATGGATTATATCCGTAGTATGCAGATAATCCAGCAGTTCGAATATCCACTTGCTCCGATTTTCCTGGGAGTGGATTAATCCTGTTTGGCGGCTGCTGTATCCAAAAGCGGGAAGATCCACTGCAATTACTGGATAACCCTCCTCAACAAATTCATCGATATTATTACGCCAAGAAAAGGTGGAGCCTCCGAGTCCATGAATATAGACTATGGGATTATGTTCAGCCTCGTCGGGTATCCAGGTACGGTAATGAAGTTCAACGCCATCAATACGAAGCCTCCGGCTATTCTCAAAAGGAGTATCGGTAATTTGGGAGGCTGTGGAAAGCGGGATCAAAAATGGAAGTATATGAAGAAATAGGATCAAACCCAACAGCACCATTAATATTTTTCTTTTTACAGTCATTGTACTCTCCCCCTGTAAATAACGTCGGAGTTATATGTTTTATCATTTTACCCATTAACACTTTCATTACACGGAATTATAAATATGGAATTAATGTTTTCATTAACGAAACTATTCGTATAAGACCCTTTAAGGCGAAAATAAAGACCAGGCAAGGCACGGCAGTGCTTTTTCTGGTCTTTATAAGCTTACTTTACGATCGAACGCAGTTCTCTAGGTCTTCGTACATCATGATTCTGCAGCTTTTTAATCTCTCCGATAATTTCATCAATCTGGTTGGGATTTTCCACAAGGTCCACCTTATCGATGTTTACGATTAGCACCGGGGACTCTTTATATTCCGTTAGCCATTTTGTATACCGGTTATGAAGATTCAGCCAGTATTCTCTGGGAACCGCCTTTTCCATCTCCCGTCCCCGTTGATGAATCCGATCGATGATGGTATCCACGCTTCCATCGAGATAAATCATCAGATCCGGTTTGACCAGATAAGGGCTCATCATCGCATAGAATAATTCGGAGTAGGTGTGAAAGTCCCGCTCACTCATTTTGCCATTATCGTACAGGGATTTTGCGAATATCTCCGCATCTTCGTAGATGCTCCGGTCCTGAATATGATTTTCATTGGCCGCCGCGATGGCTTTTTGATCCTGGAACCGTTGGCTGAGAAAGTATAGTTGAAGATGAAATCCCCACCGGGCCTGATCCTGATAAAAATCCTCTAAGTAGGGGTTGTCATCAACTTTTTCATAACTGGTTTTGAAATTCAGTTTTTCTCCCAGGAGCTTGGTGAACGTGGATTTTCCTGCGCCAACGTTCCCCGCAATAGTAATGAAAAAGCCGTCGGAGGGTTTTCGGTTTTTGGGAATATAATTCTTTGGGATAACCAGGTTTGTTAGCACTGTTGTTTCCTCCTTTGGTAGATGGTTTCGGTAATTTTTTCCACCAGATAATCAACATCTGAGGGCTGATTGATAAAATCCCGGTCCCGAATATTTATCGCAATAACGGCAGGGGTGGTATAACCCATAACACTTTTTTCGGCAGATGGTTTAGGGATGTCAAAAGAAAAATAACGTTCATAGGCTGCACTTAATTTTTCCATATAATCCCGACTCATATTCCGCTCAAAGGGACGGTCCCTAAGGGCGATCCGCTTCATCAATCGATCCACGTCGCCGTGCAGATAAATGATTACATCCGGTTGAGGGAGGTCCCTGGTTAAAATTTCAAAGACCCGCTGATACTTTTGAAAGTGATCAGCCTTCAGTGTAAGACCTGCAAAAATCAGGTTTTTGATAATGCTGTAATCCGCCACCACAGAAAGACCCTCTTTTAGTTTTTGCTGTTGGGTATCTTCCAATTGCTTGATACGGTTACATAGAAAAAACATTTCCGTTTGGAAGGCATATTCTTCGATATTCTGATAGAAATTCTTTAAATAGGGGTTTTCCTCTATGATTTCTTTTAGGCAACGGGCCTGTAGTTTTTTTGTCAGCAGTTTTGTAAGAGTGGTTTTCCCCACGCCAATAGGCCCTTCCACAGCGATAAAAAAGGGCTCTGATGGAGCTTTGGATATTTTGGTATTCTGTTGTTCCTTAAGATTGATCGGTTTAGTCATGGAATTTACCTCCAGCTGTATTTTGTGGTTTGTAATTATAATACCACTTTATATGGTATATAACAACCGGAAGAGAGGGAATTTTGATGAATTTTTCAAAGTCAAAGGATGAAGGAATTTAACCCAAGGGATAAATATTTTGAAGAATTTTTAAAATAAAAGGAGTTTTGATGAACTGTGGCGAACTAATTGTTAACGGCGTTATGTTTTCAATAATGAAAGGTATAAAATGTAAAAGTGTTTTCCCTATAAACCTTTGGGCATGGTGAAAGGATAAGGTCATGTAAATATAAAGGAGATGAGAAAATATGAAATTTGTAACCGTAAAACATCAGGGAAAAGAATTTCCCGGCGTGTTGAATCCCCATGAAACCGGTGTACACTTTCTAACGGAAATATTAGGGGACAAGGCTCCGAATTCTTTACTCGGGTTCATTCAGCATATGGAAAACCACAGAGAAAGGAAAAGAGATACAGATCATAAAAAAAGTATGGGTGTAGAAGAAGAAATTGAATCGGCTGGAAATCCATCCAGGGAAAATGACGCTATCGAAAGAATTTCCCGCTATATCAATGATCCGGAAAAAATTCCTGTACCCCTGGATCAGTGCCGTATATTAGCGCCGATCCCCCGTCCCTTACGAAATATAATTTGCCTTGGTATGAATTATCGAGATCATGTGGAAGAATTAAAAGGGTCCGATGGAAAACCCCGTCCGATCCCAACCGTACCGGTATATTTCGGGAAAATGGCATCGGAAATTACGGGCCCCGGGGGAACTATCGAACTTCACCCGGAGGCTACGGATTCAGTGGATTATGAAGTGGAACTAGCAGCAGTTATCGGCAAGGGGGGAAGAAACATTTCCCCGGAAAAAGCCTATGATCATATTTTCGGTTATTCCATTATGAACGATGTTACCGCTAGAGATCTTCAAGGAAAACATCAGCAGTTTATCCGCGGGAAAAGCCTCGATAGCTTTACCATCATGGGGCCTGCTATTTTATATCGGGACGAAGTGGAAGTGCCCGTAGAGTTAAATCTTCAGTGTGAAGTAAATGGGGAACTGCGACAATCCTCCAATACCCGCAACTTCATTTTTGATCTACCCTATGTGATCAGTGATTTTTCCAAAGGCACTACTTTGCAGGCAGGGGATATCATTGCGACGGGAACTCCCGGAGGGGTAGGCAAAGGGTTTACCCCTCCGAAATACTTACAACGGGGGGACCGGGTGATATGTAAAATTGAAAAAATCGGGACCCTCTGGAATGTGGTAGAGGAGTAACAGGAGGTGCACCATGAATATCAGTGAAAAAGGGAAAGGATACGGTCTGGTGGCGCTGGCGGGTGTCATGTGGGGGACCGGATTCTTATATTTGCAGTTTGTTTTAAACGGGGGGCTGACACCCCAGGAAATTGTCTCATGGAAAATGCTGATCGGCTTTCTATTTATGCTGCTGTATACCCTCAGAAAAAATCCCAAAGCCCTCCGGATCGACAAACAAGGTCTGCTTTTGATTGGAATACTGGGTCTGGTTTGTCATACCTTCTATAACTTGTTTATGAACCTGTCCGTTGAACGAACGACAATTGCCACCGCTGTAGCCCTGATATACACTGCGCCTTTTTTTGTGTTGCTGATTTCCAGATTTCTGTTCAATGAGAAGTTCACTCCCCTGAAAGTGATCTCTGTGATCATTGCTGTAAGCGGGGTGTACCTTACAGTTACCGGAGGACAGTTAGACCAGTTGGCCTATGATAGGGTAGGGATAGTATTTGGCTTAGGAGCAGGGTTTACTTATGGAGTAATGAACCTATACAGTAAGTTTTTGATTACCCGGTACCTGCAACAAACGATTTTAACCTATGCCTTTGGTTTTGCCTTTTTATTTTCCCTTAGCTTTTCCGACCCTGCCGCGGCCTTTCGATTGGACTTTGATCCCTGGCTCTGGGTGAATCTTATTCTTTTAGGATTGGTACCCACAGCCCTCAGCTATACTTTTTTCACTGCAGGACTTTCTTACAAAATAGAATCCTCCAAGGCCGCCGTGGTAGCCACCATCGAAGTACCGATATCGGTCCTGGGCTCTTTTTTGATTTTTTCCGAAGCACTGAATCTTATGAAGCTGCTGGGTATTACCATGGTCCTGATTTCTGTTTTTCTCCTTCGATGGGAAATCCATGAGAAAATAGGCAAAGAAGAGGGAAAAGAGAGAGGACCGGAGTTAATAAAACGGAAAACATATTGATATAATTATAATAAGGGAGATACCATTTAACGCACTAATTAAAACCGCATCACCATCTAACGGACAAAGAAAGGAATACATCTTGCCGTAACGAAATGAGGAATAACAATGACTGTACTGAAAGTTGAGGATCTATTCTCAGGATATGAACGAAAACCGATTATTAAAGGGATAACCTTTGAACTTTATAAAAATGAAATACTGGGAATCATCGGCTCCAACGGTGCCGGTAAAACCACGCTGTTAAAAACCCTTCTGGGCATCATCCCATACTCCAAAGGTGGGGTCTACATCGAAAATCAGGAGTTAAAAGACAATCTTTTTGCGGCCAAAAAAAGCATTGCCTATATCCCGGAAGTTCCTATTTTATACGGGGAAATGACGCTTAGAGAGCATATGGAGTTTACTGCAATGGCTCATGAGGTCAACAAACCGGACTATTCTAAACGGTCTGCTTTCTTATTAAAAAAGTTTCGTATGGAAGGAAAACTGGAACACTTTCCCAATACCTTTTCAAAAGGGATGCGTCAAAAAGTTATGGTAATGAATGCATTCTTATACGAGCCGAAAATCTATATTGTCGATGAACCTTTTATCGGTCTGGATCCTAAGGCAATTGAGGATTTTTTACAACTATTGGAGGAAAAACGGGTCAAAGGCGCCTCGGTGATCATGTCCACCCATGTGCTGGATACCGCGGAAAAAATCTGTGACCGGTTTTTATTAATCGAAGAAGGAGAGGTACTGGCCTACGGAAGTTTAGAAGAAATCCAGCAAAATTTTACGTTGGATAATTACAGCCTTCGGGAAATTTATCACCAACTGGCGGGTGAGGCTTCTGAAGAATCGGAGGGATGGGATGAATAGTATAAAAGCTCTCTGGAATCGGCGAATTCGTTTTCTTGTGAAGCTTTATTATGACTTTATCGCATTTCAATTGGATATGGTATCCCTTATCTACATTGCAGGGATGGTTATTTTTATAGGGTATTACTATTATCCCGAAGTAGAGGGTTATCTTTACTGGATTCGCCAGGAGCCCTGGAGCTATCTGTTATACTTTTTTTCTGTAAAAGTTGCCAGCGGAGGAAAGCATACCGGGTATCTCAAAGAGGCGGATGAACTATTTTTAACGCCCCTGAATTTGTATGGCAGGGAATTTGTTCAGCGCTCCCATAATCTGAACCGGATCTTAGGATTTGTCAGCTGGGGGCTCTGGGTGGCGATAATGACGGCCCTGGGGATTTTAACATTGAACCCGTTAGGATTTCTAATTACCGGTCTGCTATGGCGGTATTTGGGTATGAACGGCAGATTTTTTATCCAGCAGATCAGCGGTAAATGGATTCAAAGAACGGTGCAGTTTTTCTATAAATTACTCTTCATCTCATTAACTTTCGGCTGGATTTTTTACTGGGACCGGGGGTTAGGAGAAGGATTTTTTCTGCTCGCATTCATTATCACAGCCCTCCTTTGGTGGACGGACCGTAAGAAAAACACGGCAGACCTTCACTGGTCACGGATGATTTCGGAAGAGACCAATCGCCGGGCTCAACGCCTGTCGGCAATTATTCAAGTGGTTCCTGAAGAAAAAAGCCGGGGGATCAATACGTCCAGAACCCTAAAAGTATTCAGCGGAGTTAAAATGCTACCCTTTAGTCCGGTAGGAGCCGCGCTGCTGGCTTTTGAGCGGCGAATGAGAAGAGGAAAAGGGAATCTGGTACTGCTGATAAATATTGCGCTGGTTCACTGGGTAGCCATGGTATTTATCGAAGGGACCTTAGTGCAGATGATCCTGAATATACTGGTGTTTTTCATTATCCAGGAATTTTGTTTATCTCTTTGGAATGCCGTACTGGATGAAGACTGGTTTCACATTTACCCCTTCTCCAGTGGAGCAATAAAAAGAGGGATATGGATCGGCAGTTTCAGCTATGTTTTTAGCTATATGCTATTGACGTTTTTGATTTATTATTTGCGCTGGAGAGATTTTACCGCTGCCTGGAGATTCTTTTTGGTCTTTACGGTTGTCATGTATTTACTTAATCAATTCCGCAGCAGCAATGTCTATTACAACTACCGCTACAACAAAAGACACCCGGAAAGACAGCTGGACGGAGTTGCTGTTTCTTCAATAAAGAAGTAAGCGATTTTGTAAACGGAAGGTATAAGGTTTTTTACGGTTCGATTTCAAGTTTAACAGGCTTTGTTCTTAAGGCTTTGATTAATCTTTCCCGTTCATCTATGGAGACGGAAAAACTGACATCGGAGCGGAGTCTGCGTTTCAGTTTGACTCGGAACAATGAAGTATTTCTAGGGACGGCAATTACTTCGATTTCTTTCCAGGGGTAAAAGTGTCCCTTAGCCCGAAGTCCTTTTGTATGTACACCGTGGGGTTGGGGGACTAATCCCATGACGGTTAGGGCGATGATTAAGGTGATGGTATATAAATCTGCTGCATCAAACTGAATGATTAACAGTAAAAATACCACTGTGAACACTCCATGGGAAATTAATCGGATCCAATTGGAAATATAGGGAGCAACGGGAAGTTCCATGGGGCCCCCTTTTTTTGCGTTAAAGTAACCGGTAATCTTAGGGCCCACATCCTTTACGAAGATCCCTGCCACAAAACCCAGAATTAGAATATCGAAACCTGTCATGTTGAAACCTCCTTTGTGCACCGTTTTCTAGGTTTTATTAAAACTTTCGATCTGGTCTACAACCTGCTGTCCCGAAAGCACCACCATGGGCATGCCGCCCCCGGGGTTTACACTGCCGCCGACGAAAAACAGATTTTGATAAAATTCACTGTGCTTTGGAGTTTTAAAGCCTTTGTTTTTCCTTTTATCGGAAATCACTCCGTAGATGGAACCCTGATTGGAATAGTAGTGCTGTTCAATGGTTTCAGGAACCCAAAGCTCTTCGGTTACAATATGTTTTCGAAGATCTCGAAGCCCCATTCGCTCCAATTTATCCAGTACGTGGCCTTTATAGGTTTCGTACTCCTCTTCAGTAAAGGGCCGATCGGGATCCACCACTGGGATATGGGGGAGGATTTTGATGACTTCGCACCCAGCAGGGCCTTGACCCGGATCGGTTTTCATCGGAGCCACCAGATAAATTGTGGGATCCTCGGTTAATTTATGCTGATGGAAAATATAATCAAAATGCTTTTTTCCGCTTTTGGTAAAGAAAAAGTTGTGATGCCTAAGCTGTTCATATTTTCGGTCCACCCCTAAATGCAGGGCAAAACCGGAACAGGCGGGGCCGTATTTTTCTCTGTAGGATTTCAGACGAAGATCGGATTCCTTTGTAATTTTCTCGTAAAAAGGAATGACCTCCATATCGGATACTACCAGATCGCAGGATAATGTCTGAAAGGGGAGGACGTTTCCGGAAGCAGCAGAACTTTGAACTTTCAAAGCCTGGATGCGTCCATCGGTTTTCTCCGTCCCTACCACCTCTGTATTCTTCATAACCGTAATACCCAACTCTTCAATCAATTTTTCCAATCCCCGGGCAAGGTTATAGAGCCCTCCTTTCACGTACCAGAGATCGAACTCCCACTGTACGAAAGGAAGCAGGTTTAAGATCGCCGGGGCGTCATAGGGAGAAGAACCTACGTATTTCACAAAAAAGTTTAAAATATCAATCAGGTAAGGGTTCTTTATATGCTTACGGACCCCTTGATCCATCGAGGAGAAAAAATCGCTTCTAAACAAAAACGTCAAGGGATTATAATATTTGGCCACATCCAGCATTTTTTCGCTTTGGTTTTTAAAATAGGCTTCGTCGGAGAGATGATAAAGTTCTTGGCTGTAGGATAAAAAGGATCGCAGATCATTAATATCCTTATCACTTAAGGAACCGGGAGGTTTTTTCATCCCCTCGATATCCGGCTCTAAGTCAATAATCGTACCGTCTTCAAAAAAATTCCGCCAATGGGGTCTTACCGGTTGGATTTGGTAATAATCTTCCCGTTTTTTTCCATGCATGGTAAACAGCCGGTCAAATACCTGGGGCATGGTATATATGGAAGGACCCAAATCAAAGGAGAATCCGTCCTTTTCTACAAAATTTAATTTGCCGCCTAAATGGACATTTTTTTCAATGATTGTGATATCATATTCGGGATTTTTCTTTAAGGAAATGGCCGCGGAAAGTCCGCCGAGCCCTCCCCCGATAACCAGTACCTTTTTCTTTTCCAAAAAATCATCCCTCCCTAATTAAGGTTGTGACTATTTTACCCCTCCTGGGCGTACTGAAACAGATTAATCTCGCAAATATTGTCAAAATTGATAGAATTAATGATATAATTGAGTAAATCGTGGTTACATTGAACTAATTCGTGGTAAAAATACCATAGCAGCATTTAAATGAGGGGGGCAAAGGATGACGAGCAAAAGTGTACAGATAATCGGTGCAGGGCCCGGAGGGTTGGCCAGTGCACTGATTCTAGCCAGTAAAGGATATCAAGTGGATATCTATGAAACGAAACCAACCGTGGGCGGCCGCACAGGGTCAATAAAAATTGGAGAATATACCTTTGACATCGGGCCTACGTTTTTAATGATGGACTTTATCGTAACAGAGGTTTTTGAGAAAGCAGGGCTGAATCACCGGGATTATATGCAGATCAAAGAAGTGGATCCGATGTACCGTCTAATATACCGGGGGGAGGAGGATCTTTACTTATATCGGCAAGATCAGGAAAAAATGAAGGACTCGCTTAATGAAAAATTTGATAACGGTTATGAGCATTACCAACAATTCCTAACGAAGGAAAAAACGAAATATGACCGCATTTTACCCAGTCTTCGAGTACCCTATACCAATGTCTGGGATCTCCTTCGAAAAGAAATAAGGGAGGCCCTACCACAGTTGGATGCCAATATCAGTCTTCATGACCATTTAGGGAGATATTATAAAGAAGAGGATTATAAACTGGCCTTTACTTTTCAGGCGAAATATTTAGGAATGTCTCCCTGGGACTGTCCCGGGACCTTCAGTATTATTCCCTATATCGAACACTCCGGGGGGATTTATCACATCATGGGAGGCCTTAATCAACTTTGTGAAGGGATGGCCCGGGCGCTAAAGGATCTGGGAGGACGGATTCATTTAAATACCCCGGTAAAAACCGTCTTAGTTGAAGACGGCATAGCCCGAGGCCTGGACCTTGAAAATGGAGAAAGCAAGTATTCGGATCATGTAGTAATCAATTCGGACTTTGCCTACTCCATGGAAAATCTGGTTAAGGAAAAAGATCGTAAAAAATACACGGCGAAAACCCTGAAAAAGAAAAAATATTCCTGTTCCATATTTATGATGTACCTTGGGGTTAAGCGCCGATATGTTCATCTTCAACATCACAACATCTATTTTGCCGATGATTATCAAAAAAATGTAGAGGAAATTTCCAATACCAAAGTACTGTCGGAAGACCCTTCAATTTATATTCAAAATGCAATTATCACCGATCCTTCCCTGGCACCGGAGGGGAAATCCACCCTTTATGTGTTAGTACCGGTCCCCAATAACTTGAGTGAAATATCCTGGAATTCCGAAGAAAAGGAAACTTTCCGAGAAAAAATCCTTGGAATGCTGGAGAACAAAGCGGGACTGAAGGATCTGCGGGAACAAATTGAAGTGGAAAAAATCATCTCTCCCAAGGACTGGGAAGAAGATTTCAATATCTATCAAGGGGCGACCTTTAACCTGGCCCACAATATCGGACAAATGCTTTATTTCCGCCCCCACAACAAATTCGAAGATTTCGACCGGGCCTATTTGGTGGGTGGCGGCACCCATCCCGGCAGCGGCCTGCCTACCATCCTGCAATCCGCCATGATTACCTCGGACCTGATCCTCGAGCGGGACAGGCTGGATACGGAACACCAGAGTAAAAAGAAAGTGAATAAATAATACCAGGGATAAAATTGTCTTTTCAGTTTTAATTCCTAAAGGAGAACCCTATGTATGGAGTAATCAAGAAAATAAAAAAAATCATGTTTCATCGGGTGACCTATTTATTGGTCGCCTTTCTACTGCAGATAGCCTTGATCTTTGGCGTGCTATGGGGCTTCCAATCTTACTTTGTGGCTTTCTACGCTCTGAGTATTCTCTTAAGTATCGTGGTGGTTGTATGGGTGATCAACAAGCATATTCATCCCGAGTTTAAATTAATATGGGTGATCCCTATTCTCTTATTTCCAATATTTGGAGGATTGTTTTATCTGCTGATCGCTCAAAACCGCATCAGCCGCAATGCCCGTCGGAAGATGGGGCATTTAATGGAAATAAGCAATGAGGTGCTGCCCGGCAATCAGGAGATTATTTCAACGCTGGATAATCAGAATCGAAATGCGGCAAATCAAATCCGTTATATTAAAGAGTATGGACTGTATCCTCCTTATATAAATACGACGTCCCAATACCTGGCCTCCGGGGAAAGAAAGTTTGAAAAACTCCTTGAGAAAATGAGAGCTGCGGAAAAATTTATTTTTTTGGAGTATTTTATTATAGCAGAGGGAAAGTTGTGGAATGATATACTGGAAGTTTTAACTCAAAAAGCAGCAGAGGGTTTGGATGTACGGGTGATTTATGATGATGTAGGCTGTATGATGACACTGCCGAAAAGATATTATCAAAAGCTTGAGGCCCTGGGAATCAAAACCTGTGTATTCAACCCGGTAATTCCGATAATTTCTTCTTTACACAATAATCGGGATCATAGAAAAATAGCAGTTATTGATGGGAAACATGCTTTTACCGGAGGCATCAATATTGGAGACGAATATATTAATGAATACGAGAAATACGGGCATTGGAAGGATTCCGCCATTATGATAGAAGGGGAAGGCGTCTGGAGTTTTACCGTGATGTTTCTTAGTTTATGGGACTATCTACGGGACGAGGTGGAAGATTTTCTTCCTTTCAGATACTCCTTTACCGCTGATCAGATAGAAAATCTCCAAAAGGCTCCGGGGATCCTGCAGCCCTTTTCTGATAGTCCGATGGACGGCGAGACCGTAGGAGAAAACGTCTATTTGAATCTGATCACAAAAGCAAAAAAAACGATCTATATTACGACGCCTTATTTGATTTTTGATTACGGTATGTTAACCGCAATTACCAGTGCGGCAAAATCCGGGGTGGATGTTCGAATTATCACACCCCACATCCCTGATAAATGGTATGTTCATAAAGTGACGAGATCATATTACGGAATATTGATAGACAGCGGGGCTAAGATTTATGAGTACACTCCCGGGTTTATCCACTCTAAAACCTTCCTGGTAGATGAGGAATACGGGGTGGTCGGGACCATTAATATGGATTATCGGAGTCTGTATCTGCATTTTGAATGTGGGGTTTGGATGTATAAGACAGAGTCTTTGAATGATATGAAAGCAGATTTTCTCAAAACCCTGGATAAATGCCATCAAATTAATTTCCAAGAGGTTACAGGAGCTTCCTGGCCCAGAGTACTGGGAAGATCAGTGCTTCGCTTATTTGCTCCCTGGATGTAAGGTAAACAGGAAAGCGGCGTCCCAGGACGCCGTAATTTTTTTGAATTTTTATGGACATTTTGACGAAGTCCTTCGTTTAATAAGTGAAGGGTCATTTAAAAGAAGGGGAGACCGACTATGAAACTGTTTGAAATTTACCATCATCAGGGTGAGGATTTCTTTCGATTCGCCCTAAGTCTTACCCGTCACAAGGAAGACGCGGAAGATTTGGTGCAACAGGCCTATATTAAAGCCCTTAACCAGCTGGAACTATTTGAGGTGATGGAAAAGGAACAAATAAAGGGCTGGTTTTTCACTGCCATCAAAAATCAGTTTATCGATCACTATCGACGTTCAAAACGATTCCCAAAAGTGCCCTTCGACGGGCAAATGATGGAAAACTTTTCGGATCATGCCGGGGAAGTTTCCACTGAAAGAAAGGTCCTCGAAAAACTTGAGGCAAAGGAAGTATTGGAAAAACTGCCTAAGGAGTTAAAAACGCTGGTCATTTACCGTTATTATCTAGGATATAACACCCGGGAGATATCGGAATTATTCGGAATCAACCCTTCAACCCTTCGATCCCGCTATGTTAAAATTCAAGCTCTTTTGACGAAAGAGAAAAATTCATAAAATAAAGAGAGGCAGTGAAAAAGATTTATAAATCCGGTTTATATTCAAAGGACGTAAACAAAAGAAAATAAAAGGAGCGAATAAAAATGAAAATTTACCAAAATATCGGCGTATTGAATCTATCGAAAGCTAAGGATCCGGTCTTGGAAGAGATTCATAAACTGGAAAATATCGGTCTGCTGATTACCTCCAAGGATCAAACTGAAAAACTGGGCCATATTGAAATGGAAAACATCGGGGATCAGGCCGTAATCGATGGGAAAAAAGATATCGGAATGGTCATCAGAAATGGGATCCTGGATATCAAAAAAAGTTTTTTGGAGGATTCGGAAAAGGAAATTTTCTTTATTGTCAACGGAATTTTTTCCATCGAGGAAATGCCTGGGGAGCATCTAAGAAAAATACACGGCATTGTATTAAACGGAGAGATGGTTGCCCCGGAAAAAGTTTATGGAGTATTAAGTGACCGACTCAAAATAAACGGAGAGGTTTTAACCTATCCCGAAGGGTTTTTGTATCTGAAAGGGGATTTTACGTTGCAAGAGGAGCATCTATTGGGTTTACAGGATCAAAGCAAAGTGGCTGTAGCAACTCTAAAGATGTTAGAAGAAGTTGACACACAACTGGTGGAGGATAAAATTGAAAAGATGGTTATTTTAAAGGAGCTGATAACCACCAAAAACAATTTGCGATGGATTGCTCCTAGAGTGGAGAATTACACGGAGGTGGCAAAGACCATTGTTCCCGAAGGTTATGATTATTATGAGAAGCTTACGATTAGTGATGAGAATCTTTCGTCGTTTACTAATCGAAAAATATTTGTAAAGAGGAAATTAAAAATCGACCTGCCCTTTGAAAAAATCAAAGGACATATCAGCGATATAAAAGGCAAAGCCCTCTATGTACCTGAGGGGGAACGGGAAGCTTATTTGGAAGTCGCGGAGGGGATGGAAATTAAAACCTTTAATCCGAAAGCCGTCGAAAACTATGCTAAACTGGAAGTGGATTCGGGGTATTTGAAAGGAAGAGAAAGCATTGAAATAGAAAACTACGGGGTGCTGGAAGTTAAAGAAGAAGTCACTGAGGAATTACTTGATCTCGGGATTAAACGCATTAAAAACTATGGCAAAATTCAATGTCCTAAAAAGATTTATGCCCTCCTTAGTCAAAAAGTTACGGAAAATTACGGGGTGATCGATTCAAAAAGTGACCGGCCGGTAAAAGTCGAAGAAACGGCTCATACCAAAGTGTCAAACATGGGGGTTCTTATATTATAAAGAACAGAAACTCGTAAATCAAACAATGATGTTGATAGTAAAATAACCGCCTCCAGGTTCTACTCGTAGACCTTAAAGGCGGCTATTTTTTTCTTTGTCCTATAAAATTCTTTGCTGTTTTATCCGATAAAGTTGCCATAGTGAAATTGCTCCTTAGCTTTTTGGATATCTTTTTCCACTTCTTTATGAAGTAAAATTTGAGCAATTTTGTCCTGGGCTTTATTGAAGATGAATGTAAGTTTGTTGGCGTTGGTCTCATCAACGGTTACAACAAAGGTTTCATTTTGTACCTGTAAGGTTTTTTCCATATGTTCTCCCTCCTTTACCTGATCGATTTTTGCTGCGATGGTGTCCAGTCCGTTCATTTCTAAAATGTTTTCCAATGTGACCGCTCCTTTCAAATTTTTTAGTTCTATGTAGTACTTTGAACTTGTCTTTATTATAGAACGGATGGAAAAACTAAATAACCGTCCCGAGACGCTTTTTGAATCCTCCTCAAGGGAGTTTGTATCTCGGTCTTAAGAAGGAGGAGAATTGATTGAAGATTCAATGATTACTACGGTTCTGACAAAAATAATTTCTGGAAAAAAGCAAAATTTCTTTTGAATAGAGGAATTTTTGAATAGAAAATTGAATAGTATAGAGTAAAAGAGGATTATTCAAATTTAACGTAATCGACAGGTTATGGGAAGTAGCAAGACTTAAGGATCTTAACTTCGGAATAATTCCCCGGTGTGTGGTTAAGAGCTTAGACAGATCTAAAGGAGGAAAATTAATGGGAATGGAAAAACTAAAAGCCGTGATCAGCGAAGAGGAAATTATCGATTATATAGCTGCCCTTGTAGCAATTCCCAGCTACAGCCGATTGAAGAATCAGGAAATGGAAATTGCCGGGTACATTCACCGGACCTTTCTCAAAGAAGGGATTGATTCCCGGTTGATTGAAGTGAAAAAAGGGAGATATAATATTATAGCTACCCTTAAAGGGGAGGGAGGCGGAAAAACCTTACTGCTGACCGGACACACAGACACCGTGCCGGCGTATGATATGAAAGATCCTTTTAAACTTAACATAAAGGGAAATAAACTCTATGGACGGGGCGTAGCAGATATGAAAGGCTCCCTGGCCTGTATGATATTCAGTATGATTGCGATCAAAAGAGCAAAGGTCAAGCTAAAGGGAGATGTCCTCTTTGCAGGGGTTATTGATGAAGAGGAGGGAAGCTCAGGGACCATCGATTTAATTGAAAGAGGAATAAAAGCGGATGCTGCCATAGTGGGAGAGCCTTCAAATCTTAATCTTTGTGTCGCCCACCGGGGATTGGAATGGTTTGAATTCCAATTTCATGGGAAAACCGTGCATGGGGGCAAACAATCCGAGGGGATCAATGCCATCCTAAAAGCTTCGGATTTTATTCAACGGTGCGAGGAAAAATTAATGCCGAAAATAATCGACGAGACCCATAATATTATCGGATTTTCCTCTATGAATTACGGAACCATTCAAGGGGGGACCCAGCCGAGTACCGTCCCAGGAGACTGCACGCTGAAAATCGACCGTAGATGGGTGCCGGGAGTAGACTATGAACAAGTTGTAAAGGATTTTGAAGATGTAATTGCAGAATTAAAGAATGAGGATAAAAACTTTGATTGCAGTTTTAAAGTCATGAAGGAAAGCAGGATGAAAGAGGGGTATATCCATGAAGCAATGGAGATTGATTTAAAACATCCGATTCTTTCCATGCTGAGAAAAAGTACTGAAACAGTTCAAAATAAGACTCCCGAAACTACCTTTTTTCCTGCCTGGACCGACGGGGGGCTACTGAGTAGTTACGCGAAGATCCCCACCATCGTATTTGGACCGGGGGACTTAAAAAGCGCTCATTCCGCCAGGGAATATTTAGCTAAAGATCAAATTTTACCGGCAACACTCATCTATGCTCTAGTTGCAATGGACGTATCCAAATAGAATCATTCCATTAAAGCGTTGGATTTAATTAAAGCTGTTTCCAGGGACAGATGACGAAGAGTCTTTGATGCAGGTGTATCATTTCTTATTAGAGTACTTAAAATAGCGAAGAAAGTAATAAATTCCCATAAAGATCATGATTAGGTTAAATAGTCCTACGAGTACCGCGGCGAAGGCCAAAATTATCAAGATACCCCCAAGGATTTTTTCATACCATTCAATGGGCGTCATTCTTGCGGCGAAACTCATCGAGGCGAAACTAACACCAGCAGCAATAATGACGCGGAATAATCCACCCTTCATTCCCTTTATTCCTTCTTCGCGCTTTCGATATTTATCGTTGGTTTTGATATCAATATCCCAGGCGCCCTTTGTTGAGTCCCATCTTCCAAACCACCACATAGAATCTCTCCTTTTGTATAATTTATACCCCTTTAACCCATTTTATATTAACTTCTATAAAGCCCCGGCAAAATCCTTTATTTTTACTGAATTTATGAAAAACACCTGATTTTGTAAAAGGGTTAAAAAGAAAACCCCACAGAAGAAGGTCCGGATTGATACCGGTGGGGTTTGTAAAAAATTTTCCTGTTGTTTAAGATTTAGCTATAATAGTAATATACATAAATAATTTTAAAGTAGAGGATACAGATATTTTGAAGGAGCAAAAAAACTCTTTAAAGGCATTGTTATTTTATTAAAAGGAGTGATAATAATGATCCACATCGGTACCGGATTGCTGCTGATTTTCTTGGAATATTTAATTAAAGTGAAAAAGATGACTTGGATGATTGCAGGCTACAACACCTCCTCTGCCAAGAAAAAAGCGCAGTATAACACTGACGCCCTGGCAGAGGGGATGGGAAAATTCTTATATACTCTTGGAGGGATTGCTATTGTCGGATCCGTCGGGGAGATATTTGATTATCCCGTTATCATGTATATCAGTTGGAGCGTTTTTTCATTATATATGGTATTTTTTCTGATCTATGCCAATACCGGCGGCCGTTATAAAAATTAAGGAGCAACAAGATGGGTAACAGATATCAGATATATAATCGGGTAGCTGCTTTAGTCGATTTCTTTTTCATAAACCAATTCGCCCCCGGCGTCATATCCCCGTAGTAAACTAGGCCGGATGCCGGCACTTGCCTGATCCTCAGAGGGCCAATGACCAAAATGAAGGTGATCCCTAAAAGATTCCAGCAGAAACGTCGAACCGTCACTTCGCTGAACCTCCAGTGTGGTGACAGGTTCCTTTGCATACGCCCAAAGGACAAAGTGCATTTCATTGTCAGCAAAATTATAGCTGACGACCCGGAATGTGACCCCCTTTGCGTTATCGATCTTAAGTTCCCCTACCATAGAAGCCGGGGTATAGAATAATCCGTAGCGTTGATATAAGTTAAAAACCGCTATCCAATCTTCGTATTCTGCCAGTATGTAACGGCCTTCAATATTATCTGAAATATACAGTTCGGTGGCAGGACCAAAGTGGAGATATCTTTCGAAATGACGATAAGCCGCCTTTGAAGTGAAAAAAAGCTGTTGCTGATTGATAATAAATACTAAAACCAGCATAAGAAGTGCGATCTGTATGCTCAGTTTGTGCTTCCTATTCATTGGGTGCGCTCCTTTCGGGAAGGGGTAGGATGATTTCAAAGGCCTGGTTGTAACGATCGTATTCCAGAATGAGAACCTCCGCCTCTTCATCAATGTCACTAAGGCGCAGAACTAAATCTTGCCGAAATACTCGTGAACGATAGGGAATGGTAAGGTCGTAGTAGTGGTTCCCTAAGTCATCATGGACGGAACGGAATAAGAACCCGCGAATTCTTGGTCGCCGGGTATAGGATAGAGCCTCAATAAGAATAAAAGCGCTACCGTTATCCTGGATAACCGCCCGATCAAAATAATAGGTAACAGCATCCATTTGTATTTCCTGATCAAGGGGAATTTCTGCAACCACAAGGTCATCTTCTATTCCTATATCTCTTGTGCTATGGAACAGCAACTCCGTACTGAAAGAAATCAGCAAATAAAGGGCGAAGGCTCCAAAAATAATTAAGAGTCCTTTAGTAAGGAGAAGCATCCAGCCTAAGAGAGGATTATGGACATCATTAAGGGCCTTGCCAATCTCCTGGGGGTCCCCCATTTCTTCCATCGTCAGGGTAAGGGCTTCTTTCCGGGTCATTTGTTCTTCGATGATCAAAGACCGAACCTTGTCTTCAATATGACTAAGGTATTCGTCTTCAATTTCCTTTTTAGCAGGGGAAAAGCGGACTTCTCCTAAAAGTTTTTCAATAAAGTCTTTTTCCAAAGGGTTCTTTGCTGTCATACATAACCACCTCCATTAGCCATAGGTATTAATGCTTTTTTGTCCTCCGGCTGCGATCACTTTTCGGACATTTTCACAAAAAGATTCCCAGGCCTCGGTTTCTTCTTTCAGTTCCTCAATACCGGCTTTGGTTATTTTATAATATTTCCGGGTTTTACCGGTATCACCTTTTGCTTTATAGGATTTCACATAGCCCTTAGCTTCAAGGCGATGAAGAACCGGATACAAAGTACCTTCCTTGAATTGAAAAGCTTTTTCCGAGCGGATATGCAGTTCTTTAATGATTTCATACCCATAGCGGTCCTGTTCTTGTAAAAGCGATAAAACCAATAAAACCGTACTTCCTCCGATTAACCCTTTATCATAATTCATGGTTTTCCTCCTTTAGGGAAATTTGAATAAAATATGTGGATGATTGATTATTACATAGAGGGTCTATGCTTAAATTATACTTAGATTATCTATGTATGTCAAGCAACGACGGAATATTTAGTAAATACAAGATTTTTTTGATGATTTTAGGTATAACAGGGTAAAGTACCTTAATCAATATGGAAAAAAAGATTAAGAGGCAGCGGTTTTCAGCGGGATCTGTACCGCCGGAAACGCTAGCTGATTGTTCGTAAGAAAAAAGGATATATAACTAAAGAAGAATATAAAATTTTAGGAGGCGTAAATAATGAATTATAAAATGCTGCATACCTGCCTACGGGTGATGGATCTTGAAAAATCCCTGGAGTTTTATACGAAAGCCCTGGGATTAAAAGAAACCCGCAGAAAAGATTTCCCCGAGCACAAGTTTACATTGGTGTTTTTGGCAGACGAAAAGGAAAGCCATGAAATTGAACTGACGTATAATTATGACCAGGAAAAACCTTACACAATAGGCGATGGCTTCAGTCATATGGCTCTTGCGGTGGATGATTTGGAAGCCTCCCGGCAACGCCATGAGGAAATGGGATATGAAGTAACGGATTTGATGGGCCTTCCCGGTTCTCCACCTAGATATTACTTTGTAACGGATCCTGACGGCTACGAAGTGGAAATTATTCGTGGATCGTAGATTTTTACCTGGTTTGACCTGAGTATAATAAGGGTTAATCCAACGGTGAAAAGGAGGAAAAATTGTGCTTACCAGAGAAGATATGAAAACCGATCAAAAACCCTATGAGATCGATCAACAACTATATCAGCGTTTCCCCGTAACCAATCAGGCCTTTGCCATTGTCAGCACCCGAGATATGGGAGAGCCCAGTTATTTGGGTTTCCTTGAAAAAATGCATCAGAACTTAGGGATCCGTATGGAAAGGGGAGACACTGGATTTTCAAGGGAAGAAAATGCCAGGGATTTAGGAGCCAATGCCTTGAATTTGATCCTCGGCTCTTATGGGTTTCCCAATCATCAGTTTTTGCAGTGGAAGTCGCTGATTGTTCCGGAACCCCTTACAAAGAATCCGGTAAAAAGTTCTCCACAAGAGCTGACAGCTATGGTGAAAAAAACTGCGAAACTATATGGGGCAGATCTAACAGGAATTGCATCCCTGGACCAGAAATGGATATATTCTAAAGATATGGAAAAACCCTTTATACTCACCGACGAAGGAGAGCCGGAAGAAAAAGAAGACGGATTTTATATCCCAAAAACCATGAACCGGGCTATCGTTATGGCTTTTTTGATGGATGAGAGTAAGATTAGCCAGTCTCCCGAGCTTGAAGCCAGTGTTACCACTTCCTTCGGATATTCCCGAATGGGAATTACCGCCGTGTCCTTAGCGGAGTATATCCGGGCCCTGGGTTATCGTGCCATTCCCTGTATGAATGATACGGCATTGAGTATTCCGTTGGCGGTGGATGCAGGCCTAGGCCAATTAGGCCGTCACGGCCTGCTAATTACTCCGGAATACGGCTCCAATGTAAGACTTGCAAAAGTTCTTACGGATATGCCGATAACTGTCGATCAGCCAGTAGACTTTGGTGTCACCGAGTTCTGTGAAAACTGTTATCTTTGTGCCGATGATTGCCCGTCTGCGGCAATCAGCAGTAAAGAGCAAACCTTGGACTGCAAGCAGGTAACCGGCAATTCCGGTGTAAAAAAGTGGTATATTGAAGGGGAAAAATGCTTAACCTTCTGGCAGTTAAATGGGGCCAGCTGTGCTAACTGTATAGCAGTTTGTCCATTCACCTATGGATTTGAATCAATGCAGTGCTTCGAATGTAAAGGCTGCGCGGAAAGAGACCGGGGATGTATCCTCCAGAACAATACCCAGTACAAAGTAAAAAATGGTTATTTACATCAGTCCCGCTGGGCTGAACGGGGAGAAGTTCTTTCTCCGAGAAGAGGAGGCTTTTAGTACTTTAAAATTGCAGGTTCTGCCTACCGGAAAGTGAGGAGATGGCCATGGCCCGAATAAAAACTCTTTATCGTTGGCTGATAGAGAAAATTTGGTTTTATCCCACGCTATACAGCATTTTTTCAGTGCTTGCTGCCTTTATAGTGATCTCTAATGATATGGGTACAATAACCTTTTTCCCCTTTGAAATTCCTTCGGTTCTCCTTACCACAAAAGAAATGGGAGAACCGATTTTAGGCATTATTGCAGGAGCTTTTGTTACGATTACAACCTTTACGTTTTCCACCACAATGGTGGTTCTTACCATGTATACCTCCCAATACACTCCGAGGGTAATAAAAAACTTTCTTGCCCAGAAAGAAACGCTTCAATCTTTTGGGGTTTTTGTCAGTGGTTTTTTATATGCGATGATCGCACTTCTTTTCCTTAGCAACTTTGAAGAAGATGTTGAAATAGCATCGGCTACGGTAGGCATTGTCTATATCCTTGTGGGGCTTGTTTTCTTTTTTCGTTTTGTCAACAACGTAGCCTCATATATTCAAACAGAGGTTCTTTTAGAGCGCTTGAAAGATAATGCCTATGAATCCATTAAAGATTATAAGGAACTGACTGAAAAAAAAGAGATCCTAACAGATATTGCATTAAAAAAGCTTGAGCAGGGAAACTCTATCTATGCAGAAAAAGACGGCTATTTCCAAAGAATCGATTATCAAAAACTGATAAAGATTGCAAAAGATTACCGCATTGAACTTTTTATCACAAAAGTAATTGGTCAATTTGTTACAAAGAAAACTAAAATCGGAACCTATAGAGAAATTGGACAACCCTTAACAAAGAAGCAGCAGGATCAATTATCTGAAGAAATGATGACCCTGGATCTGGTTAAAAAAGAACGGACAGAAGAGCAGGATTTCGCCTATACATTTCAAAAAGTTGTTGAAGTAGGTATGAGAGCGCTGTCACCGGGAATCAATGATCCGAATACAGCCGTACAGTGTATCCAAATGTTATCATTAATGCTTCGGGAATTATCCTCGGTGGACAGCGGGTATCTTATTATGGAAAAAGAAGAGGATGAACAGAGTCTTCATATTACCCCGGTCATGGTTTGTACAGAAGCCATAGATTTCGAGATTCTTCTAATTAGAACGTTTCAGCAGCTTGTCCATTACGGAAAAGATGATATGATGGTAATGAAGGAAATCCTCAAAGCTATGCAGGTTATAGATGAAAATTCCACAGACATTAATCATAAAACCGTTATGGATTTCTGCAACTATATCATTAGAAAGCTGGAAAAGGAAAATTATGATAAAAAAGAGTTGAAAATTATCCAAACTGAAATTGATGAGCTGAGAAAGGAAAGAAAAACCCGCTGATAAGTTTAAGTAACTGATCAGCGGGTTTTTTAGATTTTACCGGGCATCTTTATGAATCCTCCGAAGCATATTTGGGAAAAATAAGGGTAATGGTTGTCCCTTCGTCTAAAGCACTTTCAATTTTCATTTTCCCATGATTTTTCTCGACAAACTCCTTAATAATATTGATGCCAAGACCTGTACCCTTTTCATTCATCGTACCCGGGGTAGAGGTGTTAA
>SKOH01000014.1 GCA_007120165.1 Clostridiales bacterium
ATCTAATGCTAAAATTTTTGCGATCTCTTTGATTTCCAATGGGTCTCCCCAAGCAAAAAGAAGCGCTTCTATGATTGCACTATATTGATGATTTTTCACTTTTTCACCTCTTTATACTGAAACTATTTTTTCTCTAAGACACAAAACAATTGAACAGGTTTTTTTATTTTGGTTAATCAAAATAAATCGGTTTTTAGCCAGTTCCAAAATCGCCAAAAATGTAGTAATTAGGTGGATTTTATCCACTGAAGTTTCGAATATTTTCTCGAATAACAGGTGTGAATCTTTCTCTAGGCGGGTTTTTAGCTCCTGGATTTTTTCTTCTACAGTTACAGGGTCTTTTTGAATGGCTGTAAAAAGAATCGCTTCATTGTTTTCTATTTTGCTTTTGGCAACTAAACTTTCCCATGCATTCAGTAAGTCGTCTATGGATATCTGAGTGTAATGCTCATGCTCTTCTGTCGGTTCTTCAAGAAAACCTAAATCTTCCCGGGTTTTAAAAAAACGGGTCTCCAGTGTGTTTTCTCGATCTTTTAAGGTTTTAGCGGCCCCTTTGAATTTTTTATACTCCATCAATCGCTCAATAAGATCTGCTCTTGGGTCCTCATCTTCCTCCTCTGGAATTCGGGATGGAGGAAGGAGCATTTTGGATTTAATATCGATTAAAGTAGCGGCCATAACCAAAAACTCTCCAGTGATTTCCAGATCGCATTTTTTCAACTGTGATAAATATTGTAAATACTGTTCAGTAATTTTTACAATCGGGATATCATAAATTTCTACTTTCTGACTCTCAATTAAATGCATTAATACATCCATCGGTCCTTCAAATGCATCTAGTTTTATCTGATAGGAGGATTTCATTAGGTAGCTTTCCACTTTTCTCAACTCATTTCCAGGTAATTTTGATGTAACTTCATAGCGTATTTCAGTTCGTCATTTTTGGTGTAGATATAGCCTTGTATTTTTGCTTTTAATACTTCCTTTAGTATTCGCTTAAATAATGGTCCGGGCTTAATACCAAGGGTTAAAAGATCCTGACCCGTAATACTGAGATGAACAGATTGTAATTTTAATTTATAGTACAGCAAATAGTGTTTTACATTATTATTTTCACAATCATTGTAATAAAAAATCAGCATTTCATCGGACGCAAATTCCAACAATATATATAGTTCATAAAGATCCACATCCTGACTCTGCAACGTGGAATAAACTTTGCTTTTCTTACGCAGTCCTTCGATAATCCCGTGATAAGACTGTCGATAACTGACATAAGAATTAATTATTTTAGGGATTAGTTCGATGGGAAGTCCGCTTAAGAGTTGTTGCACAATAATATCAGCATAACGTATTTCCTCTCGTTTAATAATATTGAAAGCCTCGAGGGATTTAGCGATATTGTTGATTTTATAAATTTCTTCCCAGGAAATATCCTCCCCTTTATTTAGACTCTTAAATATTTTTAATTCTTTCATCAATTTTAAACTGTTGATTAAGTTTTCATCTTTAAAAATTCCATGAATCTCTTCTCTTATTCTATCATTGCTGAGTTTATTAATCATATGATCATTTACAGCTTGAATGATGAATTTTTGCGTTTCCTCCTCGATGGAAAAATCAAGTCTGGAAGCAAAGCGTATGGCTCTGAAAATTCTTGTCGGATCCTCTATGAAACTCAGGTTATAAAGAGCTCTGATTTGCCTTTCAGCCAAATCATCCAACCCGCTAAAATAATCAATTAGTTGATATTGATGTTCTCCAGTCAGTTCAATTGCCATACAGTTAATAGTAAAATCTCTTCGGAATAAATCATTCCAAATAGTGGATTTTTCAACTTTAGGAAGAGCAGCAGGATACTCATAATACTCCCTTCTTGCAGAAACAAAATCAATATGGGGTTGATTCGCCAACTTAATTACTGCTGTTTGAAATTTCTTATGGCTGGTAAGTCGCCCATTGAGCCTTTCATTAACTTTTTCAGCAATTTCAATTGCGTCTCCTTCTACTACAAAATCCAAATCAAAATTTCTACGATCCAATAACAGGTCTCTTACAAATCCTCCGACAATGTATACTTTATGGTTTTTTATCTTCGCAACTTCCCGAACAACTTCGATGAGAGAGATCATATCATGAGGCAATCGGAGAATTTTCTCCTTAACATCTAAGTATTCATGGGACTGATCATAATTGGACTTGTACCACCGAGGAATGGAATCTCCATGAATTTGCCGTAAAAGATTGGTTCTTGTAACAATGCCGACAATTTGATCGCCCTCCATTACCGGCAGGCGACCGATATTGTGTTTGGAGAGAAGCTCGTTGATTTCATTAATACTGGTATCCGGGTTGATAGTGACTACTTTTTGTTTCATAAACCCCTTGATAGGGGCATGGGCTAAATCATGGATTATGGCTTTATCTAAATCGGTTCTGGAAATAATTCCGATCAGTCGATCATTTTTCACTACAGGCATCCCGGTATGACCATATCTTAGCATGATTTGATTAGCTTTTCGTACGGTCATATCTTCTAATAAAGTTTTTACAGGATAGCTCATGATATCCTTGGCCTTTATCTGGGGAGTAATCTTTTTCCTTAACAGACGAAGGATCTTCTCTTTAATCTCTTCAGCTTGGAGATTTTTAACCGAAGCAGAACCCGCCCTTCGATGTCCTCCGCCGTCAAAAGCTTCTAAAATCTCCGCCACATTGATATCATCTTCTAAACTGCGTCCAATAATATAGGTTTTATCTTCCATTTTTGAAATGATAAAAAGAGCATCGGTATTTTTAATATGGGTAATTTTACTGGCAATATTACTTAGGCCGTTGATGTAGTTTTTATGTTCCGAGGTTGCAAAATACACCTGATACTTTTTCACTTCCACCTGTTCCAAGCTCGAAAGAAGGCTCATCAGGAGTTTATCCTGTTCTTCGTTGGTGAACTCATATAAATACTCATTGACAATATCTAAATCAGCCTGTTTTTTCAAAAGATACGCCACTACTTCAGCATCATGGAAGGTAGTATTTTTAAAAGTTAAACAATTAGTATCAGCATAAATTCCCAACAGAAACAAGGTTGCTTGAAAAGGAGTGATTTCGATGTTTTGCTTTATAATTTTTTTAAGTAGGATGGTGGTACAGGATCCGTAGTATTTAATGACCATCTTAGATGCAGTAATAGTCTCTTTACTTGGTTTATGATGATCATAAACGGTTATGTTAAGGTTTTTATCGATTATGTTTTTTAAAGGACCTAAACGATTTTTGGAGTTTGTATCGACGATAATTAAAGAATCAATCTTCTCTACATTAATTTCGCCGTAATTATAGATTTGCAAGGAATATTTGTAGAGATTGATGAAGCTTTTAATTTCTTTATCTAGTTTTCCGGAATACATCAAAATTCCTTCAGGGTATAAAATTTTACAGGCAACCATACTGGAAAGCCCATCAAAATCCAAATTCTCATGACTGGTTATCACCTTAATCGTTACCACATCCTTTAGTTCATTCTACTAAAAATTATAACATATTTCCCTGTTTTCACAACATTCCCCTTGAATGATCCATAAAAAAAGAGGCTACTATAGCCTCTTTTCACCCTCTTTGGTTACTACACCATGAATAATTTTTGGAACAGTTCTAAATCCATCGGAAATTTCCAAGGATTTTTCTAATAAGCCCAAGGAGTCATTGAGTTTGTTATTATCATTATAATACACTTTTACGATGGTCTCTCCTTTACTTATAAAACTACCGATTTTCTTTAAGAAATCAAGGCCCACCCTGTGATCAATTTCTGTTGATTTATCTAAGCGGCCAGCTCCTAAGGTTAAAGCACACTTTCCTATAAGCTCTGCATCTATCTGATGGATATAACCGTCTTTAGTTGCTTTATATTCATAGACTCCCTTTGTTTGATGAAGCAGTTCCGGCTGATCGATGTATTTAATATCGCCGCCCTGACTCTTTACAAAATCTTTGAAAACCTTAAAGGCTTTTCCGTTGTCGATTACTTCCTGGATTTTTTCCATTCCTTCCTTTAAACTGGAAACCTTTTCAGCAAGGAGCAACATATAGCTTCCAAGATATCGACAGATCTCTAATAAATCTTTAGATCCTTGCCCTTTCAACAGTTCAATTGCTTCCCGAACTTCAATACCGTTACCGATGGTATTACCCAAGGGCTGTTCCATATCCGTAACAATGGCGACGGTATCTTTCCCTACTCCATTGCCGATATCTACCATAGCCCTTCCAAGGGTAAAAGCCTGATCAATATCCTTCATAAAGGCTCCACTTCCGGTTTTGACATCAAGAACGATACGGTCCGCACCTGAGGCAAGTTTTTTACTCATAACACTACTGGCAATTAAGGATATATTGTCAATGGTTGCAGTGACATCCCGAAGAGCATATAATTTTTTATCCGCAGGGGCTAAGTCTTTGGTTTGTCCTCCTAAGGAAAACTTTATTTTATTAACCTGTTCGGAAAATTTTTCAATACTTAAATCTGCAGAAAAACCGGGAATAGCTTCTAATTTATCAATTGTTCCTCCGGTATGTCCAAGCCCTCTTCCTGACAGTTTCGCAACAGGCACATTATTTGCTGCCACTAAAGCACCCAAAGCAATTGTTGTTTTATCTCCTACTCCTCCAGTACTGTGTTTATCCACCTTGAGACCTTCGATCATGGAAAGATCAATTCTATCGCCGGAGTCAATAATTGCATTAGTCAAGTTAACGGTTTCTGTTTTATTCATGCCCTTAAAGTAAATCGCCATTAATAGAGCACTCATTTGATAATCTGGAATCCGCTCTTCATTATAACCCTGAACAAAATAATTAATTTCTTCTTTCGTTAAGGCTTCGCCATTTCTTTTTTTATAGAGGATATCAATCATTTCCATAATAATTTCACCACCTGTTATCACAATCTATTTTAGGATCGATTCAGCAAAACTTTTTCCATTTCGGGGTTTTTCCACCTGTAATAATTCTGAGATGGTTGCAGCAATATCGGCAAAAGAATTTCTGGTGCCGATATTAACTCCTTGTTTGACACCACTACCTACAACTATTAATGGGACGTATTCCCGGGTATGGTCGGTTCCCGGATATGTGGGGTCATTACCATGATCCGCAGTGATAATCATTATGTCCTGTTCCTTAAGAGAATTTAATAGATCGGGTAAGTGACGATTCACTTCTTCTAATGCTTCTTTATAACCCTTAGGGTCCCTTCGATGACCGAATTTAGAGTCAAAATCCACAAGATTCGTAAAAATGATCCCTTCGGTATTTTCTTTAATGGCTGCAATCGTTTTTTCAATTCCCTGTTTATTACTCTTCGAAGGGATTTTTTTGCTGATACCCTGGCCGTTGAAGATATCATCAATTTTACCTATACCCACAACCTCATAACCAGCGTCAAGAGTGAAGTCCAATACAGTGTTTTCCTGGGGGGATAAAGAGAAATCCTTTCGGTTTGCCGTTCGTTCGAAGGATCCTAAATTTCCTTTAAAAGGTCTTGCAATAATCCGGGCTACGGCGTTTTCACCGGTCATTATTTCCCGTGCAATTTCGCACATTTTATAAAGGTCTTCTAAGGGAATGACTTCTTCATGGGCTGCGATTTGTAATACACTATCTGCTGAGGTATAGATAATGGGGTTCATGGTTTTTAAATGTTCCGCTCCTAACTCTTCAATAATCTTGGTTCCTGAAGCGGGTTTATTGCCAATACCTTTTTTCCCGGTACGTTTTTCGAACTCATCCATTACCTCTTTGGGAAAGCCGTTAGGATAAGTTTTAAAAGGTTTATCCAAATGAATCCCTGTGATCTCCCAATGACCAGTTGTGGTATCTTTACCGTTGGAATATTCCATCAAACGGCCATAAGAGGCACTGGGACTCTTTTCTAAAGGCAGGTAATCGATCCCTTTAATATTGCCAAGGCCTAGTTTTATAAAATGCTTTAAATCAATATCAGGATGATTTTTCACAATATTACCCAGGGTATTGGCTCCTTCGCTGTTAAAAGCTTTTGCATCGGGTAGGGCTCCGATACCCACACTGTCTAATACTAGTAAAACAATTCGATTTACCAATACAATCCCTCCTTACAATTATGCCCGTGGATGACTTTTCAAATAAACATCTTTAATTTTATTTTTTTTGAAATCAATATACATTTGGGTAGTGGCTAGTGCCGAGTGTCCGAGCATTTCCTGTACCGATTTTAAATCTGCCCCGTTATCAATTAAGTGGATTGCGAATGAGTGTCTTAGTGTATGGGGCGTAATCGATTTGTTGATGCTCATAGTCTTTGTATACCCTTTTATTATCTTCCAAAAACCTTGACGGGATAATCTTTTTCCGGAATAGTTTAAAAACAGGGATTTCTCGTTTTCGGTTTTCAAAAACTTATCCCGTGCATTGTCTATGTAGGATTTTAATGCCAATAGGGCATGCTTTCCCATTGGTATAGTCCGATTTTTATTACCGCTACAACAGTTGATGAACTCCATTTCTAAATCTACGTCTTCTACATCTAAAGAGATCAATTCAGAAACTCTTATACCGGTCGCATAAAGAATTTCAAGCATCGCTTTATCACGAATACCTTTTTTAGAATCCAGCTGAGGCTGCATCATTAATTGATTGACCTCTTCGAGGGATAATACCTCCGGAATTTTTTTAAAAGCTTTTGGTCCGCTGATTTCATCCATAGGATTTTGAAGCAGCACTTGATTTTTGCATAAATAATCATAAAATTTTCTTAGAGAAACGATATATCTAGAAATTGAAGAACTGGACTTACTGTCTTTCTGTAATTGCATTAAGTAAGAAAGCACTGTGGTATGATTCGTTCCATTCAGCTTTTCGATCTTTTGCTCTTTTAAAAAGAAATAATATTTTTTCAGATCCCGTTCATAGGATTTGATGGTGTTTTGAGCAAGATTTCTGCCCTGCAAATGTACGATGTAATCCTCTAATAAATGCTCCATATTATAATTCCTTTCTATCGGGTTTCTTTTGCCATTAGGATTGCTATAATTGTTTTGCTGTCTTGGATTTCTCCTTTTGTGATCATTTCAAGTGCGTTTTCAAAAGGTATTTCTACCGTCTCAATATACTCGTCTTCATCTGGCAACGCAGTCCCTTTAACTAAGTCCTCAGCCATGTATAAATAAATTTTTTCATCAGAAAAGCCAGGGCTAGTAAAGCACTGAACCAACGGATGAAAGTTTGATGCACTATATCCGGTTTCTTCTTTGAATTCTCTTATAGCACATTCTTTGGGGTCCTCCTTCGGTTCTATTTTCCCTGCTGGGATTTCTAAAAGAAATTCATCTACGGCTTTTCGGTATTGCTTAACTAAAACAACTCTGCCATCATCATTAATACCAATAACTCCTACCGCCCCGGAATGCTCTACAATTTCTCTTTTAGAATACTTTTTATCCGGAAGTTCTACGGTATCTACCCGTAAATTGACAACTTTACCTTCGTAGATTCTTTCTGTTTTTAGAGTTTTTTCTTGTTTGCTCATAACTCTCTCCTTTTTAGTAAACTATTTAATAAGGTATTAATCTTATTGATTATCGTTTTTGTCGAATTTTATCAGCCAGCACAGCGATGAATTCTGAATTCGTAGGTTTTTTAACACCTTGATGAAATTTAGGAAGATGTTCAAAAGCTTCCTTGATCTTCTTGGATTCCCCTTGATTCCACGTGATTTCAATGGAGTGACGGATCGCTCGTTCGACTCGGCTGGGAGTGGTATTAAACTGCCTTGCTAATCCAGGATATAGTTCTTTAGTAACAGCACTTAAATATTCCGGGTTTTTAGCAACCATTACGATCGCTTCTTTTAAATAGGCATATCCTTTTATATGGGCCGGGACACCAATTTCGTAAATCATTTCTGCGGATAATTTCTCGATATTTTTGATTTCCGACGAAGAAAGACCCTTAGTGTATTTTAAATTTTTTTCAAGGGGTAATTCTTCCTTCGATTCTCTGATTCTTTTGAGAAAAAACTC
>SKOH01000150.1 GCA_007120165.1 Clostridiales bacterium
CCCAAAGGAGCTTCTGGAATGATACTCAGCCCTTCCCAGGGATTCCAGGAGTCCCCGAAGATGGCCCGGTCCATGGCCGATATTGGACAGGGTCTTTCCGAAATACTGATAAATGGTTCCTACATTGGTAGCCAGTCCGTAAGGAATCCCGGTGGATTCGAAGTCTTCCAGAATACTTCGGGCAATGGAGAAACAGGTCTCAATTTTCTCAGGATCTTTTTTCCCCCAGGCATGCTTGCTCATAGCGGTGTTCAGTACCACCACCGCCGAATGATCGGTGGTATAATCAAAGTTCTTTACCAGGAGCTCTCCGGTCTTTAGACTTGAGGGCCAGTGTATATGCTTTTCCGGTTCATTTCCTGTGTATTCCCGAAGGCCCCGGTTCAGTATGGGATCTTCAATAATCCATCGGTTGACGGAAATATCCCCATAGTAATTTCCATAAGGTTCTAGTATTTCCTCTAGGGCCACGGCTTTCGGCAGTACCACCACTTCCTGATTGTTCTGATCATAAACCTGATTGACGGTTTGCAGTCCGATAAAATCTCCTGAAATTATAATCGCTTCCTGCAGAAAATGCCTTCCCCGTTTATGCGCCACCAGCTTATAACTTCTTGTAATCCGTTGATAAGGAAGAAGGCTTAGGGTCATGGTATGCACTTTGGATAGACCGATATCCTGAACATTATTTTTATGCACAAAGTCAAAATGCTTAGGATATTTCTCCTTTACCTGCAAAAAGGACAGCGGCAGCCATTTCCGGTTTTCCACGATGCTGTCCACGATAAAGGGCTCGTCAATCTCCAGTACCAGATCTTTAACTTCCCTTCGAAATTCCAATTTTTCCAAACTGTATTCCTTCGTATATTGGTTGAAAACCAGCACCAGAATAATAAAAATTATCAACAGCTGAATCATAAAATCCCCCCCTACCCTACTTTGCTTTCCGTCGGGGTATCAATGTCCATTAATATTTTCTCAATGCCGTCATAGAGATGACGATTCTTAAACGTGCCCTTATAGCCTATACGGTGATTTAAAATGTAGCGGGCCATGGTCTTAACGTCTTCGGGAATCATAAAGTCCCTTCCCTGAATCGCAGCGTAGGCCTGGGCTCCTTTATAAAGGGCAATTGTACCCCGGGGACTGACCCCGTATAACAGCCGTGGATCCTGTCGGGTTTTCTCAATAATATCCATCAGGTAGTTTCGAACATCTTCCGACACCGCCACTTCTTTGTAGGCTTCCCTCAGCTTGTCAATTTCTCCCTTTTCCACACGCTCTTCCAGGGTTTCCAATGCATCCATTTCAAGGTTGCGGTCCACAATCGCCAGTTCGTCCTCCCGGGTGGGATACCCCATGGAAATGCGCATAAAAAAACGATCCAGCTGGGCTTCCGGAAGAGGAAATGTGCCATGGGTTTCGATGGGGTTCTGGGTTGCCAAAACCATATAGGGGTTTTCTAATTTCCGAGTTTCTCCATCCACGGTAATCTGATGTTCCTCCATGGCTTCTAGGAGACTGGACTGGGTTCTGGGAGTGGCCCGATTGATTTCATCGGCAAGGATGACATTGGCAAACATCGGTCCTTTTCGAAATTCAAAGTCCTTGGTTTTCTGATTGTAAAAATGAATCCCGGTTAAATCCGAGGGCAATAAATCCGGAGTGAACTGAATTCTTTTAAACTCTGAACCTATGGTTTTTGCAAAGGAACGTACCAGTTTCGTTTTTCCCAGCCCCGGTGCGTCTTCCAATAACACGTGTCCTTCGCAAATAAAGGCCACCGTCAACAATTCAATGATCTCGTTTTTCCCGATGATTACTTTTGATACGTTTTGTACTACTTTTTCTCGAAAACTCTTAATAGTTTCAATGCTCATTATGCTGGTCCCTAAGGACCCACCCCCTTTTGTTTTTCAATTAATTGAAATAAATGTACCGGTGTATATATAATTTTTTTAATATGCTGTTTTCATTTTATAACAAATTTTCACACAATACAATGATTGCCTGTAAAAACAATGAATTGCTAAGCAAATACCGTAAAAAAACCTGTAAATCCATCTTTACTTGCGATGGATCTACAGGTTTTAAAAGGCTAAAATAGTTTTTCTTTAGGCCTTAATTCCTATTATATTATTATTTTTTCTTTGGAGCCAAAGCGTGTATAGAATCTCCTTTAAGACCCATTACTGCCTCAGCAAAACCTTCACTCATCGTGGGGTGAGCATGTACAGTTCCTGTAATGTCATCGATTCTCATACCCCTACTTACGGCAAGTACGCCTTCGTGTATTAAATCTGATGCATTCAGTCCCATAATGTGAACCCCTACAATGGTGTCTCCATTGGCAATCACTTTAATGAATCCATGGGAGTCCCCCATGGCTAAGGCTTTTCCGTTTCCTCCGAACATAAATTTCGAAGTAACGTAGTCCATCTTTTTCGCTTTTGCTTCTTCCTCGGTAAGTCCAACGGTTGCCACCTCCGGAGAAGTGAAAATAGCACTGGGAATAACGGAACCGTTATGGGTTATACGTTTATTCATTGCAGCTTCCGCAGCAATAATCCCATGGTGTGAAGCTTCATGGGCAAGCATAACCCGGCCGAGAACATCACCAATAGCAAAGATTCCTTCCACGTTGGTTTCATAATTGTCGTCGGTTTCAATTCCCTTTAGGGAATGATTGACCCCTAGATTTTCTAAATTCATACCTTTGAGATTGGGTCTTCGTCCTACGGCGACTAACACCTTTTCACAATTTAAAATCAGCTCTTTACCTTTTTCCTCGCCAACCACTTCGATGCTGCCATCTTCCTTAGAGTTAAGCTCCTTTACAAACGCTTTGTTATGAATTTTCATGCCCTGCTTTTTTACATGGGCCTGCAGTCTTTTGGACAGGTCACTATCCAATCGATGTAAAATTCGATCATTGCGCTCCATCACGTGGACCTCCGTACCCATAGCATGGAAGATATTCGCAAACTCCATCCCGATTACGCCCCCCCCAATAATTACAAGGGATTTTGGAATGTGATCAAAATTAATAATCTCATCGCTGGTCATAATATTCGGGTTATCACTTTTCATATTGTCCGGGATATAAGGGGTGGCCCCGGTAGCGATTATGATGTTTTTCGTCTCAAGATTTTCCGTCTCTCCATCATTTTTATGAACCACCACTTGGTTTTTATCCTTAATTTCCGCTGATCCGAAAATCGTCTCGATTTCATAGGAATTTAAAATTCTTCTTACGCCGTCCACCAGTTTAAAGACGACTTCTTCTTTTCTTTTATGGATCTGAGGGATATCAATGGTAAAACCGCCATCAATATTTACACCAAACTCTTTCATGGTACTGACCGAGTGAACCACTTCTGCATTTTTATATAATGCTTTCGTAGGTATACAACCTTTATTTAGGCAAGTGCCTCCCAGGTTCTCTTTTTCTACTACTGTTACGGAAGCACCAAGTTGGGCAGCCCGAATAGCTGCTACATAACCCCCTGGGCCTCCTCCTATTACAATTACGTCTTTCATTTAATACTGACACCGCCTTATCGTTTTATTCTTCAGGTTTCCAACGAACAATCGGATTTCTTGCTGCCCCTACTTCGTCAAGCTTTCTTACCGGAGTAGTATGAGGAGCGGTTTTCACAAGTTCCGGATCATTTTTTGACTCTTCCACAATATCTTTCATTGCCTGGATAAAATCATCGAGCATTTCTTTCGACTCGGTTTCCGTAGGCTCCACCATCAATGCCTCATTGACAATCAGCGGGAAATACACCGTTGGCGGATGATGTCCGTAATCCAACAGTCTTTTTGCAATATTTACCGTGGGCATTTCTGCAATATCCGTGTTGATTCCCGCGAGTACAAATTCATGCTTGCAGGGACGGTCTACCGCCAGTTTGTAATGGTCTTTGAGGGAGTACATCAGGTAGTTTGCGTTCAGTACCGCCACTTCACTGGCCCGCTTCAATCCATTATACCCCATGCTGAGGATATAGACGTAAGCTCTTAGATAGATTCCGAAGTTTCCATAGTAATTGGAAATTTTACCAACGGATTTTGGAGAATCATAACTTAACTTATAGCCCGCTTCCTTCTTTTCTACGAAGGGTACCGGTAAATAAGGAACCAGCCGCTCCTTAACGCCTACAGGTCCGCTTCCGGGACCGCCGCCGCCATGGGGGGTGGTAAAGGTTTTATGAAGATTTAAGTGGACGATATCAAAGCCCATGTCTCCCGGTCGGGTAATACCCATAATGGCATTGGTATTCGCTCCATCATAATACAGCAGCCCTCCGGCTTCATGTACCGCTTTGGCAATATCCTGAATCTGCTTTTCAAAAAGACCCAGGGTATTGGGGTTGGTAAGCATAAGTCCTGCCACATCGTCCCCCAGCGCGTCTTTTAACTCGCCCAAGTCAATCTCTCCGTTTTCTTTGGACTCGATGGTAACCACGTCCAGACCGGCCATTGCTGCACTGGCAGGATTGGTACCATGGGAAGAGTCCGGAACGATGATTTTCGTTCTTTTGGTATCCCCTTTATCCTGGTGATAGGCTTTCATCAGCATAAGGCCCAGCATTTCTCCATGGGAACCGGCGATGGGCTGCAGGGTCATTTTATCCATCCCTGTAATCTCACAAAGCATCTGATCCAGGTTATCCATCAGCTCAAGATTTCCCTGTACCAAGGCATCATCCTGCATGGGATGGGTTTCGGTAAAGCTGGGAAGCCTTGCCATATCTTCATTAATCTTAGGATTGTATTTCATGGTGCAGGATCCCAGGGGATAAAACCCGGTATCCAAACCATAGTTCTTATTCGACAGGTTCGTATAGTGTCGCATTAAATCCACTTGACTTACCTGGGGAAGCTCCGGCGCTTCTTTTCTCAAAGATTCTTTCGGTAAAAAGCTTTCTAAGGACACTTCCTCCACATCATTTTTAGGAATCTCAAAAGCTCTACGATCGGGGTTTGAGAGTTCAAATATTAAGCTATCGTATTTTTTCATTTTAATCCCTCCAATACCTGAACAAATTGATCCATTTCTTTCTTGGTACGTTTTTCCGTTACCGCCACAAGCAGGCCGTTCTTGAAATCATCTCCGCAAATTCGAAGTTCAATCCCGCCAAGGATTCCTTCTTTTAACAGAGCTTCTTTGACTTTGGCAGCAGGAATGTCACTGGTTATTCCAAACTCCATAAAGAAGGGCTTGTCATATACCGGTTTGAAATTTGTTTTCTCTAAAATCTGGTTATACAGATAATGGGCCTTCTGGGCGCTTTGGGTGGCAACTTCTGCAATCCCTTTTTTACCGAGGGCTACCATATATACGCTGGCCATTAATGCATTCAGTGCCTGATTGGTACAAATATTGGAAGTGGCTTTTTCTCTTCGGATGTGCTGCTCTCTTGTCTGCAGCGTCAGCACAAAGCCTCTTTTTCCGTCTTTGTCCACGGTTTGACCCGCAATCCGACCGGGCATTTTCCGAATCAGTTTGTTGGTGGCAGCCATAAATCCAAAGTACGGGCCGCCAAAGTTCAGTCCGTTACCCAGGGACTGTCCATCTCCCACCGCAATGTCTGCGCCGTAATCTCCAGGAGACTTTAGTACCCCCAGCGTAATAGGGTCTACACTCATGATCAGCAGGGCCTTATTTTTATGGGTCAACTCTACAATCTCTTCAATTTCATCCTCTACCAAACCGTAGAAGTTCGGATTCTGCACCAGTACTCCGGCGGTGTTTTTACTGATCTTTTCTTCCAGGGCAGCCTTTGTAAAGGTCCCTTCCTTTGTGGGTACTATCACAAGGTCCAAGTCTTTGAATCGAAGATAGGTTTTTAGCACCCGCAGGGTATTCGGATGAATATTGTCCGGTACAATAATCTCTTTGTTCCGGGTTTTGTCCACGGCCATAAATGCCGCTTCAGCCACAGCACTAGCCCCGTCATACAGGGAGGCATTCGATACGTCCATTCCGGTTAAGTTGGTAATTAAAGTCTGGTATTCAAAGATTACCTGCAGGGATCCCTGACTGATTTCCGGCTGATAGGGCGTATAGGCGGTGTAAAACTCGGATCGGGAAATTACATGGTTGATCACGGACGGAATGTGCCGGTCGTAGACGCCGCCTCCAATGAAGTTTACCAGGTCCTTGCCCTGGTTCTTATTCCCAAGCTCCGCCATATGGGTTTTAATCTCCGCTTCGGTCATTGCCGGCTTCAGGTTCAGATCCCGATTCAAGCGAAGTTCTTTGGGTATATCATCAAAGAATTCTTCAATAGAATTAAAGCCGATGGCTTTTAACATATCCTTTTCGTCTTGCGGGGTGTTGGCTATATAAGGAAACATATTTACTCCTCCTCAATAAAGTCTTTGTACTGATCTTCTGATAAGAGGTCTGCTAACTCTTCTTTATTGGTGATCTCCACTTTGACCATCCAGTTGGTCATGGCATCTTCATTTACAAGATCCGGAGAGTCTTCCAGCTCTTCATTAATTTCCACTACTTTACCGCTGATGGGCATATAAATGTCCGAAGCCGCTTTAACCGATTCAACAACGCCAAAGTCATCTCCCCGTTCAAAGTCTTCATCCACATCGGGAAGCTCAATAAATACGATATCTCCCAGCTGCTCTTGGGCATAGTCACTGATTCCGATTGTTGCATGCTCTCCCTCTACCTTAACCCATTCATGTTTCTTGGTAAAATATAATTCGCTCATTAAAATTCCTCCTTCGATTTTTTAATTATATTTCGGGTTTCCCCGTCTTCCCCGTACAATGTATTTTTATCCAATTCTTCAGGATTCAATCTTTATTTCAAAAATCTTTTAGAAATAACCGTGGCATCAATTTCCCGTTTCCGAACTTTTATTTGAAAGGTGCTTCCCATCTTACTGTGGTCCACATCTACCAGTGCCAGGCCAATGCTTTTTTCCAGGGTTGGGGATAGATAACCGGTGGTTACATGGCCGATTTTCTCGCCATCTTTATATACTTCATATCCTTCTCTTGGAATGCCTTTTTTGTTTAATTCAAATCCTACCACTTTACGCTTCAGGCCATCCTCTTTTTGCTTTTGAAGAGACTCTTTCCCGATAAAATCATCCTCGGTAAATTTCACAAAGAATCCAAAACCGGCTTCAAGGGGTGTAATGTCTTTGGACAGTTCATTTCCATAAAGGGGCAGACCGGCTTCAAAACGAAGCGTGTCCCGGGCTCCTAAGGCTGCGGGTTTTATGCCTTCCTCTTCTCCGGCGCTTAAAATCTCACGCCATATTTCCCGAGCATCTTCCGGTTTCATATATACCTCAAAACCGTCTTCTCCGGTATAGCCCGTTCTTGAAACTAAGCAGTCTTTGCCGCTGATTTTGACACCGTCTTTAAACGTAAAAAAAGTAATATCCTCTAAAGGAGTATCGGTAAGCTTTTGCAGGATCGCCTCCGCCTTAGGGCCCTGGATGGCCACTTCTGCCACATCATCGGACTCATTTATGATCGCTGCATCATATTCCTTCTTCTGATCCTTCATCCACTGATAGTCTTTTTCAACGTTGGATGCATTGACAACCAGATAATAATGCTCCCGGTCGTATTTGTAGACAAGCAGATCATCTACCACCCCTCCATCGGGATAACACATAAAAGTGTATAAAATCTGCCCATTGTTTAAGGATTTAATATCGTTGGTCATCAGGTTTTGTACTAAAGCTTCGGCTTCCCGGCCTTTGATCCGGATTTCTCCCATATGGGAAACATCAAACAGACCTGCATTTTCCCGTACGGCCTGGTGTTCCTGGAGAATCCCTTCGTACTCTATGGGAAGGGCCCAACCATGAAAATCCACTACTTTTCCCTTTAAATCAACATGCTCATCATATAAAGGGGTCTTTTTTGCATTTTCCATATTCATTACACTCCTCTCTGTTATTTCTCTATAGAATAGATATAATAATCCTCTCTATAACTGTGATTATAGTATAGAAGACTGAATAATTCAACTGTTAAAAAAATAACTATTCCATAGACCTTATCTAAGTATTACCCAAATTATCATTGAAACTGCAAAAAAAATTCCTTTGTAACATGTTTACAAAAAAACATTCATTCGTTGAGGGGTTTTTTAAGAAAAAGGGGGATGGAAAGATACAATATTGCATTTTTTTATAGAGGATAAGGAAAGAAAGAAAAATTTATCTCTTTTTGAGTTTATTAATCTCCCTTTTATATTACAAAGCCCCCACTTAGAAATGTACCTGTGAGGGCTTTGGTTATTAACGGTTTTTATAATAAGGGAATCCCATGGCGCTCACAGGTTTCGATCATTTCCTTGGACCAGATCCCTGCCTGTACTTCACCGATATGGGCTTTTTGAAGAAAAAACATACAGATTCGGGATTGTCCAATCCCCCCGCCAATGGTCAGGGGAAGGGTCTTATCCAGAACCATACGATGATACTCCATCTCTGCTTTATCAAGCTCTTTTTTCTCTTCCAGCTGTTGCAGCAGCGCTTTATCATCCACCCGGATACCCATGGACGTCAGCTCCAGGGCTTTTTCCAGAGGCTGATACCAGAATAATATATCCCCATTCAGCGACCAGTCATCATAATCCGCCGCCCGTCCATCGTGTTTTTGTCCATCCCTGAGGCTTTTCCCGATTTCCATTAGAAATACCGCGCCTTTTTCCCTGGTTACGGCATCTTCCCGCTCTCCCGGAGAAAGGTCCGGATACCGGTCCGCCAGCTCCTGGGTCGTGATAAAAGTGATCTTTTCCGGTAGGGTGGGTTCCAGTTCCCGATAAGTCCCTGCCACAAGTTTTTCCGTATCTTTAAAAACCTGATAAATCTTTTCGACAATCTCCTGAAGGGTTTCCCGGGACCGCTCTTCTTTTGTCAGGATCCGTTCCCAATCCCACTGGTCTACATAAACCGAGTGGGTGTTGTCCAGGACTTCATCCCTTCGTATGGCATTCATATCCGTATAAATCCCTTCCCCCGGCTGAAAGCCGAAACGGTATAAGGCCATTCGTTTCCATTTGGCCAGGGAATGAACGATCTCCACCTGAGAATGCCCGAGATCTTTGATATCAAAGGAAACCGGTCGTTCGATCCCGTTCAGGTTGTCATTAAGACCGGTTTCCGGCGCTACAAACAGCGGTGCCGAAACCCGTGTCAGATTTAGGGCCATCCCTAATCTTCGTTCAAAGTGATCCTTGACTTTTTTTATGGCCACTGCGGTTTCTCTAATATCCAAGGGGGTTTTGTAACCCTTTGGTAAAATCAATCTTTTTTCTCCATTCATCTTTCCCGCTCCTTTTATTTTGGTTTCTCAAATTCTTCAGTCCCTGTTGCTTACCAGCCTCATCAATTATTCCCTAGGACGTTGACGACAGGATATTTATCATATAAAAAACCCCTCCTCCTTTAAAATAATTTAAAGGACGAAAGGGTTATTTTTCGCGGTACCACCTTTATTGGCTTATGATAAGCCCACTCATAGTCTCTACGGATGCATCATCGATAGAGCTCCTGTATAACGGCAGGGGCCGACTAAGCCTACTCTGGATACTCCATTTGGGTTAGTAACTCCGAGATGTTTTTCAATATTCTTTTCATACCGGGCTCTCAGCAACCCCGATTCTCTGTAAATCCCATGAATACCTACTCTTCTCATCATCGTTTCTTTCCTATAGGACTGTTTGTAAATTAATAGTATTATAGATGGTTATTGATCTTCTGTCAAGCATAAAAATAGATTTTTATGTATAAGTAAACTTTCTTCTATGACAAAAAGAAAAAACCCCTCAGGGTTTTTCTTTTTACCGCTTCCACTCTTTCAAATATGCTTTTAAGTCTTTAATGGTTCCCGAAAATACAAATACTTTCATTGGGTTTCCTCCTTTACCGCCGTCAGAATCAAACGCCTGTTCTTTATATTACCATTATAAACGAACGTTCGTTCTTTGTAAAGGAGTTTTCACCATTTATTTTTCATCATCCATTAAATGATGTTTATTGGCATAGACCGCGGCTTTGGTCCGATCCTCCAATTCCAGTTTCGATAAAATATTGCTTACGTGGGTCTTGACGGTTTTAATCCCGATAAACAGGGTTTCAGAAATTTCTTTATTGGTCTTACCCCTGCCCAGCTCCATTAATACCTCCAACTCTCTTTCCGTCAGAATTTCATGTTTTTCCGCTTTTTTTCGGCTTCGGTTCAGCATAACCTGACTGACCTTTCCCTCCAGTACCGATTCCCCTTCATAGGCTTTTTTAATCGTCCGGACGATATCCTCCGCCTTTGAGGTTTTTAACAGATAACTGAAAGCTCCGGCTTCCAATGCCGGCATTACTTTATCCTCTTCGATAAAGCTGGTAAGTACAATGATCTTAACGTCCCAGCCCTTCTGTTTAAAAGCTTCGGTAATGGCTTTGGTAGCCTCGATTCCATTCATCTCTTCCATTACCAGATCCATCAGAATAACATCCGGCTTCCGTTCAATTGCCATTTCCACGCCTTCTCTTCCGTTGCCGGCTTCTCCTACAATTTCAATGGCTTCGTCGGTGGATATGTACGCCCCGAGACCCATCCGTACCATTTCATGGTCGTCCACAAGCATTACTTTTATCTTATTTTCCAACACGCACCCTCCTTTATCCTTTTAGTATTTTTCCTGCGTTTATTTTTGTACCGTTTTCTTAAAGGTACTTTGCAGTCCTACCGGAACCCGCACCTCTATTCTTGTCCCTTTTCCGGGAAAGGAAATGACGTCAAAGCGTCCTCCGAGTTCCTCTATTCGCTCCCGCATGGTGGCCATGCCGTATGAGGATTTCTTATCGCCGGAATTTGCCATCCCGATTCCGTTGTCTTCAATAATTAATGATAAAACCTTCTCTTTTTGAAAGAGTTTGACGGAAAACTTTGTGGCTTTGGAGTGGCGGAGGATATTGGATAACGCTTCCTGGGTGACCCGAAAAATATTGTTCTCCAGCCCCGGCACCAAATCCTCAATATTATGAAGGTCCTGATGAATTTCGATATGATCATGTTTCATATCTAATTCGTCAAGGAGCTTCTCAATTCCTTCTTTTAAACAGTGTTCTTCTAAATTTACCGGACGAAGATGCATAATCAGGGCTCGGAGTTCCTGCTGTGCCATGGATACCATCTTCTCGATCATTTTAAAATATTTTTTTGCCTCTTCCGGGCGGTGATCCATCAGCTTCGGTATGGCCGCCACCGTGGTATTTATCGCAAAAAGTTGCTGACTGATGGCATCATGAAGCTCCCGGGCGATTTTTCGCCGTTCCTCTGAAGAGGCTGCTTCCTCTGCTCCCGCCAGCAATTCTTTATTTTCATTGATCAGCCGCTGCAAGGATTCCACCTGTTTTTCCGTTCGCTGGGCCATGCGGTTAAACTGGTTGCTGATTTCTTCCAGTTCAATATAACCCCGGATTCGAAGTCGGTAATCCAGCTTTCCCCGGGAGAGTTTTTCATTGGCGTCCCGGATGACGTGCAGCAGCATCCTGAGGGTTCTTCCCACGGGAAGTCCGATCACCACTGTAGCGCCTACCGAAGCAAAGAGACCGATGCCTCCGAAAAGCAGCAATAATCGAAAGTACTCCCTGGATAAAAAGGAAATTCCCAGGCTTTCCTGTAAATAATTGTTGCTCATCCCCTCCGTAAGCAGCAGGCTGAAAATTAAAAATCCCAGTATGGAAAAAACCATGGTGATAAAACCGTTCATCCAGAACTTTTTGACAATATCAAACTGCACGCTTTTTCCTTCCATGGTACGAACAAAAATATTCTTCCCAAACTTCATATTACCCCACCCTTTTCAAGGAAACCTCTCCGATATTTACTGATGCATTGATTCGAACTTTTTTGAGGGCCTTGTCATAGTCTTCGCTTCGATAACACAGTAAATTGGAAGATACGCCGGAACGACGATTTTTATGATGTCTGGAGAATTCCTGCTCCTCACCGAATATTTCCACACTGCCGATATTGACATCCGCAGAAACATCTATGGCCAGATCTTCCGGAACAATAATTTGTACACTTCCCACCCAGCCGGAAAGATTGACATAGGTTACCCCTTCTTCCAATAAGGCTGTGGTAAGATCCATATAGACTTCCCCTACGCCTAAACTGTAACTGCTGTTTTCCAGGGCCCAGGGCTGATCCCCCAGACGGATCTCTCCCACAAAGTGAAATCGGTCCTTACTGGCTTTTAAATCATCGAAGGTATAGGTCTTTGAATTTTTCCGCTGTTTATCCTTAGATTTATACCCATAATTCTTATGATCCTTCGTATATTTTTCCTCAATTTTCGATTTCTTCTCCCCATGTTTCTCTTTCATCCGTTCTTTCAGTTCGTCCTTGGAGCAGCCTTTATTTTCATAGACTTGACTGTTGGAATCCTTTTGACCATTAAATACTTCCCCCGCTTCTGAAGGGTCCCCCTTATAATGATCCTCCCATATTTTTTCTTCTTCTGTTCCATCGAAATTAAATTCTATCCCATTGGATTTAAAAAACACAATGCTAAGCCCCACGTATATGATAAAAATAGAAAACACAATGCTCCAAAGTCCGATGCTTTCCACTGTAAAATATTGAACCCGATTTTCCAGCAATACCCCTCCGATAACCATTAAACCTAAGGACCAGTACACACGATTAAACTTCCGCCGTCGGTTTTCTTTTACCAGCAGGCCTTCGGCCAAACGATACGCCGCCCATAATATAATAACTACCGGCCAGTAGGTTGTAACTACTTCTCGAATGCCCAGGGGAATTAGGCCAATATTTGTCAGTAAATATAAAACCCCCAGGGTTATTAGTAAAATTCCGGCAAAGGACTTACCAAAATTCATTTTCATTATTACCACTCCTTTCCTGTGTTGATTGCTAAGTTCAGTATACGTTATATCCGGTTTTCTACCAAGACCCTTAAGACGGTTTTTTCCTCCGTCTCAAGACGGAGGCCGCAGCCTTTGAATAAAGGCAAAAATTGGACAGAACCGCTTTTTTTTGTTATGATGGCTAAGAATATAAATATAAAGGAGCGTTTACATTTATGACTAAAGAAAACAAAGTATTAGCCGTAGTTGAAGGCCGAGAAATTACCCAGCAGGATGTTGATGCATTATTAGGTACGTTGGATCCTCAGCGGGCCATGCAGTTTCAGTCTGAAGAGGGAAAAAAGACGTTAGTGGAGGAACTGGTGAATCAGGAACTGTTTTTCCTAAAAGCTAAGGAAAACAATCTGGAAGAAGATCAGGAGTTTCAACAGGAGCTTGATAAGATCAAGGATAACTTCTTAAAGCAGTATGCGATTAATAAAACCATCCGAGATGCAGAAGTAAATCCGGAGGATGCGAAGGATTTCTACGAAGCCAATAAAGGACAGTTTGAGGCACCGGAAAAAGTAGCCTGCAAACACATTCTAATGGACGACGAAGAAGCCCTGGCAAAGGTGAAAAGCGACATCGAAGCCGGAAATATTACCTTTGAAGAGGCTGCCAAGGAAAACTCCAAATGCCCATCAAAGGAACAGGGGGGAGATCTGGGATCCTTCCCTAAGGGCAAGATGGTCCCGGAATTTGAAGAAGCGGCTTTCAACATGGATGTCGGCACCATCAGTGCACCGGTTAAAACCCAGTTCGGCGTGCATTTAATTAAAGTCGAAGACAAAACGGAAGCCTCCGTTAAATCCTTTGATGAAGTAAAGGGCCAGTTAATGCAGAACCTATTGATGCAAAAACAGCAGGAACTTTACACCAGCAAGGTGAAAGAGTACAAAGAACAGTTTAATGTAGAATTGAATCTGTAAATTACAATTGCAAAATTTCAAAGTAAAACCCTCCTGCCGGAGGGTTTTTTTACTTTGTATGAGCAGTTACTTCTGTTTTATCTCATGTCCCGCCAATTCAGGCATTTCCCCAGGCCTTTTATTTTCAAAATAAATACTGCGGGAGGGAAAGGCAATCGACACCCCTTCTTTTTTAAGAATATCCATTGTCTTGAAATTGATATCTTCTTTAATACGCAGGAACTCTCCCCACTGGGTGGTCAGGGCAAAACAGTAAATAAAAATATCCAAACTGTTTTGACTGAATTCATTAAAACGCACCATGATCAATTCGTTATCAATCTCCCGATGATCCACAAGGAGTTCCCGGATAAGACCCGTACAGTTTTCAAGTTTTTCCCGGGGGGTTGAATAGGTTACCCCCAGAGTGAACATAATCCGTCTTTTCCCCATGCGGCTCCAATTGGTGATGGGCTCTTTCACAATGGTGGCGTTGGGTACATGGACCAGTGCCTGGGAAAAGGTTCGTACCCGGGTACTGCGAAAGGAAATTTCTTCTACTACCCCCTCTACGGAGGGTGTCTCGATCCAGTCTTCCAGTTTAAAGGGCTGATCCAGGGTGATTACCATTCCTCCGAAGAGATTGGCCAAGGTCTCCTGGGCAGCAAGGGCAAAGGCCAGGCCCCCGATCCCCAGCCCGGCCACGAAGCTGTTGACATTGTATCCCCATTCCTGAACCACGATACTTACGGTCAGGGCAACAATAATCACCCTGATCCCTTTGGCGATAAACTGAATTAAAATATCATTTTTTTCTACGGAAAAGCGCTGGGCAAGATTTTCAAAGACGCCGGAGGTGTTCTGAAACAAATTAATAAACCCCCAGGCAATTGCGACCACCAGAATCGATCGAATTAAATTGAGGATTACCCCATCCACATTGTCCGGAAGATTTAATAACCGGCTAGCCAGGTAAATCCCTAAAAAACCCACAAGGAAACGAAAAGGCCCTTCAAAGGACCGGATCATCTTTTCCGGAAAACTGGTTTTCGTCTTCGAAGTCAATAGCAGCATAATTTTCGTGCTGTAGGCGGTAATCGGTTTTCGAAGACCGCTTATTAAAAGAAATACCAGGAGAGCATAAACCCAATGGGAATACTCCGCTGCTGTACTGTAATTAAAAGCAATTCCATGGTTTCCCACCGACATACTTCACCTCCCTCTTTAAGCAATCGAAATTTCCAATATATTCATCGTATCTTCGCTTCCCATTACTTTTATTCGATACTGAATCTTTACAAATATTTCAGGGATCTCCTCTTTTACCGATACGGATATACGATGGGTTGTGATATTCATCTCCATCAGCCCATAGGGGGTTTCATATCCCGTAGAGTGGGTTTTCCCTTTTTCAAAAATCATATCCGCTTTTGCACTTCCGAAACGCCGGATGTTGACGCGATCCTCTCCGTCAATTTTTAACGTGGTGGTAGACCCTTCCATTCCCGACAGTTCGCTTTCCTCATAGATCACATAGTATTTCCCATTCTTTTTGACAAAGGTTCCTTCCGTTACCAACTCGATTACATTTTCTTCCCCTTGGGAATCTTTCTGGGTGCCGATAATTTTTACTTGTACCTGCTGTTTCATCTCATTTTCCTTTCCCTTCATGTTTCTTTACACCTTCGTGGCTTCAAAGCGCTGAAAGCCGAGTTCAATCAATTCACCCACCAAGGCTTCGTAGGAAACCCCGGTGGCTTCCCACATTTTAGGATACATGCTTATTTTTGTAAAGCCGGGCATGGTATTAATTTCATTAAAATAAATCTCTCCCGTGGTTTTTTCAACAAAAAAGTCGATTCTGGCAAGACCCGTACATTCCATCGCTTTAAAAATACGCTCCCCCTGACTTTGGATTTTCTCCCTCTGTTCCTTCGACAGTTCTGCAGGGATCACATATTGACTTTTCCCGTCGAAATATTTATCCCGATAATCATAAAACTCATTATGGGGAATAATTTCAGCGGGAAGCGAGGCCTCCGGGTAATAATTCCCCAGGATGCCGCATTCAATTTCCCGGGCATTAATAAACTCCTCCACCAAAATTTTACGGTCATAACTAAGGGCCAGGGCAATCCCATCGATTAACTCCTCTCGATTATGGGCTTTGGTGATTCCCACACTGGAACCAAGGTTTGCAGGTTTAATAAATACCGGATAGGCAAAACGTTTTTCAATATTCAGCTGCTGCTGTTCCTTCTCCTTAGGGCTTTTCTCGTATTCCTCTTTTAGCAGGATGTGATAATCCGCCTGGCGAATGCCCAGGGTGCTTACAACCCTTTTGGACATCACTTTATCCATGGCGACAGAGGAGGCCAGCACTCCGGCTCCTACGTAGGGAATGTTCAGCATCTCACACATCCCCTGAATCGTTCCGTCCTCGCCAAAGGGTCCATGGAGTACCGGAAAGACCAGATCAATGTCTTCCTTTCGGTGCTGACTCCAAAGGACCAGTTTTCCCTTGGGTTCATTTTGGGTATTGGTTCGAAGAGAAACATCCTCCCCTTCTTCATTTTTTAAATAGTCCCGAAGCTCCTCCCAGCTTTTTTTCTTTAACACCTCCACGGGCTCATCAAAAAATTTCCAGGCCCCCTTTTTGGTAATCCCCACCGGGGTAATATTATATTTTTCCTCATTGATGGCGTTAAGTACCGAAAGTGATGACATCAAAGAGACCTCATGCTCTCCCGATTGTCCCCCCACCACCACCAGAATATTTTTTTTCACAGTTTTTTCCTCCTTTTAACATATCTCCGCCTTCAGCTCATTGCCTTCCTTGGTTCAAGGGCGGATTATGCTTTATTATAGGTATTGACTACATAGGTTTGATTATGATATTTCCGTAAATTCTGAGCCGCTTTTTTCGCCCGCTCCTGGTCCTTGAAAATCCCAAATACCGTAGGACCGCTGCCGGACATCATCGTGCCGATGGCATTGTACTGCATCATTTTCTTTTTAATATCCAAAATAACCCCATGCTTTTTTACGGTGACGGTTTCCAAGGCATTATACATATTTTTGCTGACGGATCTTAAATCCCTTTTTTCAATTGCCGATAAAAACTCCCGGGACAGCGGTCTTCTTTCCAAGGCCGATAGATCCAAGGCTTTGTATACCTCCGGGGTGGATACCGAGATTCCCGGTTTGCAAAGGACCAGCCAGGTGTTTTTCAATCCTTCAATCGGGGTCAGTTTTTCTCCGATTCCTTCGGCAACTGCGGCCCCTTCCATTACGGAAAAGGGCACATCGGCTCCTAAACGCAGTCCCAGTTCCTGAAGTTTTTCACCGCTCAAGTTAAGGCTCCAAAGTTCATTCAGCCCTCTGAGCACCCCTGCCGCATTGGCACTGCCGCCCGCCAGGCCTGCGGCTACGGGAATATTTTTTATAATGTCAATTTCTACCCCTTTATCAATGCGGTACTCCTCTTTAATCAGCTTGGCTGCCTGAAAGGCAAGATTCCCCTCGTCCTTAGGAATATAAGGAGAATTGGTATCCAGGATAATTTCATCCTTCTCTTTTTCTTTCACACTTACTTTATCATAGAGGCCGATACTCTGCATTACCATTTGAAGTTCATGGTATCCGTCTTCCCGTTTTCTGATAACCTCCAGATAAAGATTAACTTTTCCATAGGTTTTGATCGTAATCTTTTCCATTCCCTAAAGCCTCCATTGTATCTTGAATTTAGTATTTATTATAACTCAAAATCCGGAAGTTGTAAAAAATAAAAAGCTCCCTTCTTTAACGAAAGAAGAGAGCTTTCATACGGTAAGTCATTGGAGCGGTATGATCCTTCCAAATTACTATGGGATAATGGTGGTACCGGTTTTTCCTTCAATCCCTTCCTTTGCCTTTTCCAGTGAAGTGATTAAGGTTTTTCTTCCCGGTTTGGACTCCACAAACTTCAGAGCCGCCTTTACCTTCGGAAGCATGGACCCCGGAGCAAAATGCCCCTGTTCCATATATTCTTTAGTCTTTGCCACGGTAATCTCTGATAATTCTTCGATCTGAGGGGTTCCAAAGTTGATGGCGACCTTTTCTACCGCGGTCAGGATAATTAACATATCCGCATCCAGGATTTCTGCAATTTTTTCCGAAGCGAAATCCTTGTCGATTACCGCCGGAACGCCTTCTAAAATTCCATCTCCCCGGTCAAGCACCGGCACTCCGCCGCCGCCTACCGTGATTACCACATGTCCGCTGTCCACAAGGGTACGTACGATCGGGGCTTCTACCACATCCACCGGCTCCGGAGAGGCTACGACCCTTCGATACCCTCTGCCGGCATCCTCTTTCATCACAAACCCCATTTCCTTTTCCATTCGCCCCGCATCTTCTTCATTGAAAAAAGAGCCCACGGGTTTTGTAGGATTTTGAAATCCCGGATCCTTTTCATCCACGACCACCTGGGTTACCACGGTACCCACTTCTTTTTTGATGCCCCGCTTGATCATTTCTTCCCGAAGGGCCTGCTGTAAGTGATAACCGATATACCCTTGAGACATGGCGCCGCACTCGGGAAAGGGCATGATCGGGAGATTGCTGTTTTTCGCCGAGGCCGTTTCATACGTTGCCACCAGCTGGCCCACCTGCGGTCCGTTACCATGGGCAATGATTACTTCGTGTCCATCCTCAATCAGATCCACAATGGGTTTTGCAGTTTCCTTCGCCGTTTTCAACTGAGCCGCTGCGGTGGGATCCTTCGGATCCGCCTGGAGGGCATTTCCCCCCAGGGCAATTACAATTCTGCTGTTTTTATTAACCATATTTGAACGCTGACAATTCTGTCAGCTTCCTCCCTTCCGGATTCACTGAATCACGTTGATTGTTTTTAATTCCAAACAGGAACACTTCTATGTTTAAGAAGTGTTCCCGGTTCTTATGCTGCCTTAAGTGACGGGCAGTAATCCTACCCCATCGTTGCCACCATTACAGCTTTAATGGTGTGCATCCGGTTTTCTGCTTCATCGAATACCACCGAATGTTTGGAGCGGAACACCTCATCGGTAACTTCCATTTCCCTTAAGCCGAATTTTTCATGAATTTCCTTTCCGACTTCTGTTTCCAGATCATGAAAAGCCGGGAGACAATGCATGAAAATCGTATTGGGATTGCCGGTTTTTTGAATCATCTCCATATTCACCTGGTAATCCTTCAATAGCTTGATCCGTTCCTCAAACTGATCCTCTTCTCCCATGGAAACCCAAACATCGGTGTAAATGACATCCGCATCCTTTACCCCTTCGGCAATATCATCGGTTATAGTAATGCTGCCGCCGGTTTCCTTTGCAAGGTCCTTCATTTCCCCTACCAGGGCTTCCTCAGGGAAAAGTTCTTTCGGAGCCACCGCTCTAAAGTCCATTCCCATTTTCGCAGCACCGATCATTAAGGAGTTCCCCATATTGTTTCTGGCGTCCCCCAGGAAAGCAAACTTCACTTTGTTCAGGGGTTTATTGACGTGCTCGGTAATGGTCAGTAAATCCGCTAAAATCTGCGTGGGGTGGTATAAATCCGTAAGCCCGTTCCACACCGGAATCCCTGCATGCTTGGCCAGGATTTCCACGGTTTCCTGCTTAAAACCTCGAAATTCCATACCGTCATAGTAACGGCCGAGGACCTTTGCTGTATCCTCCAAGGATTCTTTTTTCCCCATTTGAGAGTCGCTGGACCCGAGGAAGGTTACATGGGCGCCCTCATCCAAAGCGGCAACTTCAAATGCGCATCGGGTTCGGGTCGAGGCCTTTTGAAACAGCAGCACCACATTTTTCCCATCCAAGGCCTTGGCTTTGCTTCCCGTTCGCTTCTTGACTTTAAGATCCTTTGACAGGTCCAATAGGTAGCGAATTTCTTCCGGCGTGTAATCCTTCAGGGTCAAAAAACTTCTTCCTTTTAAATTTACTGGCATGGTTCATTCCTCCTTATTTTTTAGGTGATTTTACCGACTTCTTTTAACTATTTCAAATCATCCCTTACTAAGGGCATTGACATGCATCTTGGACCGCCCCGGCCGCGAACAAGCTCTGATCCTTCAATCTCTACAACTTCTATTCCGTGGCTGCGGAGGGTTTTGTTGGAAGCTTCATTTCGATTATAAGTAATCACAACCCCCGGTGCTATCGCTAAGGTGTTGGTGCTGTCATTCCACTGTTCCCTTGCTGCGGTGATGGGATCCCCGCCTCCGCTCTGGATAAGATTTACCGCTGAGAGATTTAACGCATCCTGCAGCGCTTCTTTTAAACTGGGCTTTTCTTTTACGATGGGCCGCTGTTTTCCCGGTGTGATTTCATACGCTTTCAGTGCTTTTTCAATGCCGGGAAAAATCGTAAACTTATCATAATCCACCATGGTAAACACCGTGTCTAAATGCATATAGGCCCGGGTAAAGGGGATCTGGATAGCTAGGACTTTCTTTACAGGAGATTTTTCAAACAGTCGTTCGGTAATGATTTCCACGGCCCTCGCAGAGGTTCTTTCGCTTACCCCTATGGCCACCACTTCATCACTGAGGACTAAAACGTCGCCCCCTTCAATGCTGCTTTTTTCTTTATAGTCATACCAAAGAGGAGTCTCTTCCTTTTTTATCAATGAATGATGCTGATAAATATATTGTAAAAACATGGTTTCCCGGTCTCTGGCAGGGGTGTTCATCTTGCTGATGCTTAAACCGTCTCCGATCACCGCTCCCGGATCCCGGGTGAAATATAAGTTCGGTATCGGATTAATGTAAAAAGGATAATCCCGCTGAATATAGTCCCCGAGGCTCCGTTTTTCCTGACCGGTATCCAGTTCGGATTTTAACAGCCCGGATATTGCCACTTCCACCAGTTTTTCCGGGGATTTCTGCTGAAGAAACTGTCGAATCTCTTCGTTGATCCGATCGTTATCTTCCCCGGCAATTTCGATAAGCTCATCAATAAAATCCTTCGCTACTTCCCTGTCTTCTAAAACCTCTTCCAACAGTTTTTCATAATAATAAACCCTAGCGCCCCGTTCCTCCATTACTTTTGCAAAGGCATCATGCTCTTTTTGCATCTGGTACAGCCATGGAATGTCATCAAAGAGAAGTTCTTCTAAATAAGCTGGGGTCAATCTTTCCAATTCTTTTCCCGGACGATGAAGCATAACAGCCTTTAACTTTCCAATTTCTGAGGTTACATGTAAAAAACCTTTTGAATTTGTCACAGTAAAGCTCCTTTCTCATTTTAGGATTTGAACTTGGTATAACCAGGCCGAGTCTGTTGTTGAGAATTATCGCTTCAATATTATGTTCTTAGCTACAGTATATATTTCCTCAATGCATAAATCAAGCGGCTATTTTTATAGCTTTACAACCACTTTATGCATACATTGTATAAATTTGCATTTCGATGGCCTTCTCAAAACCCCCGCCTTGCTTTAGGCAGGTTATATTATTATCAATCCCCTGCCTGCAATGCATATTCATAATTTCAAACTAATATTAATAGTTTGAAATTTGAAAATATATATTTTCAAGAAAAAACCACCTATTATATATAATAGGTGGTATGCATTAATTAACCTCTATCGGGTCGTGTTGGGTGCTGAATGTCAATTCCACTGTGGAAGTCAATACATCCGAATAGCTGTAACAAATTCTTCTGTCTGCGTCAAATTCACCATCAATTTTAACGACAAAAATACTCGGATAGGTGTTCTCTAATACGCCTTCTTTTACCATCACTTTCTTTCGGCCTTTATCTGCCTTTAATATAACCTTTTGACCGATATAACCTGTAATGTTCTTTCTGATTTGATCTAACGTATTACCGTTCGCCAAAGAATCACCCTCTTTCAAATGATTAACGCATATTTACATTCATATCTTAACATATATTCTGGGTTTTGTCAATTAAGCAAACTAATATTTTACCTCGATTTTTTCTATTTGTCAAATTTATTTTCAAAAAAAAAGACCCAAATTATTTGGGTCTAAAAAATTAAAAATTGAAGATTTTTTTCTGTTAACAACCGCCGCTGGGCGCAGACAGATAAACCACAAAGCCTTTTCTTAACATTCCGCTTTTGTAATCCACTGTTACACCGTCTATTTGTCGGTCTAATTCCTTTTCCACTAGAAAACGGTGTCCATCCACCTCTTTGATATTGTCGTCTTCCTTTGACTCATCCAGAGTCATTCCAAAAGTTGGGCCGCCTCATCCAACGCCTTGTACAAAAATTCTGAGGTCTTTATTTTCCCCGTTCTGGTTTTTAAGTTCGTTTTTTGCATTTTCCGTGAGTTTGATCTCCATGGTAATCCTCCTTTCACCCCCCTATGTAGGGGGTTTCCTTTATTATAAACTCTTCGCAGAAAAAAGTCAACCGTTCCCCAATGAGTTCCTTAATGCATTACTACCCTATATGCCCCCGGATAAAACATCGGTCTGATAAGTATTTATACTATACAATAATGACCCTTATACACTTCAATATCCCTCAAATACATTGAATCCTCTGTTTTTTTATAGTATGATGACTTATAGCCCAGGAGTACAGTATGACTCTTAGGTTTTAAAACTCATAAAAGGGGGTATGGATAGCAAAGCATCAAATATTTTTAAATATTTTAAGGAGGCGAATTATGAAAGAGAAGAAAAAAGCAAATATTGGTCACGCACTAATACCTATTGTTTCACTGATTGTCTTTTTACTGGTGGGGATTGTAGTCCTCGGCGCCGACCCCCACATTCCTCTACTGCTGGGCGTAATTGTTGCGGCAGCGGTGGCAATCTTCATGCTGAATTATACCTGGGAAGAAGTGGAAGGCAGTATTGTGGACGGGATTAAGCTTGCCATGCAGGCGATTGTAATCCTTATGATTATCGGTACCCTCGTTGGTACCTGGTTACTTAGCGGAACGGTGCCGACCCTGATTTTCTACGGATTGGAAATTCTTTCCCCTGGAATTTTTCTGATTGCAACCCTATTGATCTGTTCCATCGTATCGATTTCCGTCGGCAGTTCCTGGACCACCGTAGCCACCATCGGGGTTGCCCTGATCGGTGTCGGTCAGGGTCTTGGAATCCCCGTGGGCGTGGTAGCCGGAGCAATTGTATCCGGTTCCTATTTCGGTGATAAAATGTCACCCCTATCCGATACCACGAACTTAGCCCCGGCCATGGCCGGCGGTGAACTGTTCAGCCATATCAAGTATATGTTCTGGACCACAGGTCCCGCCTACATCATTGCCCTGATCATCTTTGGGATTATGGGTATGGGCTATGCCGGAGGAGACATTGATATCGAAGGAATTGCGGATATTCAAAATGCCCTGGCCGATAGTTTTAACCTCTCACCGTTATTGGCCATTCCGCCGCTACTGGTTATTGTTATCGTAATCTTTAAAGTACCGGCCATTCCCGGACTGTTGGCAGGAACCTTCCTTGGAGGCCTCTTCGCCTTTATTTTTCAAGGGGCCGGTCTTGGAGAGATCATCGACGCCGCCCATTACGGTTTCGGTATTGAAACCGGCGTGGAAATCGTAGACGACCTGGTTTCCGGAGGCGGACTTGACGGCATGATGTGGACCGTATCGTTAATTATCATCGCCCTATCCCTAGGCGGCGTTCTGGAAAGTACCGGAATGCTCAGCGCCGTGGGAGATACGATTCTTACCGTGGCAAAATCCACCGGTTCTTTGGTACTGGCAACGATTCTTTCCTGTATCGCAATCAACATGCTCTCGGGAGACCAGTACCTGGCTATTGTGGTACCGGGTAGAATGTTTAAGGACACGTACCGAAGTAAGGGCCTCTCGCCGGTAGTACTTTCCCGGGCACTGGAAGGCGGCGGTACCGTAAC
>SKOH01000032.1 GCA_007120165.1 Clostridiales bacterium
GATCACAGGAATATATTTTTTATTATTTTTAAAGGATTTATCATTCATTTTAAGCCCCAGGAATGAAAGTCCAACAAATCCAAAGCCCATCATTGCTGCTAATAACTCTTGAGCGGGGAATATCAAGTTTCCGATGATTATTCCTAAAAATAAAGCAAATAAAGGAATCATATATAATATAAACGCTGCGGTTAAAACGTGTTGACCTTCCATATCCACTTCGACAATCTGATCATTCTTTGCTCCTGCGGTGTTAATGGCTTCAATTCGAAGTTCATGGCTATCACTTCCAAGCTTGCAAGCATTGCAATTACTACAGCTTGAGTGTTTCTCCATAATTACAAATGCTTTACCCTCTGTTACTTCCACAACTTTTCCATATTGTTTCATAATCAAGCTCCTTTCCATAAATCCTTGAAAACTTCCGAGGCAATAATAAGTCCAGCCGCTGATGGTACGAAAGAAATGCTTCCCGGAGTTTTTTTGCGCTCATAATTGGGATCCGATGAAATTCTTTGAACTTCTAATGGTTTTTCCACAGAAAAAACCACTTTAATATCCTTGAGTTTTCTTCTCCGTAATTCTTTTCGCATAACTCTAGCCAGTGGACAGGTATTTGTTTCGTGAATGTCCGCTACAAGAAATTTTGTGGGGTCTACCTTGTTTCCTGCTCCCATGCTACTGATCACAGCAATACCTAGTTTTTTGGCCTGTTCAATTAACAACAGTTTTGCAGATATGGTATCAATGGCATCAATAATATAATCAAAATCATCATGTACCAATTCATCAATGTTTTCCTTTGATAAGTGATCCTTTAAACTATGAATTTTTAAATCAGGATTTATATCCAATAACCTATCTCTCATAACCACCACTTTATCTAGGCCGATGGTTCTATGACTGGCTTGAATTTGACGGTTAATATTCGTTACACAAACCACATCGGAATCCAGAATAGTAATTTCTTCAATTCCGGCTCTTACCAGTGCTTCAGCTGCATAAGAACCCACGCCCCCCACACCGAAAACTGCAATATGTTTATCTGAAAAACTTTTCAATGAAGTGCCATTGGCTAGTAACTCGGTTCGTTCAAACTGGTTTTTCATAACTTCACCCTTTGATTATAAAATATGAATAGTAATTTTGCAAATAAATTTACATAGAAAAACCCGCTGTGCCGTTTTTATCGAGTGTTTTGAAACCTGCGCTCGCAGGTGGGTACCCTGTTGCCCGTTTTGCAAGTCCAGTAACTGGCAGGTGCTCTGCGGGCAAACTCCGGGTTCCCAATGTAATAGTGTTGGCTCAAAACATATTCGATTTGACGCACACAGCAGGCTTTATTGCTATATCTAATAATACCATAAAATCCTTCGATATTCAATCCTTATGACTAGGATAACAACCGATTTAAGTCGATTCCTCAGTGGATTTTACATTGATATGAAGTTCTGCTAACTGTTCATCATCAATGCTGGTAGGTGCATCGGTTAAAAGACATGTGGCGTTTTGCGTCTTTGGAAAAGCAATTACCTGCCTAATATTATCCTCATTTGCAAGGATCATCACTAAACGGTCTAAACCATAGGCAATTCCACCATGGGGCGGGGTTCCAAATTGAAAGGCTTCAAGTAAAAAACCAAACTTTTTATAAGCTTCCTCTTTTGAGAATCCAAGGGCATCAAACATTTTCTCCTGAATATTGGAAGTATGAATTCGAATGCTGCCCCCGCCGATTTCATGACCATTTAATACAATGTCATAAGCTCTTGCTCGGGCATCTTCCGGTTTTTTCTCTAACAGCAACAGGTCTTCGTCAATGGGTGCAGTAAATGGATGATGCATGGCGGTTAATCGGTTTGTCTCTTGATCTCGTTCAAATAATGGAAACTCCGTAACCCAAAGAAAGTTGAATTGATCTTCTTTATAAAGATTTAACGCTTTCCCTAAATAATTACGAAGATTGCTAAGGGCCCCATGAACCACTTGGGCTTCATCCGCAACGAAGAGCAGCAAATCCCCTGTTTTCCCTTGGGTCTTATCTAAGATACTTTGGATTTCCGTATCCGATAGAAATTTAGCAATAGGAGAATTAATCCCTTCTTCCGTTACTTTTATCCAGGCAAGACCTTTCGCACCATAGTCCTTTGTATATTTCTCCAAGTTTGTAATATCTTTTCTACTAAAGTTTTCCGCTTCTCCGGTAACGTTAATGGCCTTTATAATACCCCCTTTTTCGATGGTACTGGAAAAGACCTTGAAATCCGAACTTTTTAAGCTGTCAGTAACATCAATAAGTTCTAATTCAAACCGGGTATCCGGTTTATCATTACCATATCGGTTCATGGCCTCTTCATAGGTTATCCGAGGAAACGGCAGCGATAATTCTACGTCTTTGATGTTTTTAAGTACATGAGCCATCATCCGCTCATTGATATCCATAATATCCTCTTCATCTACAAAAGACATTTCACAGTCGATCTGCGTGAATTCCGGCTGGCGGTCTGCTCTTAAATCCTCATCTCTAAAACACTTCACAATTTGAAAATATCGATCGGTTCCTGATACCATTAATAATTGTTTAAATAGTTGGGGGGATTGAGGGAGGGCGTAGAACTTCCCTTGATTTACGCGGCTGGGCACAATGTAATCCCGGGCTCCTTCCGGAGTAGGCTTCGTTAAAATCGGTGTTTCCACCTCCACAAAAGTTTCATTATCTAAAAACTCCCGGACCAGTTTGGTAACCTCGTGACGTAGTTTCAGGTTTTGTTGCATACTGTTTTTCCGCAGATCAAGATATCGATATTTCAGACGAAGGTTTTCAGAAACCTGGTCGTCATCCTTTATGTATATCGGTGGTGTTTTGGCTTCATTCAACACTTCAACTTCTTTAACAAATATTTCAACTTCCCCTGTGGGCATATCCAAATTTTTCGAATGTCTCTCAAGCACTTTTCCTTTTACAATTATCACATATTCGGAGCCTAAGGTTTCCCCTGTGGCAAAGGCTTCTTTTGAAACATCCTGATCAAAAACTATTTGGCTGATTCCTGTTTTATCCCGCAAGTCCACGAAGATTAATCCTCCGAGGTCCCTTCTTTTTTGAACCCAGCCTGCCAGGGTAATCTCTTTTCCGATATCCTCAATTCTTAAAGTTCCTGCCATATGACTTCTTTTTAGTTTTTCCATGTATTCAGCACTCCTTTTTTTACTTTCCTAGTAAAACAGTGTTTGTACAATATTGATGTGGAAACCTTAGCTGTTTGCGTAGTTATTTATTTATAAGAATGGGTTGCTACGTCGTTCTTCCTCCAATGAAGTTTTAGGGCCATGTCCGGGAAACACTAGATAATCTTTTTTTAGTGTTAGCAACTTCTCCTTTATAGAGTTAATAAGCTGCTTATGATTTCCTCCCTCAAGATCGGTTCTTCCAATAGATCCTTGAAAAAGGGTATCCCCGGTAAATAAATAATCCTCTGCCTGAAAGGTAACTCCTCCAGGACTATGTCCAGGGGTGTGGATTACTTTTATTTCAAGTTTACCGTATTTTAATAAATCACCATGTTTAATCGCCTTAGCATCACTAAAATTTACTGCATTCATTGGTAGTCTTGCAGAGTAATTCAGTTCTGCATCCTGTAGTATATAGAGGTCTTTCTGATGGACAAATACCGGTGTTTTCCAATCCTTAACAAGTCCTGCAATACCCCCAATATGATCTCCATGGGCATGAGTTAATAAAACTGCTTGGAGAGTAAGCTTTTCTTTCCTAAGTAAAGAACTTATTTCATCACTGCTACCACCGGGATCAATAACCACAGCTTCTTTAGTTTCTTCGTCTCCCAGGATATAAGCGTTAACACCGTATACTCCAACCTCTAATTTATGGAAAATCACAATAACACCTCCTACGTAAAATTTTAAAATACTTTATTACTATCAAGCAGCATAGTTACCGGACCATCATTTATTGATGAAACCATCATATGTGCCTGAAATACCCCGGTTTCCATTGGAACTCCTAACTCAGCGCATGCTTCAACAAACTTATTATACAGATGATTTGCCCCTTCCGGATTTTTTGCGTTGGAAAAACTGGGGCGTCTTCCCTTTCGACAATCTCCGAGGAGAGTAAACTGGGATATAGCCAATATGGAACCTTCTTCATCCAAGAGAGATCGATTCATTTTTTCATTTTCATCTTCGAAAATTCTCAAGTTGCATATTTTTTCTGCTAAATAATTGACATCCTTTATTTCATCTTCTTCTTCAATTCCGAGATATACTAATAGACCTTTTCCAATTTTACCTTCAATCTGGTCGTCTACACTTACAGAGGCTGACTTTACTCTTTGTACTACCGCTCTCACAGAAATCCTCCTTTATTAATTCTTCACTCGATAGGCATCAAAAACCCCTTGAATATGCTTGAGTTTCTCAATGAGTTTTGTAAGATGTTCCGTACTACCCACTTCCAAAGTTAAAGTGATAAAAGCAATTTTTTCTTTATTTGTCCGGGCATTTAATGAATTAACCGTAATTTTGGACTCGGATAACAATAGTGTAATCTCAGTTAATAAACCTTTTCGATCCGTTGCTTCGACTTCAATTTCCACTTGAAAATCCTGGGCTTTATTTGCATCCCATTCCACTTCAATAAATCGATCTTTTGTCTCTTGAGTTTCTGTAATAGTGGAGCAATCTGCCCTGTGAATCGATACTCCCCGTCCCCTTGTAATATATCCTATTATTTCATCTCCAGGTACAGGGTTACAGCATTTGGCAAACCGAATCAATATATTGTCCACGCCTTTTACCATAACCCCTTGAGAAATTTTACTCTTTCCATGAGGTTTCTTGGGTTTGACGTAATTATCCGGAATTATGTCCACTTCGGCATTCTTCAGTGTGTAATCTTCCTTATCGTTATCGATCTGTTCCTTAATTTTAGATAATACCTGATTAATTGTTACGCCACCATAACCGATGGCCGCATATAGATCTTCTGAGTATTTATAGCCCAACTTTTCAATGATTGGATCCAAAATTTTGTTTTTTAACACTTTATCCGCGTTAATGGTTTCTCGTTTCAATGCTTTTTCCAAACTGGCTTTCCCTTTTTCGATATTTTCTTCTTTTCGTTCTTTTTTAAACCATTGTTTAATTTTCGTCTTGGCCTGAGAACTTTTAACAATGTTTAGCCAGTCTCGACTGGGCCCATTACTATTGGAAGAAGTTAAAATTTCTACGATATTTCCGTTTTTCAATTTATAATCGATCGGTACAATTCTATTATCAACTTTTGCACCCACACATTTATTGCCAATATCCGAATGAATCTTATAAGCAAAGTCTATAGGAGTAGACCCTATTGGCAGGTTAATTACCCTCCCCTTTGGCGTAAAGGCATATACTTCATTGGTAAACAAATCAACTTTAAGAGCCTCCATAAACTCCTGGGGATCTTTAGTTTCTTTTTCCCACTCCAACATTTGACCAAGCCATGTAAGCTTATTTTCAATATCTTCGCTTGTTTCTTTAGATTCTTTGTATTTCCAATGGGCTGCAATACCATATTCTGCAATACGATGCATATCCCATGTTCGAATTTGGATTTCCAACGGTTCACCGGTATCTACAATAACGGTAGTATGCAAGGATTGATACATATTTGGCTTAGGCATGGCAATGTAATCTTTAAATCTACCGGGGATAGGCTTCCACATTGTATGAATGACACCAAGTACCCCATAACAATCTTTTACACTATCTACAATTACACGAACTGCTAAAAAATCAAAGATTTCTTCAAAACTTTTATTTTGATTCATCATTTTTTTGTAGATACTGTAAAAATGCTTTGGTCGACCACTAATTTCACTACTTATGTCGAAAACTTCAAGTTTCTCATATATGCTTTTGATAACATTATTGATTAAAACTTCCCGGTCCTTACGTTTAATCGAAACCTTTTCAACTAAGTCGTAGTATCCCTCTTCATTTATATATCTAAGGCAGATATCCTCAAGTTCCCATTTGATCCGTGATATCCCTAACCGATGGGCAATGGGAGCATATATTTCTAGGGTTTCCAGTGCTTTTTCCTTCTTTTTATTCTCACTTTGGTATTTTAACGTTCTCATATTATGAAGTCGATCGGCTAGTTTAATTAATATAACCCGAATATCCTTTGCCATAGCGATAAACATTTTTCGCAAATTTTCTGCTTGTCGTTCTTCTCGAGAGTTGAACGAAAAACGGGTTAGTTTGGTAACCCCTTCCACGAGCATAGCAACTTCTTCTCCGAATTTTTCGCTTATATACTCGTACGTATATTCCGTATCTTCTATAACATCATGTAAGAGTCCTGCAGCAATAGTACTGCTGTCCATCTTCAGTTCAATTAAGATTTTGGCCACTTCTACAGGATGGATGAAATATTTTTCTCCAGATTTACGATACTGACCTTCGTGGGCCGTTTCAGCAAAATTATAAGCCTCAATGATTAGTTCAACATCACATTGAGGATTGGATTCTTCGATTATAGAGATAAGATTTTCTAACATTATTATCACCCTTTAAGTAGCAAAATTCATTTCCAGATAGTTATTAATATTCAATTAGGCTTTCAACTTTGTAGTTCTTTAAAAGCTCTTTCCCATTTAAAAAAGACAGAACCATCAGGAAATTAATCGATACTACTTCTCCCCCGAGTTCTTCAATCAATTTTGTTGTGGCAAGCACCGTACCTCCTGTGGCTAGTAAATCATCGACAATAGCTACCCTCTGACCTTTTTTAATGGCGTCCTTATGTATTTCAACGCTATCTGTTCCGTACTCCAGGTCATATTCATAGGATATGGTTTCCGCCGGAAGTTTATTCGGCTTCCTAACCGGTACAAATCCTGCTCCGATTTTATATGCTATAGGAGTTCCCATAATAAATCCTCTCGCTTCCGGTCCCACAATAATATCGATTCCTAAACCTTCTAATTGCTTGGCTATTTCATCCACAACATATTTAAATGCGGCTTTGTCTTTCAGCAACGTAGTAATATCTTTAAAATTAATTCCTTCCTTTGGAAAGTCCTGGATTTCTCTAATTTTACTCTTTATATCCAACATAATCGCTCCTTTAAATGAATTTTCATTTATAATAGAATAGTACTATTATATCTTCTCTATTAGTTTTTATCAACATTTAGCTAATCATTCATAAAAATTTGTTTGAATACAAATAAACCGCTGAAGAAAAATCCGATCCAGCTGAGAAGGGGAATCGAAAAAACAGTTCTTCCATAATCCATAACCATAATTATTGTTGAGATAATCAACAGCGCGGAAATAAGAATGCTTATACTCACTCTTTTTGTTTGTTTCTGTATTTCTTTTGTGATTTCCCTGGTTTCTTCGTCCTTTACATGCACGGTGAATTTTTCGTCTTCCATTTTTTGCAGAATACTTCTGATTTGTCGAGGCATATATTTCAAACTGAATAAAAGATCCTGTGAGTAGCTAAAGTACTCCTTCGCCAGGTTCTCCGGATGGTACTTTTTTTTATAAATCTCTTTCATAAAATCTTTTATTACCATGGCGATACTGAATGTAGGAGACAGTTGATTTACGGTGGATTCTAGTGAAATTAGCGCTTTGAGTAATAAAATATACTGACTGGGAAATTTCACGCCATTTCTATAGGCAATGTCCATAAACTGTCGTAAAGCGGTTCCCAATTTCAATTCTCTCAGGGGCTTATCATAATACTCATTGATAAAAAAGGATATATCCTCTTTAAGTCTTCGAGCGTTGGTTTCATAACTGATTGCATCAATTTCTTGGATTAAATTGAAAATTCTATCCATATCTTTTTTTCCCACTGCAATGAATAGATTGGTTATAAAGTTAATACTTTCCTGATCTAAAAATCCAATAATCCCAAAGTCAATATAAGCGATCTTTCCGTCGGGAGTTATAAAAATATTCCCCGGATGAGGATCTCCATGAAATAAACCGTAGACAAATACTTGCTCCATAAAAAGATTGGTATTATCCAAGGCTAATTGGTGATGATCCAGCTTTGGATTCTTTAAGGTTTCTGTATGTATTATCTTATGACCTTTAATTTTTTCCATTGTCAAAACCTTTTTATTACTCAGTTCCCAGTATATTTTTGGAATATACAGATGTTTGTTGTCTTTAAAATTAAGACTAAACCGTTCTGCATTTTTACCTTCTAAGGTATAATCTAATTCTCTTTTGATTCGATAACGAAATTCCTCTATGATATCCTGAAAACTATACGCTTTATTTTTGTAAAAATGTTCATCGGTAATTTTTGCCAACGTATTTAGAATTTCCAAATCATCTTTAATAATATTTTCAATTTTCGGCCGCTGAATTTTTACTACCACTTCCTCTCCTGATGTCAACACTGCCTCATAGACTTGACCAATCGATCCGGAAGCAATAGGGTCTTTACTAAAATTTCGAAAGGTATCATCAATAGTTTTCCCAAAACTCTGCTCAAAAACTTCTCTCGCCTCTTCATAGGGAAATTCTTCAACTTGGTCCTGAAGTTTTTCAAGTTCCTCAATAATCTCCGCAGATAAAATATCGCGCCGTGTTCCCATTATTTGACCAAGTTTAACAAATGTGGGTCCTAATTCTTCACAGGCTTTTCGGATTCTAACGCCCCACGTTTCTTGTTGAAGGTTTTTTCGGGTTTTTAATACGCGTTTTGGAATATAACCTTTTTTCCGCATATTGTCTGCTAAAAAAGTGAACCCATATTTAACCAGAACTTCTCCTATTTTTTTATAGCGGCGAAGGGTCCCATATTTTCTATTAATTATCAATCGTACCACCCCATTGACAATAATTTCCACTCAGATAAAAAAAAAGTAATAATACTTATTCAGTATTATTACCCTTTATATCGGTAATTAACCTTCAACTTCCACTGCTAGGAGGATTTCGCCCCTTGGTAGGATTTTTTTGCCACTTGTCTTTCTTTGATCATTACCCATACCGGAGTAGCTATAAAAATCGAGGAGTAAGTACCACTCAGAATACCGGCGATTAAGGGAAGGGCAAAGGTTCTAATTTGTTCAACACCGAGTATATATAATGCTATGATTGTAACTAAGGTCGTAACCGAGGTAATAATAGAACGTTTAAGGGTTTGGGCGATACTGGTATTCCCCAGCTCCACATAATTGTTTTTTTTCAAAAAGGGAATGTTTTCCCTGACTCTATCAAATACTACAATACTATCATTAATTGAATATCCAAGAATCGTTAATATCGCTGCAATAAAAGGGTTATTAATGGGAATATTTAAAATTGCATAAACCGATAAAACGATTAAAATATCATGTAATAACGCAGTTAATGAGGCAATTCCATAGGAAAGTTCAAAGCGAAAGGTGATATAAATAAGCATTCCTATCGCCGAAATCAATATAGAAAGCAGAGCTCTTTGTTGGATCTCCTGTCCCACAGCTGGACCAAACTGATCGACTCGCAGGGGTTGATCAGAAGAAAGATTATAACGTTCCTGTAAGTCATTAAAGAGCGCTCTCCGTTCGGCACTACTCAGATCTTCTGAAGTTCTAATTACGATGTTATTCCGGTCGGTCCCAATGTGATTAATGCTAGCTCCGGGATCATATTGCTCTAAGGATTCACGAATATCTTCACTCTCCACATATTGTTCCATATCAATTTCTATTTCCGTGCCTCCGGTAAAATCAATACCGAGTTCTACTCCTTGTATTAATGTAAATATCCCACCGGCTAAAATAATCAAGGCAGAAATAATAAAAAAGTATTTTTTATTTTCAACAATTTTCATGATAAGCCCCCTTACTTTAACCCGAATAGGGTTTTGCTTTTTCGAGTATTGATTTTAACTACAAGACGTAGTAACAGCCGGGTAATGATAATGGCGGAGAACATACTGCAAAGTATTCCGATTATAAGAAGAATCGCAAAACCTCGAATCGGTCCGGTACCAAACTGATAGAGAACAACTCCGGCAATTAAGGTTGTAACATTCGCATCGAGAATGGTACTGAAAGCACGCTTGAACCCTGATTCGATAGCGACCCGGACGGTTTTTCCGGTTCCGATATCCTCTTTAATCCGTTCAAAAATAATAACATTTGCATCCACAGCCATTCCAATTGACAGGAGTAACGCTGCAATCCCTGGAAGGGTGACGGTGGCGTTTAAGAAAACAATAACCCCGAATACCAGCAGTATATAAACGGTTAAAGCGATATCGGCAACTAAACCCGGTATTTTATATATAACGATCATAAAGAGCATTAATAACGAAATCCCGATGATTGCAGCTTGCACACTTCTTTCCAAAGCATATTCCCCTAGCGTTGCAGTAATTGTAGACGTTCGAACTTCTTCCAGTTCCACCGGCAAAGCTCCCGCTCGGATGAGGGCTGCGAGCTCGGCGGCCGACTCAATAGTAAAGTTCCCAGAAATTGTGGGTCGTCCATCAGCAATCCGATCTTCTACAGTCGGAGCAGAGATGACTTCTCCATCCAGAATTATTTCAATGATCCGGTCCTCTTCAGGAAATTGTGGAAGTTGAGCTAACTCTCCCGTGGTTTCTGCAAAGGCCTCCCTGGCACCGGCATCTAATTCCAATGCCACATAAGGACGATTTCCATCCATCATTACCCGGGCATCGTTTACATCATTACCGGAAATCACCAGATTCCCATCAGGATCAATAAATTCTAACCGAGCAGTGGTTCCTATCATTGCAATAGCGTCTTCTGCTTCTTCCACACCAGGAAGCTCTACCCGTACCCGGTCGTCACCCTCCCGGACAATAACCGGTTCGGTAAGTCCCAAACTGTCTACCCGAAGCCGAAAGATTTCAATGACCTGTTCGATTTCCCGGTCCAACTCCGCTCCGGTAGAATCGGTATCGGCTTCGTATACCAAATATACCCCGCCCTGTAAATCCAGCCCCTGGTTGATGGATTCTGAAAGCGGCGCAATCGATACGCCTCCCACATTAAGACCCATAAAAGCGGTATATGCTCCTGCTGCCACCAGTAAGATAATAAAAATAAAGGCAATTAAGCTCTTTGTATTCATCGCCGAACCTCCTTATTCCTCTTATGATCTTGCCCATACTCTGCATAATGTAGTGCAGAATCTTTAATTCCTTTAATTTCTTCATCGGTGAGTTTACGGACCACTTTTCCGGGAGATCCAAGAACCAATACTCCGGACGGAATTTCTTTCTCCGATGTTACCATAGCTCCTGCGCCAATAATGGTATTCTCTCCAATCTTTGCACCGTCGAGGATAATCGATCCCATACCAATCAAACAGTTATTCCCTACGTTACACGCGTGGACTATAGCATTATGTCCCACGGTAATATAATCTCCTAAAATTGTTGAGTATTTATGACTGATATGAAGTACACTGTTGTCTTGAATATTCGTATACTTTCCGATTTCTATCTTGTTATAGTCCCCGCGAAGGACCACGTTGTACCAGATACTTGATTTTTCTTTCACCGAGACTCTGCCGATGATTGTGGCATTCGGAGCTATATAAGCATCACTATGAATCTTTGGCATTTTCCCTTGGTGTTCTAAAATCATCAACGATCCCTCCCCAATTTTTTTTTGGCTTCAATAATAATGGAGTTTTGAATCCGTTTTTTTTCCATTTCACATCCCAGTTCATAAGGTTTTAATAAACTATCATTTTCATGATACGCATTGGCATGACAACCACCACTACAATAGTATTTAGCCCAGCATTTTCTACAGGATTCTTTATTATCCACACTGGCATTCTTAAAGTTCTTTTTAATTTCAGTGTCCAGTTCCTCTTGATCCCAGATACTGCCCATTTTAAAATCCGGATTCCCTGCAAACTGATGGCAAGGATAGACTTCCCCTTCCGGGGTTACAGAAACGTATTCTACACCGGCTCCACAACCTAATGCCCGTTTTTCCTGGCATGGATTTTTTTGTAGATTCATTTTAAAGTGAAAAAAATCAAATTCCTCTTTTGTTCCTTTTTTATTAAAATAAGCCTGTTCAAGAATATCGTACTGTGCATTAATTTCCTCTAAATCCTCGTAACCCAGAGCGTAATCCTCTTTACTGGGAGCAACTACCGGTTCTACTGAAATATTACGGAAACCCTGTTCTGCAAGATGAATCACGTCCTTGGAAAAATCTTTGTTGAATTTAGTAAAAGTGCCCCGGACATAATAAGGCTTATCTCCCCTTTTTTCCACCATCCGTTTGATTTTAGGAAGTATTAGATCATAAGTCCCTTTATTATTGACCGTATAGCGCATTCGGTCATTCGTTTCTTTATTTCCATCTATACTAAGTACAATATTTTCCATGTTTTCATTTATATAATTCATATTCTCTTCATTTAGCAGGGTCCCGTTGGTCGTGATCGTAAAACGCATATTCTTATTCCATTCTTTAGCTTTATTCTTACCATACTCCACTAAATCCTTTACCACTTGGAAGTTCATCAAAGGTTCTCCTCCGAAGAAATCCACTTCCAAATTCCGTCTATTTCCGGAATTTTCTATCAAGAAATCCAAAGCCTTTGCTCCGGTGTCAAAGTCCATTAAAAGATTTTCTCCTTTAAAATTCCCCTGGGAAGCAAAGCAGTATTTACAGCGTATATTGCAATCATGGGCAATGTGTAGGCAGAGGGCTTTGATCACATGTTCAAAGTTATCACCCCGCTTAACCTCTCCTGTAAAAAGCTGTTCTTCGCTGATAAGCTGTTCTAATTCATCCATAGCAACTCTCAAGTCCTCTGAATTATACTTCTCTTTTAAGGCGGTTATAATCTTTTCTTTATCAACCTTTGGTGTTTTATTTCTCGGAAAGTATTCTAAAATATCATAAATCATTTTATCGACAATATGAACCGCTCCGCTGTTCACATCCAAAACCACTGGAATATTATCTTTTTCAAACTGATAAATCATAATTTCACCCTTCTTTCTGATTCTCTCATTAAAAAACAGCAGTAAGAATCGACTGCTGTTTGCTATGCTGATGTTTTACCGATTGGGGTTTTCACAATCCTGGTTCCCCACGGTGCATGAAGTTTTGCATGCGGATTGGCAAGATGTTTGACATTCTCCACATCCGGTGAATTTTTCTTCCTTTGTTGTGGTGCCACGTACAAGAGTTGTAATAAAAGTCATGGTCTTACTCCTTTCCATATAATTTCGTATCAATTATATCACAAAAAAGACTTTAGAAAAACAATAAAGATTAGGAGGGCCTAGGAGGGGTCATACTTTTCAAAAAATTCTTTTTTATAGGCTAAAAAGCGGTCCTCGATCAATGATTCCCGAATATTTTTCATGGTGTTAATTAAGAAATGTACATTGTGATAAGTCATTAATCGAAGCCCAAGTATTTCATTCGCTTTAAATAAGTGTCTAAGGTAAGCTCTGGTGTATTTTCTACAAGTATAACAACTGCATTCGGTATCCAGAGGAGCAAAATCTTCTTTATACTTGGCATTTTTGATATTTACTGTACCATGGGACGTCATAGCGGTCCCATTACGTCCAATTCTTGTTGGATGGACACAGTCAAACATATCAATGCCTTTTTCTACGCCTTCAAACAATGCATCCGGGCTACCCACCCCCATTAAATACCTGGGCTTATCTTTCGGTAATAATGGTGTGGTATACTCCAATACCTCATACATCAATTCTTTAGGCTCCCCAACACTTAAGCCCCCAATAGCATATCCGGGGAAATCCAATTTTAATAGTTCCTTGGCACTTTCTTCCCGAAGGTCCTGATACATCCCTCCTTGCACAATGCCGAAAAGGCTTTGATTTGGATTTTTATTCGCTTCAATGCATCGCTTTGCCCAACGGGTGGTTCTTTGTAATGAATTTTGGACATATTCTCGGGAAGCCGGGTACGGAGGACATTCATCCAAAACCATGGCGATATCCGAGTCTAAGGCGTTTTGGATTTCAATTGCCTTTTCCGGAGTGAGTTCCTGCTTGCTTCCATCGATATGAGAATTAAAGGTTGCACCTTCCTCCGAGAGTTTACGGAGTTTTCCTAAACTGAAAACCTGAAACCCGCCACTATCGGTTAATATCGGCCGGTCCCAATTCATAAACTTATGAAGTCCGCCGGCTTTTTCAATTAAACCGTGCCCCGGACGTAAAAATAAATGATAGGTATTACTTAAAATAATTTCTGCATTAATCTCTTTTAGCTCTTCGGGAGTCATGGTTTTAACTGTAGCTTGTGTCCCTACGGGCATAAAAATCGGGGTATTTATTACCCCTCGATTGGTATGAAGCTTTCCTAAACGAGCTTTGGTGTCCTTGCATTCCTTTAATAATTCATATTTTACTAACATATCTGCCTCCTAAAACTGGTTATTTAATAAACATCGCATCTCCAAAACTATAAAATCGATATTCTTTACTGATTGCTTCTTGATAGGCTTTCATAGTGTTTTCTCTACCGGCAAAAGCACTTACCAACATAATTAATGTAGACTTCGGCAAATGAAAATTAGTGATCAGTCCATCGATTCCGTTAAACTTATATCCGGGATATATAAAAATATCGGTCCAGCCACTTCCCGCTTCTACAGTTCCATCTTCTTGGGCAATGGATTCTAAAGTTCTACAGCTCGTGGTCCCTACGGCAATGACACTTTTTTTGTTGATTCTTGTCTGATTGATAATATCTGCAACTTCGGGACTGATATGATAGAATTCCGAATGCATCTTATGGTCCAGGATATTATCAGTCTCCACTGGTTTGAACGTTCCAAGACCGACATGCAAAGTGATGTATACAATATTAACCCCTTTATCCTTTAGTTCCTGCATCACCTCTTCGGTAAAATGTAAACCGGCGGTCGGTGCAGCCACTGAGCCTCTGTTTTTCGAATAAATGGTTTGGTAACGATCGGGATTCTGTAACGTTTCACCGATATATGGCGGCAGTGGCATTTCTCCTAATTGATCCAATACTTTATAGAAATCCCCAGTATAATGAAACTCCACTAATCGAAGGCCTTCTTCCCGTTCCTCCACTACCGTTCCCTCTAACAATCCTTCTTTAAAGATTATTTCCGTTCCTGCTTTTAATTTTTTTGCAGGGCGGGCCATAACCAGCCAGGTTTTTTCCAGTTCTTCTGCAACTAAAAGAACCTCCACCTTTCCACCGGTTTCTTTTTTCTTACCATATAATCGTGCTGGAATAACCTTTGTATCATTTAAAACCAAGGTATCCCCCGAAGCTAAATTCTCAGAAATCTCAAAAAATCTTTTATGTTCAATTTCTCCCGAACTACGGTTCAACATTAACATTTTCGAGTCATCCCGTTTTTCAATCGGGTGCTGAGCAATTAAGTGTTCCGGAAGATTGAAGTTAAATTCATCTGTTTTCATTTTCGTTGTTCCACCTCTGTTTAGTTAATTCCGATAATAGTAATTCCAATAATTTATTAGCTGCTTTTTACTTCGCTATTATTTTTCTTAATTTTGCCCTATGATAACCCCATGTATTAACTTCTAGAGAAACCGAAATGATCATAGGCCTTTACCGATGCGATTCTTCCTCTCGGAGTACGGCTTAGAAAACCTTTTTGAAGTAAAAAGGGTTCGTATACATCTTCTATAGTGTTTTTTTCTTCACCGGTTGATGCGGCCAGGGTATCAATTCCCACAGGACCTCCTCCAAAATTTTGAATGATTACTTCGATAATTTTCTGATCCACTTTATCCAGGCCAAGCTTATCTATTTCCAGTAACTCCAGTGCTTTATGAGCAGTACTCAACGTGATTTTCCCATCACCCTTTACCTCTGCATAGTCCCGGATACGCTTTAGGAGACGATTGGCAATTCTAGGAGTACCCCGGGAACGAAGGGCAATTTCCTCTGCTCCTTCCTCTTCAATGGGGATATTTAAAATTCCGGCAGACCGAATAACAATTAATTTAAGCTCCTCCATGGAGTAATGTTCAAGTTTATTAATAATGCCGAATCGATCCCTAAGAGGCGAAGTTAATAAACCGGCTCTTGTGGTGGCGCCGATCAATGTGAATTTCGTTAAATCCAAACGAATACTCCTTGCACTGGGCCCCTTCCCAACAATAATATCAAGGGCATAATCCTCCATCGCCGGATACAGTATTTCTTCAACAGCACGGTTCAATCGATGAATTTCGTCGATAAAAAGTACGTCCCCGGCTTTTAAATTTGTTAAAATGGCGGCTAAATCACCGGGACGTTCAATAGCCGGTCCGGAAGTGATTCGAATATTTGCAGTCATTTCTGTGGCAATAATACTTGCCAGGGTGGTTTTTCCTAATCCCGGCGGACCATATAACAGGACATGATCCAGGCATTCTCCTCTAAGCTGGGAAGCCTTTAAAAAGATCTCCAATTTTTCTTTTGCCTTCGTTTGACCAATGTAGTCCTTAAGGAACTTAGGCCGAAGCCCTTGATCCATTTCATGATCTTCTTCCCTTTTCAAGGTGGAGACCAATCGATCTTCTAATTCAAAATCCAAATCATTGTTAAATTCCATGGTTTTGACTCCTTTACGATTTCATAAGAAGTTTTAAGGATTCTTTAATCATTTCATCAACGGATAAACTTTTGTTTTCCAATGAATTTACCACTTTCTGACCTTCATGTTTAGTATATCCCAATGACATTAACGCATCAATAGTTTCCTGATTAACAATATCATCTTTAGCAGCTATTGGGACGGAATGGTCTGAAGTTAAATCCATAGCCGAAAGTTTGTCTCTCAGCTCTACGATCATACGCTCAGCCGTCTTTTTTCCGACCCCGGGGGCTTTTGAAATATTTGCGGTGGAACCTTCATAAATATTTATAGCCAGTTCTTTGGGGGTGAAATAGGAAAGAATTCCACAGGCTACTTTCGCTCCAATTTTTGAAACGGACCGTAGTTGGTGAAACATTCTTAATTCCTCCTTAGTATTAAATCCAAAGAGAACCATTTCATCTTCCCGTAGCGCAAGATGGGTATATATCGTAGTTTTTTCCCCTACATGAACTTGATTTATGGTATTTTCAGTGGTGTTTATCTTATAACCGATCCCATTTACTTCTAGAACGATGAATCCTAGGTCTTTACTGTGAATTTTTCCATCTATAAACTCAAACATTTTTATTCCTACTTTCTTAATATGATTGTATAAGTTCTCTACTAAGCATTCAATATAAGATGGGTCCATAGATTAAACTGACATAAACAAACAAAGCAGGGTTTTTACTCCCTACTTTTCTGAGTGCATTCCTGGCAAAGCCCTAAGATTTCAAGCTTATGTTCAATTGGTGTAAATCCAAGTTTTTCAATTAATGTATTTTCTATATGGGAAACTGGACAATCTTTGAAAATCTCACTTTTTCCACAGGAAATACACACGATATGGTGATGATGTTCATTGGTTACACTAAGTTTGTATTGATCCACATGGTTGTCTAAGGATATTTTTTTTAAAACTCCAATCCTCATCATAACTTCGATATTCCGGTAAATTGTTGATAAATTAATACTTTTTTCATGCTTTTTGCTCCACTCAAAGACCTTCTCAGCTGACAACAGATGATTTTTTGCCTTCGTAAACGCTTTAATGATAATTTTTCGTTGTGGTGTGATTTTATATCCTTGGTCCTTCAGCTTTTGTTCAATGGAATCTTGCATAACTATCTCCTCGCATTAATCGACAATTATATATCGTAAGCCGCTGCTTCAAACTCAATCTGTGTAATCCTAAATCGGTTTTATAAGCAGACAGATATATTTATACAATAATAAAACACCCATTTCCATATGTCAAGTAGCAGGATTTTATAGTTTTAACCCCATTTCCCTTCTTCTTAGAGCAAAACCAGCTATACCATAAAAGAGTAAAATGTTATCAAGAGTTTCTTCCTGATCCCCAGTAATATTATAGCCATCATCCTTTAACTTCTTTTTGATATTTTCTGTTATACTTTTAGATGCTTTATGTATGGTTTGAATCTCGGAACTATACAAGGATCTATTAAATCTTAGAAAAAACATCAGCCATGTTTGGTAAAGTTTGTATTTATCATGACATTCCGTCGGCTTTAAAACTTCTTCGCAACGTATCATATGGGTGATGTAGCCAATATAGATAAGTCCTTTAAATAACTTTTCTAATTCGAACATATCATTTTCATGAGGAAAATGATTGTTTTTTCTAAAATAGCCTCCAAACCGAGGGATTTCATCAGTGATTCGACCCACACCCCGAAGACTTACACTCTGTTGATCTGTTTCTGTTTTTAAAAATTTATTAATGCAATATTCCGAAACAGGGAAATTCCGGTTATTCTTCAGACTATTAATTTTACTATCTATGTTTATTATTTCGGTACTGGGTAAGACATTCTTAATCCCTGCAATACTCTCTCTCGTGATCCATCTTTCCACCGTTAACCTCCTTTCCTTGCTTACAATATTATACATATGATTGCTTAATCATTGTATTCTTTATTATTTTAATATGTAATTAACTCACTTACAATATAAATTTGAAATATCTTTTGCATTGATCTTTTTATTTCCAATAAAAGTAACTCTGCATCCCTTAGGTTGCAGAGCTGATAGAATATTTCCTCAAAATTTATAAACTGTCGCTTATTCTTCGGACTACTTTTTCTTCATCGGGAAATTTAACATTTTCCTTTTTATTATTAAAAACCTCACTACCATCTACGGTAACCGTAAAAATTCCGCCACTACTTTGAATTAGCTCCACGGACGCTTCCTCAATTTCCGAATTGATTTTAGCTTCTAAACTAGAAGCTTTATCTACATAACCTCAGGACCCGCAATAAGTGATTTTGATTTTTCTTGACATATGAACCCTCCTATTAGCTATTGTTATAATAAATCTCTAACATATTATATAACCAAATGATGTGCTTCCAAACAGAAGTAACCAAAAATCGTTTAGATACTCTCAGACTAGGTATAAATATATAGAACCGCTTAATACTAAAATATTGTAGAGGAGTGTTGAAATGTCTAGGAAAATTATCGAGTTTTCAAAATTTGATTTCCGGGAAAATCCTGAAGATCCTTATTTAGCCAGGATGCATCATTTGGATCTGTATCCCCAGGGAAACGGAAATATGGGGGTTCCTGAAGAACTGCTAAAAGATCGGAATTTAGGAGAGGATTTTGATTTCAGCAAGGACTGGAAAATGTATTATGGAAAAGATATTCCAGGCTTTCCCGCGCATCCTCATCGAGGATTTGAAACTGTAACCATTGTTCTTCAGGGGTTTGTGGATCATGCAGACTCCGCCGGCCAATCAGGAAAATATGGTGCAGGTGATGTGCAGTGGATGACTGCTGGAAAGGGAATGCAACACTCAGAAATGTTTCCCCTTGTTTATGAAGATAAAGATAATACCTTAGAGTTGTTTCAGGTATGGTTAAATCTTCCTGCAAAAGATAAGTTTGTAGAACCCAGTTATAAAATGCTCTGGAATGAAGAGATCCCAAAAACTGTATTTGAGAATGAAAAAAAACAAAAAGCAACCATAAATGTTATTGCCGGCTGTATTAACGGTACAAAAAGCTTACCACCAAATCCGGATTCTTGGGCGAATAAAGAGGAAAACCATGTAGGGATTTATACCGTGACGATGGAACCGAGCTCTAGCTTTACGCTTCCAAAGGTGTCTTCGACTTTAAATAGGAACCTATATTTTTATCGGGGGGAAAGCATTCGAATTGATGATCACGAGGTCAGCACAGAAAGCAGTTTAAAGCTTGTGGGCGACGAATCTATTACTATTACCAATGGGAAAAAACAAAGTTATTTATTAGTCCTGGAAGGGGAGCCTATCAATGAACCGGTGGTTAACTACGGACCTTTTGTTATGAATACGTTAGAAGAGATACAACAGGCCTATCGGGATTATCAGGAGACCCAGTTTGGCGGTTGGCCATGGGATGTTAATTACCATGTAACTCCTATTGACGTGGGACGATTTGCAAAACACGAAGAAAAAGACGATCGTCCGCCGGAAAAATTTTTTTAATTATTTAAACACTGGATTTTGAGAACAACTCAGAATCCAGTGTTTTTCATTAGTTTTACTCATATATGTTATCGGTAATTTTCAAGATTAAGCCTTATTATAATACGATTCTTTATTATTATTTATTCCTTCTTTGTCTGCATCTGCTTTCGTACAATTTCATAGGGTGGTACAATCATTCCCTTATAGTTTTTCATTCTTCCCGTTAAATTTTGAATCTGTTCTGTGACGTAGGGCCATATATGGAAATTTAACTGATCCCGTAATACACTGTCAGATATCTGCAGCTCCTCTATTCCTTTAAAGTAAAGAAAGGAATTGAGCAGTGCAGTAATTTCAAAGTGTCCCTCTACAATAAAATTGACTTGGGTAATATATTTAATTTCTGATGTTTTATTTTTATTTCGCAAAATATTGCTGCTTATACGAATGGTTTGCTGCAGTTTTTTTTTCGAATATTCCTCTGCATTCTCTGTTTTTTTGAAGGAATAGATATCCTTTTTTAAAGAGATTTCTTCTAAAAAAACGCCCTTAACAATGATTTCATAATTCATAAATAAACTCCTTTCATCATTTATTTTAATAATTTAATAATCAACTCAATTACAGGTTTTCTCGGAGGTTAATTCTGTGATATATTTATTATATAATTCTTAATGTCCGTATTTCAACTTCCCTTTATTTTTATTTGGAATCCAAGATTAATCTTATTGATAGGAGTGAGTAATATGAAAGAAACCACTGAAATTCCTTTGAAATTCCAAAAGGCTCTTGATAAATATTTCCTCATTTACTTCACAGAACGGAATTATAAAGAATTAGAAATGTTTTTGTCCAAGAATTTTTTTGCTTATGGAACCGGACGTGATGAGCATGTGTATACAAAAACTGAGGCTTTGACTGTATTTCAAAGAGATTTGACGAGCGCACCGAATCCAATGAATTATTCTTTTCTTAAAAAAGCATTTCAGGTTTTAAATGACTCTACCGCGATTTTTCAAGGGGAGTTGAAAACTGAAACCCAAATACTTGGTGAATACTTTTCTTTTAATCATTTACGCTTAACCTTGGTTTTTCATCAAGAAGGTGATCAAATAAAGCTTGTGGCTAAACATATATCCCTCCCTACTACCGAACATGAGGAAGGGGAATCTTATCCATTAAAAGAGCTTGATGAGCAAAGAAGGATTAAACAACAGGGGATGGAATTTCGATTTTAGCCGCCAAATAATTTACTTTTGTATTTCTTAGTACCTATAAAAAACACAATAGTCAGTATAAATACACTAAGCGAGAGCAGTAACCAACTAACTCGATAGTTTCCTCGAATATCTGCTATAAGACCGACTAAAGGTGGACCGACAACTACTCCGGTACGAATAAATACTAAGGTAACCCCGGTGGCTGTTCCAATGAGTTTATCATCTACTACATCACCTATTGTCGTAAATACCAACCCCGGAATTGCCAAGGCAAATATCCCGAAAATCACAGAAACTACGAGAATCGATCCATAAACTAAAACACCGGAATATACTATTGTTCCAATGATGAAGAACATCAACGATGAGGTCCCCCCTAAAATAGTTAAACCAAGACGACGATTACTGCTAAAGAAGCGGTCATTTAGATATCCCATGGATGGTTGTCCAACGATCCCTCCAAACATGAAAGAACTCAGTGCAAATCCTGCTAAAGCCGGAGTTAATTCTACATCTCCTGTGAGAAACAGTGTATAATGAATGGTCATATTACCCATTGTGAACCCAAAAGCTAAACCCATCAGGCAAATAAAAATGAGAACTGGATTTGTGATCAATTTTTTAAAATCTTCCTTAAATGAGCCGGAAGGGACCTTAAGCCTCTCTGTGACTCGTGTGTTTTTCTTATTCTGAGGTTTGTAGAACACGGCTAACACTAATGCCATTAACATCGCGACGCCTGCTGCAATCAACAAAGCGTTCCTCCACCCATAAATATTACCTGCAAAGGGGAGTAAACTGGCTCCTAAAATCCCTCCAATTCCTCCTCCTGCTTGGGCTATTCCAATGGATACCGCTCTTTTTTCAGGAGGCACCAGATTTATGACTCCTTTGTTGATAGCCGGTGTAATAATACTAAATCCGATACCTGTTAAAAATGCTAAGAAAAGGATTATTGAAAATACCGGTATCAAAGTATGTGAAAACATTAAAATTGCGATCAATAGAGTCGCCCCTACTAAAGATTTCTTCGCTCCGATTCGATCTACTACTCTTCCACTGGTTATGGCAAGTAACGTCCCACTGAAGAAAAAGAACGTCGCGTAAAGACCCGCTTGCGTTCCGCTAATTTGAAAATCTTCACTGACCAGCGGGAGCATTGCCATAAATCCTTGTACATTGATGCCAACCGCTATATATGCCGTAGACATAATTAATAGTGTCCATATAAATTTTTCCTGGTCTATAGAATCGGAATTTCCTGGGATGTTCATAATAGCCTCCATTTAATTACTTATTGTCAGTATAGCATATTATAAAAAAACCATCCATAATCTGTTCTCCTATATAGCTTCCAATTGGTGAAATGAAAATCGAATTTTAATCTAATTTATATAAAAACTTGAATTATTATTAATTTCATGATAATTTATTAATTAACATAACAAATATGTTTATGATATCTAATACTAAAGTATTGAGTTTGGAGGGGAAACTAATGAATGGAGCAGGACACCGAAAAGAAGTTATTACCGGCTTTGCAATTCTAGCCGTTTTAGCAATAATAATTTTAAGTGCCAATCACTTTACCCAGGGGCTAGGTAATGAAAATGAAGTTTACGAAGATAAGATTATTGGTTCCGGCGAAGGTTATAAAGGGATAATCACCATACAGCTCATCCTGGAAGATGATAATCTAACCGGCTTAAAAGCTGTGGAATTTCACGACACTTCTCAAGTGTTTAACGAAGTGTTAAACAGCATTGAAAATGATCTTTTGGACGGGAAGTCCCTCGAAGAGATTGATGTAATTACCGGAGCTACTGCTACTTACCAAGGAATTATAGAAGCACTTGAAGAGGCCTTTGAAAAATTAGATCAGTGAACTTTCAAAATTTAAACGATTGAGTTATAAGCTCCTTACAAAAAACCCTACAAATAAATTTGTAGGGTTTAATTTGTACCAAGTCTGTAAAATTCCACATTAGGTGATCTTTTCTGAAATCTCTTCATTATAGAATATCGTGATCCTCTACAAGCTCCAACTTATCTTCGCTACAAATTTCCTGAGTTGCTAAGTTTACATGCTGCATTTGCAATACCTCTTCAGGAGAAAAATCACTCCAGTAACCAGGCACCTGATGCATAAATCCACATTCCGGACATTTATAATAAGTCAGCTCCATAAATTAAACCTCCTTTGTGAAACAAAATAAACATCACACTCTTTTTACGGGATACTTATAAGAAGAAACTGTAGGATGCGTTTTCGATTGTTCTCTTACTCTCTGTTCAGAAGAGCTTATTTGCTTTTTTAAAATTTTTTATACCTATAGTCAGGAATACTAAACATGTACCGCAGCTCCTGAGAAATAGCAAGGTTTTGTTCTTATATAAATTATACCATTTCTATTTCTCTTTGACAATTTATGACTGTTATTCAGACACTTTATCTTCTTATATGATAGTGCTCTTCTTTTGTATAAGGATTCCCAATAATAAAGTATCCCGGTTCTATGGGAACGTCATAGTAAGAAAGGGTAAAATGCAAATGGGGACCTGTGGAAAAACCGGTGGTACCTACAGTACCGATAACCTCTCCTTTTTCTACCTGTTCCCCTTCTTCCACATGAATTTCATGCAAGTGCAAATAGGTGCTTAGTATTCCATGACCGTGGTCGATTACAATAGTGTTTCCCATTAAAATCATTTCTCTCTCAAAGACTACTTCTCCATGATTTGTTGCCAATATTTCCGTACCGGTTGGTGCAGCAATATCTATTCCATTATGCCTATAAGAAGTAAGTTCATCATTTACATATCTGCGTTCACCAAATTCCGTAGTTAGTCTCCCTTCTGTAGGTAATATAAAGGCCTCTTCATAATAACGGTTTTCACTGCTTTCTTTCCAAACATCACTAAAATACTGCTCTCTTTCCGCATATGCTTCTTCATTTCTAGTTTGCGCTTCTATCGAGGGATCTATAGATAGATACTGGGTTTTATATTCCCTGGGAAGAATTTCAATACTATAGTCATGGGTTTTTTCATGAATTATATCTTTAAATTTTAAAGAATAAACTCCCGGTTCTGTATGATAGTTGGTTGCAATTATGGTTTTTAGTTGTCCTCCCTCTCGATGCCACTGTAGATCCTCTAGAATAGGCCCCTCAACTTCCAGATCTTCTGCACTTGCTGCCCGCTCTGCTATAATTTCTATTACTTCATCCTGAACTATCGATGAATTATCAACGATAAAGTTGATCGGAAGTGAAACTTCAGCATTAAAAGAAAGCTTTGTTTTTCTTGGCAGATCCTCATCCCAAAATACTTCCAGTTGATAGTTGTATTCACCATTAACCTCTGCAATAGGTAAAGCTTCCTGTTCTAAGTCATCGCGTTCTTTAATATTCACTTTCTCATTTGAGTGAGGGTTAAGGACAACATAATTAATTTCAACAGGTTCCTCATCAAAGCTTAGTTTCAATCGGTCCTCTTGTTGATCGGTACGGGAAGAGGTTTGTTCCACCTCAACTGAATAATTTTTATATTCATCGTGCCGGCTATCAATCCAGGACCCATCGTACCGTTGTATTTGCCAATGACTGTCCTGAGCCTCGATATCGAATATTATATCATTACTTAATTCTATTTTCGGTAAATACTTTATTTTATAATAGGGATTGAAGGCCGGATGAGTATAGTAAAGATCTGCGTCTTCTATTTTATAAAAAGAATTCTCAAATTCAATATAGGCCATGTTTTCATTTTCAAGATATATGGTATAGATCCTCTGTTGATTGTATCTATTGACTAACTGTAAAGAAAAAGAAATAAGTGTAGATTGTACTTCTGTATCAATATCATCAATCACGGTTATACTCGGATTATCCCGTCCGTTTTCTTCAATAGAGGCTAAGCTTTGCAAAAAAAGCTCATGGTCTTCTTCCGCTATTCGGTATTTTCCTGAATGAACTTCATGAGACTCTTCCTCTGAACCTTTAGAATCTACTGTGTGGTGTATTTCAATATAATCCAATGTAGACCCGGTAAAACTTGTGTAGCTGGTAAAGTAGAATCCTCCCATCAAAATCAGGAGTAACACTATCGTCACAATAAGTACTATTCTAGTATTTTTCATAATCCTCTCCTATTTCCCAGTATTTATTCTTATCTATTATTATAAACATTGAAAACTTCGTCGTCAAAATAAAATTTAGAATCCTCCAATTCATGGTCCATTAGATACTTTGAATAAAAAAAAGCTATAGAGGGATCTATAGCTTTAAGCGCTTTAATTGGCGGGAGTACATAGGAATCGAACCTACCCAAGAGGCTACTAACCCCTCGTACTGGTTTTGAAGACCAGAGGGCACACCAGTACCCATCTACTCCCTCTATTTGAACACTCAAACAGTATAACATAGTTTTAAGCCTTCCGTAAAGTTTTTTTAACTATTTGTTAATAACCCTCTGATCTCCTTCTCTACGGGATATGCCTTCACTATCGTATTTTTCCAACAATGCTACAGCAATCTTACGGTTGCTTCCCAGCATATCACGAAACTCTGCAATAGAAACTGACCCGTGACTTTGTAAATGCTCCACTAAAATAGCTTTAGCTTTTTCATAGTTTTCCCTAGTAAAATAAGTATCCTCTTCAATCTTGACGAGCTCTGTGGTTATAAGCAATTGGAAAACCTGATGTACAGTTATCTCCATATGCTCTTTCATAATGGCTATTTCAATGTCTTTTCTTTTCGGAGGATTGAAAGGCTCTTGATTAATTTTCTCTATAATTGAAGTCTTAATATTTTCTTGTTCTTTTGTAAGAACTATTTCAAATTCCTTTAATGAAAGATACTGTTCCTTAATAGTGATCAAACCTTCTTTTTCGAATAATTTATAAAGGTCATCGGTTACAGAAGTACGAAATTTTATCTCTAATTTATTTTTCAACTCTTCTTTTAATATCCCCGGTTGCAAGGGCTGTTCAAGATGAAACTGCTGTAATTTCTCTACTGTAAAAGACTTGAGATTTTGATAAAATTTACGGTGAATGTAACCATTTTTCCCTATTAAGAATATTCTATTTTGACTGTGTAATTTTTCGACGTTGCTTTGGATTATTTCCTTATCTTCAGAAAGTTTAACTGACAGAAAATCGACACTAGGGATCTCAGCACTGTGCTTTTCAATCATTTTTTCCAAAACAAACACAAACTCCCCGGTTTCCTTTAGTTTTAGTTCCTCTAATACATCTAGATCGAACCTTCTATGTTTTTCCGGATAGGGGTCAATTACTAATAACCCTCCGATGGTTTCCATCGGTGAATATAATCTCACGATGATTTTATCTTTTTTCTTAATAGCTATCTGCTCTTCTAAGCGGATTTGTACATATACCTGGTCTTCTGCTTTAGCTTCTGCTTTGTCAATCAGTACTAATCTTCCCACAGCTTCATTAGAATCACAATAAACTTTAACCCTGGTTCGATTTTCAACTACCCTTTGGTAATTTTTCAAAACCGTAAGCTTTCCATCAATCATCATCGTGGTATCCATCGAACCCTTCTCTACTAATACATTGCCTCTATCGATTGTCTCTTTTTTTACATTGGAAATATTCAATGCAACCCGTTGCCCTGAAAAAGCTTCTTTTGCATCTTCTCCATAGGTTTGAACTGTACGAACTCTCACTTGTTGATGTTGTGGCAGTAGTTCTAACGTATCCTCAGGTTTTATATGCCCTTCTAGTAACGTACCGGTAACCACAGTCCCAAACCCCTTAATTGAAAAAACCCTGTCTATTGGGAGCCGAACAGCCCGTTGATCTTTATCTTTTTTAATCCCTGAAGCTAATCGATCAATTTCTTCGATTAGTTCAGGAATTCCTTCTTTACTAAGAGAGTCTACCGGCAAAATCTTAGCATGTTCTAGAAAAGTACCTTTTACGGCTTCCTTAACATCTTCTTGAACTAATTCTAAGAACTCCTCATCCACCATGGACTTCTTTGTAATAACCACAACCCCCACCTCAACTTCCAGGAGTGAAAGAATGTCCAAATGCTCGATGGTCTGTGGCATAACCCCTTCGTCAGCAGCCACGACAAACATAACGATATCCATTCCACCGACCCCAGCCAACATATGTTTTACGAATTTTTCATGACCGGGAACATCGATAATACCTGCCCGCTTTTGGCTGGGCAGATCAAAGTAACTAAACCCTAACTCAATAGAGATCCCTCTTTTTTTCTCTTCCTTCAATCGGTCGGTATCCCGATTGGTTAAAGCTTTTATTAAGGTAGTCTTTCCATGATCGATATGTCCGGCGGTTCCAATGATGATATTTTCCAAAACAATCCTCTCCTTCAATAAATACTAATCAATAATTATGTTCTTCAACGTAGTGGCAATGTATTCAAAGTCTCTTTCGTTAATTGTCCGAGGATCTAAAATTAACGTATTTTTATAAACGCGTGGTATGATTGGAATTTGGGCTTGTCTTAATAGTTTTTCCACAGTAGAAATGGCTGTATTTTGAAAATCTATAACCACGACTTCTGTTTTCAGCTTCTCTAGCGGAAGAGAGCCTCCCCCCACTTGAGAATAGTCTTTTCGAGTAGTAACTACAATGGAGTTTTTGCATTGTTCCTCAATTACACTCTTAAGACATTTAGCTTTTTTTACCAAGGTATCATAGCTAGCCGTTAGCATGGCTAAACTCAAAATTTTTTCGGTAATTGATTCTTCCTGTAAATAATAGGACAATATAATTTCCAAGGCGGAGACGGTCATCTTATCAACCCTGAAGGCTCTTGTTAATGGGTTTTTCTTCATTTTATCGATCCATAGTTTTTTTCCTATGATAATACCCGCTTGGGGGCCTCCAAGAAGCTTGTCACCACTAAAGGTGATAATATCTGCTCCTGCCTTCACACTCTCCTGAACGGTGGGCTCATGGGTTAGTCCATAGTCTTCCAGGTTAATCAGTACACCACTGCCTAAATCTTCAATCACAGGCAGCCCTTTTTCTTTACTGAGATCCACCAGCTCTTCTAATGACACCTCTTTAGTAAAACCGACAATTTTATAATTACTTGTATGCACCTTTAACAGAGCGCCGGTTTCCTCCCGGATACGGTCTTTATAATCCCATAAATGGGTTTTATTAGTTGTACCCACATCTACTAATACTGCTCCACTTTGTTCCATAACATCAGGAATCCGAAAAGCACCCCCGATTTCTACTAACTCTCCCCGGGAGACTATGACTTCCTTTCCCTTGGCAATACTGCTGAGAGCCAGGAGTACTGCTGCCGCGTTATTGTTCACCACTAAAGCATCTTCTGCCCCGGTTAAAAACTTTATTTTTTCTACAAGATGACTGTACCGGCTGCCTCTTTTACCCGTTGTTAGATCCATTTCTAAATTCGAATAATTGGAAAGAATCTTCCAAAATTCTTCTTTCATTTCTTCTGAAAAAACGGCTCTTCCTAAATTGGTATGAAGAACGGTTCCGGTTCCATTAATTACTTGTTTTAAATTCATTTCAATGAATTGACGAATCTTTTTTTTCAACATCATGATAACCTGTTGTTCGCTCAGTGGTATGATCTTTGAGTCATTTTGATTTAATACCCGGTTTCGATAGTCATTAATAATCATTCGCAGCAAATGAGTCACAAGCTCTAAAGAAGATTTTTTAATAATATTCTGGGTTTCTTCCCTTTGTAACAATCGGTCAATCGATGGAATTTCTCTTAACAGCTGTTCTTTATTCATATTTTCACCTCTTATTATTACTTGGTTATTTGTGATTTAATATTTTCAAAGGTTACATTTCCGATTCCCGAGACCTTCATGATATCCTCGATGGATTGAAAAGCTCCATTAGTGTTTCGGTAATCAATAATTCTTTGGGCATACACTTCTCCTATACCGGATAAGCTCATGAGCTCTTGCTGATTTGCAGTGTTGATATTAATTAGAACCGGTGTCGAAGTATTATTCTCATTTTCCTGAGTTTTCTCAGAATATAGTTCTCCTGGTGGTTCCCACTCTTCACCCACCATGGGAATATAGATGAATGCTTCATCATAGACTTTTCTTGCTAAATTGATTCTACTGCGATCGGCGCCTTGCAATAAACCTCCGGCTTTCTTAACTGCATCATCATAACGACTATCGTCGTCTAAATAATAGAGCCCTGGGTTTTGCACTGCTCCCTCAATATGTATTGCAATTTTTACTTGGGAGTCTGAATTTGTAGAATTTTCGTTGAAAGTTGTGTTTTCAGTCGCTTGAGGAAATGATGAAGATTCAATACTTTGATCGATTAAAACATGACGTTCCCGCTGATGGTTTTGCTCTTTTACATAGCTTACCACGGATATACTTCCTAAAACCGCTAATACCAGTAAAATGACAATAATTTTCTGCTCCTTTGAAAAAGTCATTTTTCTACCCCTTTCCAAGATTTTTAGTCTTATATACAGGATGAGTCCGGTTACGATTCCGTCATATATTTTAAGTGTTATCTATTTATCATTATATCCGGTTTAGCCCTTACATTAAAGCTTTTTCCTCAATAATATCGGAATATAGTTTTTTTTGAATGAATGTACAGAAAGTGCTTTTAGAAACTATATAATAAATAAAGAGACAACATTAGCAATCTATTGTCTCCCGAATGATTATTCTTATTAATTATTGTGGATTTCTTTTTTAATCCTTCTGCCGGTTTCCGTATCTGCCAAACCACCTAGCGCCGTTTCTTTTAATTCAAAGGGTAATGATCTTCCGATTTTATACATCGCGTCTACCACCTCATCAAAAGGAATGATGCTCTCAACGCCACATAAAGCCATCTCTGCAGAGATTAAAGCATTGGAGGCACCAATAGCATTGCGCTTTTCACATGGAGCTTCTACAAGGCCTGCAATGGGATCACAAACAAGTCCCAAAATATTTTTCAAGCTGGTCGCGGCTGCGTGAAAACTCTGTTCTACCGTGCCTCCCATCATTTCCACTATGGCTCCGGCCGCCATGGCTGCTGCGGTTCCCGTTTCCGCTTGACACCCTCCTTCAGCCCCGGCAACCGTTGCATTTTTGCTTACGATCAGCCCGATCGCACTAGAGGTGATTAGCGCATTGATGATAACGGCCTCCGATAGATCATATTCTTCCTGCAGAGCAATTAAGGTGCCGGGTATTATCCCGCTAGACCCCGCTGTAGGAGCGGCTACGATCTTCCCCATGGAAGCATTGACCTCTAGTACACCCATGGAATAGGCAATCGCTTTTTTCATCATGGCGCCACAAATAGTTCCACCTTTAATACTTTCATTTTTGTAAATCTTTTTCGCATCTCCACCGATAAGTCCACTGATGGATTTAATATCTTTAGTAATACTGTCTTCTACGGCTTTTTTCATAATCTCAAGACTTCTTGCCATATTTTTTCGAATTTCTGCTTCAGTAGCACCTTGAAGTTCCGTTTCCCGTGCAATCATCAGTTCATATATTTTTTTACCTTCACTATTACTTAAATCAATTATTTCTCTGGCACTGTTAAAATTCAAGCCTTTTCCCCCTCACTCTTATTTAAGATTAATGCTATACGTGTTCATGACCCCATTTAAGGCTTTAATTTCATCCATGGTTTTCTGATCCACCACATTGTCTGATTCAATAATCATAAAGGCCTCTTTCCCACGAGTATGACGGTAAACTTTCATAAAAGCTATGTTTATTTCGTGATTTGCTAGAACAGAGGTTACCTTAGTGACGATACCCGGTCGATCGATATGAGGAACAACTAAGGTAAAGTATTCTCCAGTGAATTCCAGATCCAAGCCGTTGATTCTTGTAATGATGATATTTCCTCCCCCGATGGAAGAACCCATCACTTCCACGGTTTCACCATCGGATTTCTCTATTTCGATTTTCACAGTATTGGCGTGCACATCACCTAGATCCTTTTTAATAAATTCATATTTAATACCTAAATTATTGGCAATGTTCAGGGATTCTACAATGCGCTCATCATCTGGGTCAAAACCTAAGATTCCGCCCACTAAGGCCCGATCCGTTCCGTGACCTTGATAGGTTTGACCAAAGGAACCATGAAGATAAAACCTCACATAGGAAATGTCGCCTTTAGACATTTTATTTCCGACTTTACCGATTCGACATGCCCCTGCAGTATGGGAACTGGAAGGTCCAATCATATTCGGCCCTAATACATCAAACATGCTTAATTCGCTCAAAATGCTCCCTCCTTTTTTAAAAAAAAGATGGTTTTGCAACCATCTTATCAACCAGTTTTTATTTTACAGCGATTGCATCAATCTCCACTTTTACATCCTTCGGTAATCTTGCTACTTCCACACAGGCTCTTGCCGGCTTGTCATCTTTAAAGAATTCACCGTATACTTCATTTATAAGACCAAACTCATTCATATCTTTAATAAATACCGTGGTTTTCACCACATCACTGAGTCCAAATCCCGCTTCTTCTAATATTGCCACAAGATTTTTTAAAGATTGTTCCGTTTGCTCCTGTACATCGTCGGAGATAAGCTCCATTGTTTCAGGGACAAAAGGAATCTGTCCGGATACAAACAGCATCCCATTCATCTCTACTCCTTGTGAGTAGGCTCCAATAGCCGCGGAAGCTTTTGTTGTGTTGATCAATTTTTTCATATTCATACTCCTCTCAATTATCCATTAATTCTTATTTCATCTAAATAATTATAAATGGTATATCTTGAAACACATAAAATTTTGGCTACATAATCGATAGCTCCTTTAATCAGAAAAGCTCCCTGATCGTCCAGTTTTTTTACAATCTTTACTTTTTCGTCCTTATTCATATATGCTACCGGTCGACCAAAGGCCTCGAGCGTATCTGATACGATGTTTACCAAAATATCATTAACATTATTATTCTCAAAGTCTCCAAGCTTCGTTTCACCTTCAATGTCGGTCATAACCAGTTCTTCAAGAGCCTTTTGTGCAACGATGAATTCCGACACGTTTATGTTAATACAAAGACATCCAATGATTTCATCATTCTCATCACGAATAAACATCGTAGAGGATTTTAGGACTTTTCCATCGGAGCTCTTATTTTTATAATTCAGAATATTGTCCGCCTTCTTACCCCTACGAATTGCTTGAATACCCACATCCAACATCGGACTACCCACACTTCGTCCTGTTACATGGCCATTGTATATGGCAATTATGGATTTGTTGGAGTTTTTGATTTCATGAAGCACTACTTCACAGTTCTTACCAAAGGTTTTCCCTATCCCTTCAATTAAAGGGATCATTCGCACTAAAACTGGATGGACATTTTTCATGGACGATCGCTCCTATTCTTGAAAATTTGCTTATTTGTTATAATGTTGAATCCGGTTTCCCATCGGTTACAGGAATAAGCTTGGCATCTTGCCAAATCTTTTCAAGATCATAAAATTCCCGGGTCTCTTTTTCAAAAATATGCACGACTACATCCCCATAATCTAAAAGAATCCAGTTTCCTGTTTGATGCCCCTCTTTATTGCGAACAAAAATCCCTTCAGTTTCCAAAGCATCCATCACATCTTCCGCAAGAACTTTGGTCTGTCGTAATGATTCTCCATTTGTCAAAATAAAATAATCCGCAATGGTGGAGACAGAACTTAAATCGATCACCACGGTGTCTTTTCCAATTTTATCATCGATCACTTGTACAATTTTTTCTACTAACGCTTTTGGACTTTCTATCATGTTTTCCCTCCTTATTTGGCTATATTATAGATATCATTTATAAATTAGCTAATATATTCTCTAGTGATACTAAGCGCATAAATTTTCTATTTGATGTTTAAGCTATTATTTATCCGCTTTCATTTGTATAAATCTCTCGCAATATTTGGTTTCTGGCTTCTACGGTATTACAATGCAAAACCTTGTCTGTTTTTACTAGAAACTCTATGGTGTTATTAAATCCTTGAAGAAGACCTTGGTCCAAATCTTTATAAGCCAGTTCTCGCAGAGCTTTTACCCCGGGATAATCCCTATTTTCTTCGATAAAATCCGACAAATAGATTATTTTCTCTAAAGGAGTCATATGGACCCGGCCTGTAGTATGATAAGTTATAGCTTGGAGAATTTCATCATCATCGATCTGAAATTCCGCCTTTGCCATGTGTGCCCCCACAATCCCATGGAGTAGTTGATAAGTTTCGAACAGGCCTTGATCCACTTTCAAGTTATGGTTGAGAACATATTCTTTAAGTTCCCGTTCCTTAAGATCCTTGGCATAATCGTGGAGCAGCGCTGCTATTTGAGCTTTTTCTTCTGATTCACCGTAATGCCTTGCTAGGTCACAGGCTACTTTTGCTACTCCTAAAGTATGTTGATATCTTCCAGCCGGTTGACGAGCTTTTACCCGCTTTTTTATTCTTTCGATGCGCTGGTCCTCATTATTCATTGTACATACCTCACTCTATTTATATAGTTCATGTTTGCTGATATAGTCTTCTACCTCATGGGGAACTAAATACCGGATGCTTTTGCCTTGTTTTGCTATCTTTCGTATAGATGTAGCAGAAATATTTAAGGTTTTCGCATAAATCGTATTTATTCTACAGGAGTACTTTTCCTGATAATTTTTGATCTTTTCCTCCACTTTACTGGTTTTATAATAACTTCTAGATAGAATAATTAATTCAACCATCGATAAAAACTCTTCTAAATCCTTCCAGGTATCCATATCCAAAAAAGCATCCGCTCCAAGAATAAAGGAAAAGGCCGTTTTCTTCGGATACTGCTTTTGAAGCTCCTTGATGGTTAAAATGGTATAAGTGATTCCGGTTTCATGAATCTCATAATCGCATACTTTGAAGTTTTTATTGCCTTTTACTGCAAATTTAACCATGTTATAGCGATCTATAGCAGGAGACAAATTCTTGGTATTTTTATGGGGAGGATTCCCGGAGGGAATAAATAAAATCTCTTTTAAATTTTGTTCTTCCAAAGCAATTTGTGCAATTCGCAAATGTCCGAAGTGTATAGGATCGAAGCTTCCTCCAATTATACCGACTTTATTCATTTTTTCACCCTCTTGTACAAATTTCACTTACTATCCTTTGGGGAGTTTTATTTTTTTGTTTTCTTCCGATTCCTTATAGATCACAAATTTCTTTCCGATAGCTTGAACAAATTCTGCACCGGATTTTTCTGCTACGATTGAAGCTGCTTCCTTTGTGTCTAAATCAGAATTATCTAATACCGTAATTTTTACCAGTTCCCTTGCCTCTAACGCATCTTTTAACTGCTCAATAAAATTGTCATTAATCCCAGCTTTTCCAATTTGAAATATTGGATCCGTATCATGGGCCAACTTTTTTAAATAGCTCCGTTGTTTACCTTTTAACATCCTATCCCTCCATTACTCAGTAAATTCAAATTCTATATCATAAATCTTTACTGTATCTCCTTCATTAATTCCTAAATCTCGGAGTTTTTGAATTACCCCTTTATCTTTCAAATACTTCTGGAAAAAGTTAGTGGACTCCGTATCATCAAAATTAACCGAATCTATCAGCCTTTCAATCTTCTTACCTTCAACCAAATACACGTCATTTTCCCGGTAGACTCTAATAGCCTCTTCTTTATTAACCTCATGCTGATAAACCCTTATTTCATCCTGGGGTTTAATTACCGGTTCCTCTTTTTCCAGGAGTTGAAGTTCCTGCATTACAACGTCCAACAATGACTCAATACCCTTATGGGCAATTGCGGAAATTTCCAAGTATTTCATTCCCTTTTTTTCGACTAATTCCCGAACCTTTTGACTGCTTTCCCCGTCCTGCATTAAATCCACTTTATTGCCGACTACAATCCGGCATTTATTTATTAAGGAAGTATCATACTTCAGCAACTCATCATTAATTTTTTCGAAGTCTTCCATAGGATCTCGCCGTTCAGATCCGGAGATGTCAATGACATGAATCAACAGTTTTGTTCGAGATGTATGCTTTAAAAATTCATGTCCAAGACCAACCCCTTCATGGGCGCCTTCAATAAGTCCAGGGATATCCGCGAGCACAAAACTGTCTACCCCTTTATATTCTACAATACCGATGTTTGGATGAATCGTTGTAAAATGATAATTCCCTATTTTCGGCTTTGCACTTGTAACTACCGACAACAGTGTTGATTTTCCAACATTAGGAAATCCAATCAATCCCACATCAGCAACAACTTTCATTTCCAATTCCAGTTCGATCTCGTCGGTACGATCACCAGGAGTAGCAAACTTAGGTGCTCTACGGGTTGAGGTTTTAAAACGGGTGTTGCCCCGGCCTCCTCCGCCACCTTTTTGAATCAATGCTTGATCCTCTTTATCTACCAAATCTGCTAATACTTCCCCGGTGGTTTTATTTTTTATAGTGGTTCCAGGGGGAACTTTAATGTAAAGGGATTCTCCGTTCTTTCCTTTACGGTTGGACTTTCCACCATTGGCTCCATTTTCCGCACGATGATGTTTTTTGTAGCGAAATTCAACCAAAGTACGGATCCCTTCATCAACCACAAAATATATATCTCCACCTGCACCGCCATCGCCTCCGGCAGGGCCCCCGGATGGTTCGTACTTTTCTCTTCGAAAAGCCACGATGCCGTCACCACCATTTCCAGCTTTAACTTTTATATCAACCTTATCAATAAACATTTTATCACCCTCATTTATATGGTATATACCACTTTTCCTTCTTAATTACACAAACTTTAAACTGTTAAAAAAAAACCGCCATCAAGGGCGGTTTAGATAGCTTTTCTTAAGTATTAGTTTGGATAGATACTTATTTGCTTTTTGTTTTTACCAATACGTTCAAACTTCACTGAACCATCGATGGTTGCAAAAAGAGTGTCATCGCCACCTCTTTTAACATTATGTCCAGGATGGTACTTAGTACCCCGTTGTCGAACAAGAATGTTTCCAGCTAGAACATGCTGTCCATCACCTTTTTTTACACCCAGTCGTTTTGAAATACTGTCTCGTCCGTTCTTGGTACTTCCTACACCTTTCTTACTGGCAAATAGTTGTAAGTTCATTTTAATCATTTTTACACCTCCAGTTCGTTGATTTCCATAAATTCAGAATAACTATATTGGACGCTTTTCATACCTAAATACATGGTATTTACGATAATATCGGCTTCTCTTGCCTTAGCAGCTGTAAGATCTTTTGGAATTTCACAGGTAAGATACCCCGGCTCAATCCTATGTTGTATAGGAATATTTGCAACTTCCATCAGACCAATAATACAGGTTTGTCCTAACACAGATATGGCTGAGCAAACGATGTCTTCCCCGTATTCTGCTGCATTGGCATGTCCTTTAATCTCAAAATAATATATCCGGTTATTCTTTTTTTTTATTTTTATTTTTACCATAAACAGAAATACTACCCGTTGATTTTTTCAATCAATAATCTTGTATAAGGTTGTCGATGTCCTTGCTTTTTTCTATAAGCTTTTTTTGGCTTATATTTGAAAACAGTGATTTTTTTAGACTTGCCTTGTTTCTCTACTTTTGCTTCAACGCTTACCCCGTCTAAAAGTGGAGTTCCAAATGTGAAACTTCCGTCTTTAAAAACGCCAAGAACTCGATCTAAGGTAACATTGTCACCTTCGTTGACTTCTAACTTTTCAACAAAAACAGAATCTCCTTCTGCTACTTTGTATTGCTTTCCACCAGTCTCGATAATTGCGTACATCTATCAAGCACCTCCTCTTATCAAACTCGCCAAATACAGGCAACATCTCTGTTTTAAACCTTATTTGTGCGGCTACTACAAATATAAATAATATCATATTTAAGTCATTAAGTCAATCAGTATTCATAAGTATTTCGTAATCTCCATAGGCTACACGTATTTCACCTTTAAAAGACAGTGTGACTTGATAGAATTTTTCGAATTTACCAACTCTTTCTCGATTAACTTCCAATTTCCTCATTAAATCCGGATGAACAGTAAAAATAAAACTTGTCTTATCTCTGTGGGTAATATTTCTTTGTACTTCCTTTTCAATTTTCAGCAAAAAGAAGTCCAAAGATATTATTCTTCCTGACCCATTGCAGCAGCTGCAATTGCTATATAAATACTTTTCCAAGGTTTTGTTCTCGCGCTTTCGAGTAAGCTCTACAAGTCCTAAATTTGTAACACCTAAAATCTTGGTTTTTGTTTTGTCATTATTTAAATACGTCTGAAAAGTTTCCAAGAGTTCTTTATAATGTTCTTGACTTTTCATATCAATAAAATCGATGATAATGATACCACTGATATCCCTTAACTTTATTTGTCTAGCTATTTCTTTAGAAGCTTCCAGATTGAGCTGGAATATCGTTTCCTCAAACTCATATTTCCCTGTATATTTTCCTGTGTTTACATCAATAGCCGTTAAGGCCTCTGTAGGATTAATTACAATATAGCCCCCACTATTCAGCCACGTTTTAATTTTATACATCTGTTCTAATTGAGATATCACGTTGAACTCTAAAAACATAGGAAGTCTTTCATCGTAAAGTTTCATACGCTTTACCAAATTAGAATTAAACTTTTCCATTAGCGATAAACTTTTAAAATATTCCTCCTGGGAATTAATGAATAATTCTTTAACCTCATCGGTGAAGTAATCTCGAAGTACCTTATGGGCAACTCCCCATTCTTCAAAAATAAGTTTGGGGGCATATTCATAGGAACTTACTTGCTTAATATCCTTCCAAAGTTTAATCAGGTATTGAAGTTCTGATTCAAATTCTTCTCCTGTATAATCCTTGGCTGCGGTTCTGACAATCAATCCGTAATCCTCTGGAAGGTATTTTTTAACTTCATTCTTTAACGCTTTACGGCGTACAGGGTTTCGAATGTTTCTTGATATTCCAATTCCCTGTTCCAATGGGAGCAACACCACATTTCGTCCGGGGAGGGCAATTTTTCTCGTAATCTTAGCACCCTTGTCCCCGATCTCCTCTTTTGTTACTTGAACAATAATTCCCTGCCCTTTTTTTAAAACATCACTGATCTTCTGGTTTTTCTCCTCCCCCGGAATGATTGCATCCTGAATATGAAGATAGGCATTTTTCTCCCGGCCGATATCAACAAAAGCCGCATGCATGCCGGGCAGAACGTCGGTAACCTTTCCCAGGTAAATATTATTCAAAATTCTTACCGCACCTTTTTTTTCTACATAGAACTGACTGAGATCAAGTTTTTCATCAAGAATCGCAATCCGATCTTCTTCTAAACCGATATCCACTAAAATGGTTTCCATTGAACTCCCCCCTACGCCTAACATTAACCTACTGCTTCTATAAGGTTTTTCAACTCTCCATTTACTTTATGATACAAGTCCTTTCTTATGATGTTTATGGAGGTGATTGCTAGAGATTGTTCCTTTTCAAAATCAGTATTTTGACTTTGTAAATGTTTTTCAAAAAGTTGTATCAGATCCTCAGGCTTTAAATTACCCTTCGATCCTGTAGTCAGTAAGGTATCAAAATAGTATCGTTCCCGATCTGTTCTTACGAATATGAATTTTTTTATTAACGGCTTTACATCAACTTCTTTATATTCTTGGTGCCGTTGACGGCGCTTTTTCTTTTTCTTCCGTGTAATCATAATAGCATCCTGATTTAAAAAATCGTTGATCCATTGTTCGAGTAGCCCTTCATCTATTTTCCCTGAAGAGAATTCCAGTGCAATACGGTAGTCCGAATATTCTACCATAGACATTAATGAATCTTCCTTTGCATCAATATATTTACCTTCTAGGATTTCAATGCCTCGGGGCATATGTTCGTTAACCTTTTGTTTAAACTCCTGAAAAGGAATCTCGTCATGAAGTTTCACATCAAAATATTCTCCATAACTTTCCACTCCAAGGCTCAAAGCGGTGGCAAACGAAATAATCGGATGAGGGTTAAATCCCTGAGTATAAGCGATATTAATCCCTCCTCTTCTTAATACCCGATGAAACAGTCTTACAAGGTCCAAGTGGGAAATATACTTCATCTCCCCGGTTTTAGAAAACTTCCCACGTAATATTGCCATTAACATACACCCCGCTTCGTCGTAAAACATTGATTAATCCCACAACCGGAGCAGTTCAGTCGGCAATCGGCGGTTACTTCCTCACCCTTTGCCCTTTCATTTTCTTTAATTAAAAATGATTTATTTACCCCGATATTAAAGTGTTCCCATGGGAGGATTTCCTCATAATCCCGGTTCCTGTGACTGTAGAAATCCAATGATAAACCTTCTGATTGAAAAGCTTCCGTCCATTTTTGATAATTAAACCGGTCATCCCAGCCATCAAATTTGCACCCTAAAGAGAATGCTTTATAAAGGACTTTTGAAAGCCTCCGGTCTCCTCTGGCGAAAGCTCCTTCTATCACACTGGTTTTTCCATCATGATAATTATAGTTTATACTTCGGTGGGTAAGACTTTCCTTTAACAGGGATTGACGCCGATGAATTTCATCTAAGGTAATCTGTTCTTCCCACTGGAAGGGTGTAAAGGCTTTGGGTACAAAGGTGGAAGTACTCACTGTGATTTTTAAGCCGGGGGCTCTTTGCTCCTTCGGTACATTGTGGTATTGATTTAACACCTTATACACCAGATCTTTTATTCCCAATATATCTTCATCGGTTTCTGTTGGAAGGCCAATCATAAAATACAACTTGATATTATTATAACCCATCTCAAAGGCCTCTTTGGCTGAGGATAAGAGATTCTCCTCAGTAATGTTTTTATTTATCACATCTCGAAGTCTTTGGGTTCCCGCTTCCGGAGCAAAGGTCAATCCGGTTTTACGCACTTTTTGGATCTCCTCTATCATTTCCTTAGAGAAGTTGTCCAGCCTAAGGGAAGGAAGAGAAACTCCGATATGATCTTTTTGATTTATTTCAATTAGATGTTTAATCAACGCTTCGATTTCAGTATAATCACTGGAACTTAAAGAAGCTAGGGAAATCTCTTCATAGCCCGTATTCTGAAGCAAATCATAAGCCATGTTTTGAAGTTTTTCCAAGCTACGTTCCCTAACCGGTCGATAGATCATTCCCGCTTGACAGAATCGGCAACCGCGAATGCAGCCTCGAAAAATCTCTAAAACCACACGGTTATGCACAGTATCAATATAGGGCACAAGAATTTTATCCGGGTAGTAGGCCTCATCCAAATCTGCAATAATTCTTTTTGTTAGTGGCTGCTCACCTCTAAGTTCTTCAACTACTCTAATTTCCTTTATCTTTCCATTGCTATGATAATCCACAGCAAAATGACTTGGTACATAAATCCCTTCGATTTTTGAGACTTCTTTCAAAAATTTCGATTTTGAATAATTATTTTTCTTTTTCCTTTCTTTATAAAGATTAACCACTTCGAGGATAATCTCCTCCCCTTCTCCTAATACGATAATATCGGCGAAGTCCGCAATTGGTTCCGAGTTATAACTGCATGGACCGCCTAAAATTATTAGGGGATCTTCATCCCCCCGGTCCTTTTGGAATAGTGGAATGCTTCCCATTTCTAGTATGTTTAATATGTTCGTATAGCTCAGTTCATATTGCAAGGTAAAACCTATAAAATCAAAGTTTTTTAAGGGAGATTTGGACTCTAGCGCAAACAGGGACCGTCCCTTTTCTCTAAGGAGATTTTCCATGTCTTCATTTGGTGAAAATACCCGTTCACAAAAGACATCCTGCTGTTCATTCAATAAGTGATACAGAATTTGCATGCCCAAGTGACTCATCCCAATTTCATACGTATCAGGAAAAGCGAATGCAAAGCGAATTGTATCTTCTGTTATCTCTTTATGGGCAGAGTTCATTTCGTTACCCAGATACCTTGCTGGTTTTTCCACTCTCATTAATAAGTCCTCTATTTGTACTTTCATTATTTTATCTTCCATCATTTCACTCCTTGATTTTCATTCCTCAGATACTCAGGTATAAGTTCTTAAAGATATGAGAGATTTTTTGACTCTTCAGTTTATCATATCTATGTATATAAATCAATCTTCCTACTGATCACTTTAAAAAAACGCAAAAAAACAGAACCTTTAATTGAGCATTCAACTTAAAGTTCTGTCTGATTAAAATTAATAAGTAATTTAATTTTCCTTTTTCCGATCTTTCATTTTCTTAATGGGGATGTTGGCAACTAACGCTGGTTTCCCACGAGAAGTTGAATCATCATCGGTTTGTACAAGCTTTACGTCAAAACAGCTTTCATCAATTTCAATGTACTTTGAAATCACCTCTAAAATATCACTCTTTAAGCTATTAATAAACTCCGGTGATGAATTATTACGATCATGAATCAGGACAAGTTGTAATCGCTCTTTGGCTACATTTTTACTAGTTTTGTCTTCTTTGTTGAACCACTTAAATATATTAAGATTCATGTTGTGCCCCCTCCCTCTTTTTAGTTTGAATTGATTTTAAAAAAACTTTTTAATCGGTCCATAATTCCATTTTCCACTTTGTACTGTTCAAAAGGAACATCTTCGCCGTCAATGCGACGGGCAATATTTCTAAAAGAAGTGCCTGCAAAGGAATCCTCATGGTTTACTACCGGGTCCCCTCTATTAGTTGAAATAACGATATTTTCGTCATCATGCACCACCCCTAGCAGATCGATGGCCAATATATCAATCATGTCTTCTGTATTCATCATATCTCCGCGCTTTACCATATCATAACGCAGTCGATTGATAATTAGTTTCGGATCCCTAATTTCTGCGGCTTCCAATAGACCAATGATTCGATCCGCATCCCGTACAGCTGATACCTCTGGAGTTGATACTACAATTGCTTCATCCGCTCCTACAATAGCATTTTTAAAGCCCTGTTCAATACCCGCCGGACAGTCGATTACCACATAGTCGAATCGTTCTTTCAACTCATCAATCAAGGTTTTCATTTGATCTGCCGCAATCGCATTTTTATCCTTCGTTTGTGCTGCAGGAAGCAGTTGAAGCCCGGGGTGTTTTTTATCTTTAATTAATGCTTGGCGAAGTTTACAGACCCCTTCTATTACATCTACAATATCATATACAATTCTATTTTCTAAACCTAGGACCACATCTAAATTACGAAGTCCAATATCAGCATCCACTACAACCACTTTTTTGCCTAATTTAGCCAAAGCTGTACCGATATTCGCTGTAGCCGTTGTTTTTCCAACCCCACCTTTGCCCGACGTAATTACGATAACTTTTCCCATTATTTTTCCCCCTTCTTCTTTCCATTGTAATTGGATTCTACGTATACTGATTTATTTTTAACTTTTGCAACTTCGGGATTCACCGAGTCCGGTATTTTTTCATCCGGGGATCGGGCAATGATATCCGCTATTCTTAATTGAGTAGGATTCAGTACATGGGCTGAAACAATAGCCTCGACATTACCGTTAGCTCCTGCGTGGGCAATGCCTCTTAGGCTACCGAGTACGATGATATTACCGTTGGCTTTAACCACAGCTCCGGGATTTACATCACCAAAAATTACAAGGTTCCCGTCGTAGGCTAAAACTTGTCCAGAACGCAGCGTCCCACTGTGAAATTTCGTCATCCCCTCACTGAGGCCTTCAAAGATTTGATCTTCGGGTTCCACGATCACTTCTTTAAAAGTTAAATCATACTTTTCCATAACCAGGGTTTTCAGTTCCAGTCGTTCTTCTTCATTGATGAAAGGGCATTCGATGTCTAACAATTTTGCTCCGGCAAAAAAGCTTCCCGCTTTCTCAAACTGGGCGATTAACGCATTTTTAATATTTTGAAAATCCCGGTATTCTTTAATTTTAATAATCAACCCGTCTTTCGTTCCTTTAAATTCAATTATGTTTTGATTGACCATATTGAAACCCCCACACTCAAATTCTTCTATCTGTTACTATTCTCTATAAATCAGAAATCTCCTGCTTAATCTTTGAAAAAATTTAATTTTCAGGTTCTTCCAACCCATGTTCTTCATTCTCCGAGTTTTCCTCTTCCCTATCCTCGCCTTCGTATTCATCGGGGTTTTCTTCATCCAGTTCTTCATTCATTCCTAGATACTCTGCCACAATTTCTCTAAAGATCGGAGCTGAGTACCCACCGGTTCCCCCTTGATGAATTACTACAGCAACAGCGATTTCCGGTTCGTCATAAGGAGCAAAGCCAATGAACCAGGAGTAATTATCGTAATCCTCTTTGAACTGATCCAATTCCTGATTCCCAATATTGGGATTCAGCGCTTTAATTGCTTCTCTCATAGCAAATCCGTCTTCTAATAAACGAAGCTGGTTTGGATTGCTTTCTCTTAGTTCCGCCATTTTTTCATAGACTTGTTCTTCTGTTACACGGAAACGATTGAGATGCTGTAAAAGATATTCCACTTCATCGGGGGGTGGAATTTTACCCGTTAACTGTGCGGTACCGGTTTTTCCGGCCACATCCACAGGAAAATCTTGAAAATATCTCCAAGGAGTACCCTCTTCCGTTGTAAGAAACATACCTTCATTTATAATATCTAAATGGGCGGGATTGCTTAAATTTAATTGATTAGCTATCACCGGTTCTACCTTTTCAAACTCCCCGGTGGAAGGATTTTCTATCCCCTCTATCATCGAGACTTCATATCTTGTCCCACCATTCGCTAGGATCGCCATAAAATTCGCCATTTGGATTGGTGTATATTGATGTTCCCCTTGTCCTATGGAAAGGTTTAATACATCCATTTCTGTCCAATAGGCTTGATTAAAGTAGCTATATTTGATAATGTCTACCCAGCCCTCTCCGTTATCAATACTCTGGACATATTCTCTATCGATTCCGATTTCCACCAATCGATTATACAATTCTCCCCTGGAAGGGTTTTCAGCGGTCCAAGAGATAATTTCATCGATGATATCCTCCCTAGGATCCTCTGAAAGATCTACCACTTCTAAATCTAAATGCTCTAATAGCAGATCGTTACTCAGTTTCCATCTGAGTGATCTTTCAATGCCTCGGGTTTTTGATTCTTCGCTGGGAATTTTCCCTGAGACTTCACTGGGAACGCTGATTTCAACTCCTGAAGGCTCGTTTAGCCCAAGTTCCTTAGAAAAATCCAACATTTGATCAATACTCATATTAAAAGGCAGATCCCGTTTTCTGGAATAATCCCAGTTACGGAGAATGGAAGCAAAATAAATATTGTTTGAGTCTGCAATGGCTTCCGCTAAATTCTGGTTCCCTAGGTAGCCTCTGCTTTGATTCCATAACCAGTTACCAAAGATCTGATTGCCACCAATTCCAACTTCAATAAAACCGATATCCTGCATACGATAATTCGGATCAAGACCATACTCTAGGGCAGCTAATCCTACTACCATTTTATATACAGAACCAGGTTGGACCGCGGAGCTTAGGGCAATATTTCTTAGCGGTGCCGGGGATATACTGTTCCTTGGATTCTCAGGTTGAAGGCTAGCCCAGTCTTCACTACTTATCCCGGTTGTAAAAAGATTCGGATCGAAGTCCGGATAATTGGCCAAGGCCAGTACTTTGCCGGTATTAACATCCAATACCACAGCAGACCCACTTTTTGCTTTATCATACACTCGTCCCTGGGCACTCTTAAAAGTATCGGTTCCCCATGGAGATTCATAAGTGCCACCTTGTTGGATAGCATTTATTACTTCTTCTAGGATGTTTTCCGTTTTCAACTGTAAGTTTTTATCAATGCTAGTATAAATATTGTTGCCAGGGATGGGGTTTATAGTTTCCAATGTTTCCTGCCGTCGCCCTCTGGAATCCACTAAAACCTCTTCCAGTCCAGGTTTCCCTTGAAGATCAATTTCAAAGGCATGCTCGATTCCGAGCTTTCCGATAATATTATCTTTTTCATAGCCTAATTCTTCGACATAATAGTTGATCTCACTATCTGTTGCTATTCTGCCCACGTGACCGACGGTATGGGAAGCTAAGGATCCATTGGGATAATGTCTGACGGGCTCGCTAACTACATTAACGCCAGGAAATTTATAAATATGTTCTTCAATGTCTATAACAGACTTGATGCTGATATCTTCGATAATCGTTACTGGCTGATATTGAAAATAGGACCCTTGGCGCTGAATCTGATCCCGCAGAATCATGATATCCCGCACCTCTTTATCTGTCAGATCCCCATTTATACCAAAAACTTCCTTGCGAATATAATTAAAGGTTTCTTGAGCACTCATCTCGTAGTCTTCAATTCTATAACTGCCCATCCAGCGTTCCTTGTGTAATTCTTCACGAAATTTCCAACTATGAATGGATATGGGAACAGATATTTCGGACAGTTCATTTATAAAATACTGCTGTGCCTCTTCATCTCCAATATCCTCTATACCATAACGGTATTTTAACATTTCAAAGGCTTCCTTAGCCGTTTGTGCTTCCTCTAGGTCATAACTTTCTTTCCATTGAGCTATTTTTTCATCGTAAGTAAAATAAAGGCCACCCTCCTCAGAAAATACAATTGGAAAGTCATCTTCTTCCAAGTCCTCATTCTTGCGTAGAATAGCCATAAGATTTCGGGCCATCTCATTTATGTCCATATCAATGGTCTCATTTCTCATAAGCTGGATATTATAGCTTGGACTATTACCCGCAAGCAGTTCACCTTCTCGCGTGTAAATCTCACCACGGGGAGCTGGAGTCGTAATAGTCTTTAAAATACTATTTGCAGCGCGATTTCTATAAACTTCGCCTTCCACGATCATTAAACTTGCCAGCCTAAGAAAGATTATGGCAAACACCACAATTATCATAAAGGCTACGATGACATATCTTTTTGCAGCTTTTTTATCCTTCGTCATTTTAATCACCTGATCCTAATATTTTACTTCTTTCATTCTTTTATTGTAAAATTTTCCAAATTGCGTGTATATTAACAGCATAATCACACTGTTATATCCAATCTCCACTAAAGTATTCAAGCTGAAATAATGGGTAAAACGTACAGTATAACCCATTAAATACACGAAAAAAAGGCTGAACACGTTATAAATTACAATCGACATAATCCCCAGCAGTAAAGGGGTTACATAACTCTCTTTTACAATTTCTTCTTGGATGATCGATATGGCATAGGCAAGCAGTAAAAATATAAATGTATTAAGACCTATGAATACACCGGTAACCGTATCCAATAGTAGTCCTGAATAAAGAGCATATAAAAAACTGTCTCTTGGTTTCAAATAAACGCTAAGCACGATGATTAGCAAAAGGGTAGTGTTCAGTGTAGCTCCGTTAATGGTTAAGAAATTTAAAATCGTAGTTTGAAGGATAATATTTGCTGTTAAAATCCCAAGTATTATTATTTTATTCATAACGTCTCCTTTAATGAAAGAAACTTTAGTTGCTGTCAGTAGTATTCAAAACTAATACGCGGTTGATTTTTTGGAAATCCACAGCAGGATGAACTTTTACAGCATCTAAGAGTTGTTCTCTTGATTTGCCAATTTCAGTAACTTCACCTATTAAAATCCCCGCAGGAAAAATACCTTGCCCGGATGTCACCAATTGATCGCCTATTTCAATTTCCATTCGCGGATCAAAAAGATACCCTTCCAGATTCTCTGTGGCACTACCTTGAACGATCCCTTCCACATTTCCTTCCCGTAGCACTTTAAAACTTACGGAACTATTGCTATCGGATATAGACATTACTCTTGCCCAGTTGTCGCCCACTTCGATGACTCTTCCGACTAAACCACCTTGACTCAGTACAACGCTGTCTTGAATTATTCCATGATTTTCTCCGGCGTTAATGGTAAAAACATTAAACCAGTCAGCATTGGATTTGGAAATGATACGGGCAGATATCGGCTCTCCATAAGTTTCTGCAGGTATATAGTTCAACGCTTCCTGCAACCCCCGGAGTTCCTCTAACTCATTCATTGATAGGCGTACTTCAACTAAAGCTTGTTCTTTTTCAATAAGTTTTTCTTGAAGTTCTTGATTTTGTTGATTTAGCTGTGCGAAATTGGCTAGATCATAAACTCTGTCCTGTACAGCATGAATTGGAGCCATTACTGCACGTTGAACAGGTGTAATAATGTTCCCGACCCACCGTTCTATCTCACTGACCTCTTGTCTTTCTCCCGAGGTAATTCCCATAAAAATAATCATAAGGATTAAAAGCATTGTAATAACAATTGCAATTCTTCTATTAAAAAAAGGTTTACTCATCTTAGTCACCATCACTTCTGAATTTTCTAATCATATGTCCATGCTTACTCATCAACTTTTTTGCGGAAATCTCTATATTATGATATGTCTTAAAATAATCAATCAGAGTAGTTACTGAAAGACCCATCACATTGAAATAGTCTCCTTCAATGTTTTCAATTATTCGATTTCCATTATTTTGAATACCATACGCACCAGCCTTATCTGAATATTCATTTTGCCCAAGATAGTCAAGAATTCCTTCATTAGTAAGTTTTTTGAAGTTCACAATGGTTTTGTTTGCCATTTCAAAGTTTGTTTTTTTTTGCCTATCTATTATAACCGTGGCCGTTATTACCGTGTGTTTGTTTCCAGATAAGTTTTTCAGCATTTTAACAGCTTCATTTTGATTTTTAGGCTTTCCCAATATTTCTTCTTTTAAACAGACTATCGTATCGGCAGCAATTATAAGATTTTCAGAAATAGTGCCGTTAAGTATCGAGGATACAGCATCGGCTTTTTTTCTCGCAATGCTAATGACTTTATCTTCCATAGAACGACACCACGGATCACTGATTTCTTTGATATTACTTTCAAAAACCCTTGGTTGAAACCCTAAATCTTGAAGGATTTCCTTTCTTCTAGGCGATTTCGAAGCCAGTATTAAGGGCAACTTCATTACTCTTCACCTCAATTATGAGTATTTCGTTAAACTGACGGTCACAGAATTCTTGATTTTCGACAATGTTAGCTGAGAAGTTAATCCAATGAAAATTCCGGTAAGAATACTGGCAAACATCAGAATCGGCAAGTATATGAAAATTCTAATGTTGCTGATAATCAGGGCAGCTACCAACAGCTGTGCGACATTATGGGCAAGAGCCCCGAAGACACTTACTCCAATTAAACTGAATTGGCGTCTAAAGTACTTATAAATAAACCACATCGCTAAAGTACTCAGAAAAGCACCGGCCATGCTGTAAAACATCGATGTAACTGCTCCGGTGGCAAGACCTCCTAAAAAAGACCTTAAAATATTGACGGTTAATGCACTTTTTAAACCAAGTATTACTAAGGTAATTAAACCGATAATATTAGCTAATCCAAGTTTTGCCCCCGGTGCAAGGCCTACAAAGGGATTTGGTATGAAGCCTTCTATAATATGCAGTGCCAGTCCGAGAGACACTAATATTGCTAAATAGATCATTTTCTTTAAATTCATTATTTCTCACTCGTTTCTATGATTATCAACAGAATAGGGCAACATGCCTATTTTTGCGCAATACGCTTAATATGAACTCATAAAGATTTTAACACTTTCAATCCTTTCTTACAAGTTAAAATTCAACAACGACAAAAGTAAAAACCCCCTGCGATTATGAAAATTTATTGCATTATCGCAGGGGGTTTTCTATACTTTTTATATTTACTTCCTCTTTTTCATTTCGATCGCGTCCTTTGGACATTTTTCAGCACAAACACTACATCCAATGCACTGATCTTGATGAACGAGATGCTTTTCTTTTACTTCTCCTTCGATAGCATCCACAGGACAGGCTTTTGCACAAATATTACACTTAATACATTTGTTCTGTAGTATTTCCGCTTTTTTACGGTTATTGATATCCCCTTCAATTGCATGGGTCGGACATTTTTCCACACATACATGACAGTTCGTACACTTGTCATAGTCGATAAAAGCAAGATTGTTCTCAAAATCGATTGCATCAAATGGACAGGATTTTACACAAATCTGACAACCGATACAAGCAACATCACATTTCTGACGGGCAATCTTTCCTTTTTCTTCATTTTTACAGGTGATGACCACTTCCTGACTCTCAGGAACCATGTCAATCACATTTTTCGGACAAACTTTAACGCATTTTTCACAACTAATACATAGATCCGGATCGACTTTTGCAATCTTGTTATTGGTAATATGGATGGCATCCACAGGGCACTCTCTTACACAAGTAGCCAGACCCAGACAGCCATAATTACAGGATTTGCTACCACCATTAAACTTACTGGCAGCTTTACAGTCTACAATACCCTGATAGTCGAAATCTTCCTTTGCTTTTTTATTGTCTGCATTACAAATAACTTTTGCCACTTGACGCTCACCAACGCTTACTTCAACGCCCATGACCTTCGCTACCTCTTCAGCAGTGGACTTTCCTCCGACAGGACATCCGTCTACAGCAGCAACTTCCTCTACAACAGCTTTCGCAAAGCTAGAGCATCCCGGGTAACCACAGGCTCCACAGTTAACTCCAGGTAATGCATCGTTTACCTGAAGAATTAACGGATCAACTTTTACTGCAAATTTTTGCGAGGCAAAAGCCAAACCTCCACCAAAGAGTAAACCCAATCCTCCCAAACTTACAACTGGATATATAACATCACTGATATTCATATACTCACCTCTCTATACAAGACCGGAGAAACCTAAAAATGCTAACGACATTAGACCTGCAGTAAGTAAAGCGATTGGAAATCCTTTGAAAGGTTGTGGTACATTTGCAATTTCCAATTTTTCTCGAATGGCAGCAAATAATACAATCGCCAATGAGAAACCTACCGCAGCCCCAATAGCATGAACAATGGTTTCAACGATGTTATAATTTTCTTGAATATTTAGTATCGTAAGACCTAAAACCGCACAGTTAGTAGTGATTAGCGGTAAAAACACTCCTAAAGACTGATATAGCGCCGGGCTGGTTTTTTGAATAACCATTTCTACAAATTGCACCAAGGAAGCAATAACCAAAATAAACATGATGGTTTGCATATACTGAAGACCTAGCGGATCTAATATATAGTTTTGTACAACAAACGTAATAATTGAGGCTAAACTCATAACAAAAGTTACAGCCATCCCCATACCAAAGGCAGTTTCCACTTGTTTTGAAACGCCTAGGAAAGGACAGATTCCTAGAAATCTAGACAATACAAAGTTGTTTACTAGAATAGCACTCACAAGAATTGCAAATAACGACGAAACTGATAAATCTAGCATATTCCGATCCTCCTATCTATTTGATTCGTTTCAAAATCACGACATTGAAAAGCGCAGTCAACAAACCTAGGGCTAAGAAAGCACCCGGAGGCTGAACCATAATACCCATGGCTGGATAAGCCTCTCCTAATAACTCCAGGCCAAAAATGGAACCGCTCCCAATTAATTCTCTTACGGCTCCCAGTACTACTAAGGCGAGAGTAAACCCTAGCCCCATACTTATACCGTCAACCATTGAAGCACCTGTAGGTTTTTTAGAAGCAAAGGATTCTGCCCGGCCTAGGATTAAACAGTTTACTACGATCAGTGGAATAAATATTCCCAACGCATTAAACAAATCAGGCAAATAGGCATTCATGACCATACCAATCATTGTTACAAATGTAGCGATAACAACAATAAAACTTGGAATTCTTATTTTGCTTGGGATGAAATTTTTCATTAATGCTATAACAGTATTTGAGCCTAGGAGAACAGCAGTGGTTGCAAGACCCATTCCGAGTCCATTGGTGGCCGTTCCAGTGACCGCTAAAACCGGACACATTCCCAGGAATTGAATAAATACCGGATTCTCTCTAACAATACCATTTTTAACAATATTGCCCATATTCATGTTAACACCTCCATTTTTAGTTTCTAAGTTCCTCTTCAAACACTTCGGTTGCTGCATTGACACCGTTAACTACAGCATTTTTGGATACTGTAGCGCCGGATAATGCGTCTACCTCCAGTTCCTCGTCAGAAGATTGTCCTGCAAATTGATCTTTAAATTCATCATTGGTAATACGATCTCCAAGACCCGGAGTTTCGGTTTGACTTAGTATCTCAATGCCGGTAATTTCTCCTTCAATGCTGATCCCGGTTAAGAGTTCTATCGGTCCGTCATAGCCATTCGGTACGGTCTTGATTGTATAACCAATAACAGTATCGCCTTGTAGAACTTCATAAACTTCGTCCACTAAATCATAGGCCAACACGTCGCCATCATCTATAATTCCAGCATCATCAGACTCCGGGAAAAAGGCTTCAATGGCTTCCATACTATCTTCAAGAGCTCGTGCTTCAATAATGTCTGCAGTCATAGAGTTTACTCCGCCTAGGATTAAACCTGCTACAGACGTGATGATCAATAAAATTAATCCTAATTTAATTATTTCACGCATTTTGCTTTTTCACCTCCCCAAAGACTTTCGGAGCTGTATAACGGTCGATGATCGGTACCATGGTATTCATCAATAATATTGAGAAACCTACTCCTTCAGCATACCCGCCAAATAGTCGAATGGTTGCAGTCAAAATTCCGCATCCCAGAGCAAAATAAATTCTTCCTCTTGGCGTTACCGGTGTAGACGCATAATCTGTTGCCATATAAATAGCACCAATCATTAGTGAACCGGATAGCAAATGGAAAGTCATGTACTGCACATCAAATCCGCCATAAAGCAATGTGGCAATGGCAACAGTTAAAATGTATACCCCGGGAATTTTTATAGTTATTACACCGCGGTACACTAAGTAAATTCCTCCAATAATTAAAAGTAATGCAGATGTTTCTCCCATGCTTCCTGCAACATTTCCTATTAGAAGATCAACAAAACTAGGTGCCCCGTCTTGCACAGCTGTAAAATCTTTTACAAAAGTTAACGGAGTAGCGGTTGAAACAGCATCTACCCCTGGTTCTACCCATCCGGTCATTCGATCAGTGTAGGAAATCGTAAGCATAATTCTTGCAGCTAATGCAGGGTTCATAAAGTTATGACCAACCCCGCCAAATAATTGTTTTACAATACCTATGGCAAATACAGAACCTACTACCGGTAACCATAATGGAACGGTTGATGGTAAGTTTAAAGCAAGTAACATTCCAGTTACTAGAGCACTGCCATCATGAATTGTTACTGGTGTCTTTCTGATTTTTTGAACCACTATTTCCGTTACCAAACAGGAAATGATGCTAATTAATAGAATCATTGCAGCTGGTGCTCTAAAAAAATAAACTGAAGCTATTGTTGCCGGTATCAAGGCAATGGCAACATCGAACATAATTTTTTGAATCGAGGTATCTTCTCTAAGGTGAGGAGAAGAAGATACAATTAATCGATCACTCATTAATTTCCCTCCTTATACGATCTATCGCATTTCTTTATTTTCTGTTTCTCGCTTGTATTTCTCCCTTAGCAATTCTAATACTTTGTAATAATGGCCGCTTTGAAGGACAAATATATGAACATGACCCACATTCAATACAATCCATCGGGTAAAATTTCTCAGCCATGTCGATATTATCAACTAAAGTATACGCACTAATATAGAGGGGTTGTAAGTAAACCGGGCAGATATCCACACAGGCAGAACATCGAATACAGTTTTCCGGTTCTGGTATGGTTCCTTCCTCGCGATTAAAAAACAGTACCCCGGACGATCCTTTAGTAATCGGTAGTTTATCTGTACTTACTGCCATACCCATCATAGGTCCACCCATTATGATCTTTCCAGCAGGTTCTTTCAAACCTCCACATTGTTCAACAAGTTCGTTAACTGGTGTACCAATTTTTACCCAAAGATTTTTTGGACTTTGCAAAATCCCACCGCTTAGGGTAGTTACTCTTTCAATTAGAGGCATGCCTGTTTCGATAGATTGATGAATCTGATATGCGGTTCCAATATTATTAACCACAACGCCTACTTCCATCGGCAAAGCTCCTGAAGGTACAATTCGTCCCGTACATGCATCAATTAACTGTTTTTCAGCACCTTGGGGATATTTAGTCTGAAGTACAACGATTTGAATATTTTCTTCGTTTTCAACGGATTTTTGCATGATCTCGATGGCATCCGGCTTATTGTTTTCAATACCGATATACCCGGTTGTCACATTCAGCACTTTCATAATGGCCTTTAAACCACCAACAACCTCGTTCGGATGTTCCACCATCAAACGATGGTCCGCTGTTAAATACGGCTCACATTCCGCCCCGTTCAGTATAACGGTATCAATGGCTTTATCCGGTGGAGGGGATAGTTTTACATGGGTTGGAAATGTTGCGCCACCCATTCCCACAATTCCAGCTTCTTTAATAATTTCTTTAATTTCATCACCGCTAAGATTTTCAATGCTTCCTTTCTTATTAACTGATTCATGCACTTCATTCTTCCCATCGGATACAATCACCACGGTTAGTACTTCTCCATTGGCAGCGGGTTTCATAGCAATTTCCCGAACTGTACCGGAAACACTGGCGTGAACTGGTGCCGATACAAATCCTCCTGCTTCACCGATCTTTTCGCCGACTTTTACCAAATCCCCTACTTTCACCACCGCATTACAGGGAGCTCCAATATGCTGTTGAAGTGGTATTTCAACGATTTCTGGTTCTTTTGCTTTTTCTAATGCTAAATGAGCAGTATAATCCTTTCTTTCTGGTGGATGTATACCTCCTTTAAATGAAAACACTTTCACTTTGTTTCACCCCTATCATTTTTTTATATTTTGTAGCTCTTATTATAGCTTTTATAATTAAGTTTGTTAATGTTACAACAATCCTAACCATAAATACTAATGGATAATGATTCTACTTAAAATATCTTATAATATATTTTATGTTTTAACAAGTCTTTCTAAGTTTTCTTTTAAGTAATTTTTAATCCAATCTAAAACGTATACATCATTTATCGGTGTATTTCCTAGGATTTTTTTAATTTCTTTCGTTTCAAATAAAAATGTCTGATCATTTATTTGATGTTCATACACGTAATTAAATGCCGCACTATCTTCAGATTTATTGGATGGGTCAGCCGAATCTTCTTCCTCACTTGCAATAAGCAATGTAATCAGAGAATCCACCATATTACCTAACGGGACACGATCAATATGACTATATTGAAAAGTAGTATAAACTCTAGTGCCAATTCCTTCTACTGATTCAATAGATAAATCCCCTTCACACTGTTGTGCTGCAGCTTTTAGTAAAGAAAGTCCAAGGCCTACCCTTCTTGTTTTCCTGGTTGTAACAAAAGGGTCTGTTGCTTTTTCCAACAGACCCTGGCTCATACCTTTGCCATTATCTTTAATTTCAATCGTTAAGCGATCATTTTTTAGATTTTCATTGATCCTTATCTCTACAATAGTTGCTTTTGCTTTTAGAGAGTTCTGAACAATATCTAAGATATGCAGGGATAACTCCTTCACATCATCACTCCTTTAAATATTTTTTTTAAATGTTTGTATTATGGAAGCGTTACTCGCCGCACTAAATATATTTGCCTCTTCTCTCTCTAAAATAGAGGTAAGGTCGTGAGCATCAGAGTTTTGTATGATTTTGTATTCATTCGTAGTGGGGAATTGTTCATAAAACTCTGTTTTAGTAATTTTCCTGCTAATTTCAAGGAACTTTCCGTTAAACTCGGGAGGAATAAATCCTAAATTACTTAAGACACTGAAACTTGAACGGTCTACATGGGCCGGGATCAATGCGCCATCAATCTCTTTAGTTA